>PGEI01000074.1 GCA_002894305.1 Comamonadaceae bacterium CD01
AGATGTTGTCGACCGGGATGTCGAAGAAGCCCTGGATCTGGTCGGCGTGCAAGTCCATGGTCAGCACGCGGTTGGCGCCGACGGCCTGCAGCATGTTGGCCACGACCTTGGCCGAGATCGGCACGCGCGTCGAGCGCGGGCGGCGATCCTGGCGGGCGTAGCCGAAGTAGGGGATGACGGCGGTGATGCGCTCGACCGAGGCGCGCTTGAGCGCGTCGATCATGATGAGCAGTTCCATCAGGTTCTCGTTGGTCGGCGCGCAGGTCGACTGCACGACGAACACGTCGCGGGCGCGCACGTTCTGCTTGACTTCGACGGTGACCTCACCGTCCGAGAAGCGCCCTACGTCGATGGCGCCCAGCGTGGTGCCCAGGTGGTAGGCAATTTCCGAAGCAAGAACCGGGTTGGCATTGCCCGTGAAAACCATGAAATCCGAGTGATTGGTCTGCATGAGCAACTCAGCCGTTTGAATTTGATTTCCGCGTGGAAAACAAGATTTGGCAGGGGAGGAAGGATTCGAACCCTCGCATGCCGGAATCAAAATCCGGTGCCTTAACCGACTTGGCTACTCCCCTACACAGGTTGATCACCGCGGGTAATCAACCTTTATCCCTGGTCTGGCGTCCAATCCGCCAGCGGATGAAGCGTCAGATTATCGCATATTTTTACTTGCCATCGAGAGAGGTCGGTGGGCAAATCAAAATCATGCGACAGCCTTGCAAACACCGCACTGCCTGATCCCGTCATCCGTGGCTTAAGCCTTTGCGACTGCAGCCATGCGATGGCTTGGGCAATCTCGGGGCACAGTGCCTGGGCGGCGGGTTGCAGTGCATTGGTGCCAAACGCGTAAGGCGCCTGGCGGTGTGCATCAGCGAAGCCTGCGATTGTAGCATGATCAAAATCGCGCTTGAGCAGCGGGTGCGAGAAAATTTGCTGCGTCTGCAGGCCGGCCTGGGGCTTGACGATGACGAAGCGCGAAGGCTCCAGCGCATGATCGGGCGCAAGCGGCTGCACCACGTCGCCAATGCCCTCGACCCAGGCGCTGCCTCGTCCCAGGAAGAAGGGTACGTCCGCGCCCAGCGTGACGCCAATGGCCTGCAACTGATCGCGCGTCAGGCCCAGGTTCCACAGGCGGTTGAGCGCCAGCAGCGTGGTGGCCGCGTCCGACGAGCCTCCGCCCAGCCCGGCCTGGGCCGGGATGCGCTTGAGCACGCCGATGTGTGCGCCGTGGCTGCAGCCGCTGGCGGCCTGCAGCGCGCGTGCCGCGCGTAGGCACAGGTCGTCGGCGGGCAGTGGCTCGGCCAGGTCTTCCCGAGTAATGTGGCCGCCTGCGCGGCGCTCGAAATGCAGCGTGTCGCACCAATCGATGAGCATGAAGACCGATTGCAGCAGGTGGTAACCATCGGCGCGCCGCCCGGTGATGTGCAGGAACAGGTTGAGCTTGGCCGGGGCCGGTACGTCGTACAGCGAGAGCATGGCGGCAGGAGTGGGCGGCGGCGGGTCAGCGTTCGAGCGCGATGCGCAACTGCGCCTGGGGTGCGGGGGAGGTGCGCGTGGCGACGATGCGCCCGCGCGCGTAGTCGCTCAGATCGACCTGCCATCCCGAGGCCTGCACGCCGGTGTGTCCGGCCAGCCAGTCGAACAGCGCGGCCACGGGCAGCGCCGTGCCGGTCAGCTCCTGCGTGAGCGCCTGCAGCGAGGCGTAGCGCTCCTGGCGCTCGCCCTGCTGCAGCAGCGCGCCCGAGGCGTTCCAGCGCAGCAGCGCCAGCAGGTTGCCCAGCGGGTTGAGGAGGGTGAGCGTGCCCGCGTCGGCCTGGCCCGTCAGCTCGAAGCCGGCATGAAAGGACTGCGAGGGCGCGTCCTGCACCTGCAGCGCCAGCCGCCCGCTCCAGTAGTTGGCAATGGGCGCGGGCGCTGGCAAAGGCTGCGCGCAGCCGGCCAGCAGAAGCGTCAGGCCGGCCACCAGGTGCAGGCGCTGGCGCTGTGTGGGGGCTCGCGATGAGCCTGCCAGGGCCGCGGCGCTCAAGGCCGCGCTCCCAGGCGCTTGATCGTGGCGCGCAAGGTGGTGTTGTTCTTGTCCAGGCGCAGGCCCTTGCGCCAGGTGGCCAGCGCCTCGCTGCGCTGGCCCAGCGCCCATTGCACCTCGCCCAGGTGGGCGGCGATCTCGGCGTCCGCCTGGACGGCAAAGGCGCGCTGCAGCAGCTCCAGCGCCTGTGCGTGGTTGCCCAGACGGAATTCGACCCAGCCCATGCTGTCGGTGATGAAGGGGTCGTCCGGGGCCTGCGCCAGCGCGCGGGCGATCAGCGCGCGCGCCTGCGGCAGCTTTTCGCCGCGGTCGGCCCACAGATAGCCCAGCGCGTTGAGTGCGTGGTGGTAGTCGGGCGCTCGCTCGATGATCTGGCCCAGCAGGGCTTCCATCTGCGCGCTGTGGCCGGCTTTTTCGGCCAGCATGGCCTGCTCGTAGGCCAGGTCGTTGTCGCGCGGCGCCAGTGCCGCCGCCCGCGAGATCGCCTGGTAGGCCTGCTCGTAGCGACCTGCATCGCGCAGCAACTGCGCCTGGGCCTGCAGCTTCTGGCGCTCTTCGGTGCTGGTTTCGGCGGGCACGGCGTCGATGGACGCCAGCGCCGCGTCGATCCGTCCCTGGCCCGCCAGTATGGCGGCGTGGCGTGCCTGCACGTCCAGGCGCATGCCGCCGTCGGGGATCTGGTCGAGCCAGCGCTCGGCCTGGCCGTAGTCGCCGCGTTTTTCGTCGATGCGCGAGAGCATCAGCAGTGCCTGATCCAGGCTTTGCTGGCGCTGGCCCGATTCGGGCTGGTCGTGCAGCAACTGCATGAGCCGATCCACGCTGGTGCGTGCGGCCTCCAGCTGCTCTTGCTGCAGTTGCAGCGAGGCCAGCACCAGCCAGGCCTGGGTGTATTCGGGGTGCTCGCGCGTGGTGGTCTGCACCTGCTGCTGCGCCTGGGCCTGCTGGCCGCCATCGACCAGCAGGCGGGCGTAGCCCATGCGGATTTCGGGCTCGGGGCCCCCGGCCAGGTAGCGCTGCAGCAGCGGGTCGGCTTCGCGCACGCCGCGTTCGAGCAGCTGCAGGGCCAGCGCGCCGGTGGCGTCGTCGCGGGCGTTGAGCAACTGGGCCAGGCGGGCCGCGCTGAGCGCGCCGTCCAGGTCGCCGCCAGCCAGGCGCAGCCGCCCGATGGCCACCCACGCGGGCGGGCCCAGCAGTGGGTCGTCCAGGCGGTCGGCCAGCGCCTGCTCTATCACCTGCGCGGCCAGCCCCTTGTCGCTCACGCGCGCATAGAGAAAGGGCAGGGCGCGGATCAGCGTCGGCAGGTCGGCCGCGCTGGCGTGGTTCAGCTCGCGCTGCAGCGGCTCGGTCGTGTCGGCCACGCGGTTGAGCGCGACCAGAATCCGCAGCAGGTAGCGGTTGGCGTCGTGCGAATGGGGCTTGGCCTGCAGCCAGGCGCGCACCGCGATCAGTGCCGACTCGGCCGAGCGCGATTGCAGCGCAATGTCGGTGGCGCGGCGGTACAACCGGGCGTCGCCGCTGCGCCGGGCGGCGTCCAGGATGAGGGCGAAGCCGTGGCCGGGATCGCCGCGGCTGGTGGTCATCTCGCCGAGCAGGATTTCATAGAACAGCTCGGCCGTGAGCTCGGCGGCTGCGTCTTCGTCGTCCGCAGCCTGCGCCGGTGGCGGCAGATCGGCGGTCTGCGGCTGATGGCCCGGTTGTGCGCTGGCGGCGCTCGCCATGCACAAGGCTGCCAGGGCAACGGCGGTGGTCAGGCGGGGCAGGCGCAGTTCGAACAGGGACACCATCGGCCCATAATAATCGAAGCAAACCCGCTCCAAGAGTCAAACACCGCATGCCTGAACTGCCCGAAGTCGAGGTCACGCGCCAGGGCCTGGCTCCCAGCCTGACCGGCGCTCGCATCACCCAGGTGCGCCTGGGAAAGCCCCTGCGCTGGCCGCTGGGCGTGGCGCCCGAGCGACTCGTGGGCCTGCGCGTGCAGGGGCTGCGCCGCAGGGGCAAATACCTGCTGATCGACCTGAGCGAAGGCCTGCTGCTCATTCATCTGGGCATGTCGGGCAGCCTGCGCTTTGCCCCGCAATTGTCGCCCGCCGGCGTGCACGACCACTTCGAGATGCAGACCGACCACGGCTCGCTGCGCCTGCACGACCCGCGCCGCTTTGGCGCCGTGCTGTATGCCGAGGGCCCGCAGGACGCGCGCGCGCACAAGCTGCTGGACGGCCTGGGCATGGAGCCGCTGGGCGGGGACTTCGACCTGGCGCGGTTTCGCGCCGGTCTGCGCGCCAGCCGCCAGGCGATCAAGCAGCTGCTGCTGTCGGGGCGGCTGGTCGTCGGCGTGGGCAACATCTATGCGTCCGAGGTGCTGTTTGTCGCAGGCATTCGCCCGACGGCGCCGGCGTGCTCGATCAGCGCGCCGCGCGCCGCGCGCCTGCACGCGGCCATTCGTCAGGTGCTGGCGCAGGCGGTGCGCCAGGGCGGCAGCACGCTGCGCGACTTCTCGGGAATCGACGGCAATGCCGGGCATTTCCAGCTGCAGGCCCAGGTCTACGGGCGCGAAGGCCAGCCCTGCCGGGTGTGCGGAACGGCGGTCCAGGCGCTGCGCCAGGGCCAGCGCAGCACCTATTTCTGCCCGCGCTGCCAGCGCTGAGGCCGCGCCGTTGCCGCTTTGCTGCGACGTGGCGTGACGCGCGGCGGTTTTTGCCGGGGCGGTGCTACGATCGCCGCTACAAGCGTTACCAATGGTTAATTCATCGTCTCCCGGGGAGTGCCGTGCAAAACCCTTTTGACCAGCGTTTCAGCCAGCATGGCGCCTGGAGGCGTGCTTTCGTGCGCCATCTGGCGCAGCTGACGCAGTGGTTGCGCGTGCATGAGCTGATGGACGCCTCGGTCGAGGAGCGCCTGCGCCTGCTGCAGGAGCAGCTCAAGGGCGACAAGATTCTGGTGGCCTTCGTCGCCGAGTTCTCACGCGGCAAGTCCGAGCTGATCAACGCGCTGTTCTTTGCCGACTACGGCCGGCGCATCATGCCGGCCAGCGCCGGGCGCACGACGATGTGCCCGACCGAGATCGGCTATGACCGCGACCTGCCCGCCTGCCTGCGGCTGCTGCCGATCCGCACGCGGCTGCAGGCGCCCGGCCTGGCCGAGTGGAGGCTCAATGCCCAGGCCTGGGAGCGCGTCGACCTGCAGGTGGATGATGCGGTGCAGATGGCGCAGGCGCTGGAGATGGTCGCGCAGGTGCGCCGCGTCTCGATCGACGAGGCGCGGGCTCTGGGCTTCTGGGACGACGCCGGCGGCGACGACAACCCGGTGCGCGGCAGCGACGGCCTGGTCGAGGTGCCGATGTGGCGCCACGCCATCATCAACATCCCGCATCCGCTGCTCAAGCAAGGGCTGGTGATCCTGGACACGCCGGGGCTCAACGCCGTGGGCGCCGAGCCCGAGCTGACGATCAACCTGATTCCGCAGGCGCACGCGGTGGTGTTCATCCTGGGCGCGGACACGGGCGTGACGCGCTCTGACCTGGCGATCTGGCGCAACCACCTGGGCGTGACCGAGGACGCTAGCGAGACGCGCCTGGTCGTGCTCAACAAGATCGACACGCTGTGGGACGCGCTGCGCTCGCCCGCGCAGGTGCAGGAGCAGGTGGAGCGCCAGTGCAGCTCCAGCGCGCACATGCTGGGCATGCCGGCGCAGCGGGTGGTGCCGGTGTCGGCGCACAAGGCGCTGCTGGCCAAGATTGGCCGCGACGACGTGCTGTTGCGCGCCAGCGGCATTGCGCAGCTGGAGCAGGCGCTGACCGACAGCCTGCTTGCGCGGCGCCAGGAAATCCTGCACGCCATGGTGGCGCGCGATCTGGCGGGCCTGCACGAGGAGGTCACGCGCCTGATCAACGTGCGCCGCCGCGACCTGGACGAACAGGTGCTGGAACTGGGCAGCCTGAAGGGCAAGAACAGCACGGTGATTGGCGCGATGCGCAGGCGTATCGAGCAGGAGCAGCGCGAATTCGACGCCAGCGCGGCCAAGATCTCCGCGCTGCGCGCCGTCCTGCTCAAGATGCTGCACCCGCTGTTTCGCCAGTTGGGGCCGCGCCATGTCAAGACGCGGCTGCTGGCGCTGTCCACGGCGCTGCAGGGCAAGGGGCTCAAACTGGGCGTGCGCAAGGTGTACGACGAGACCTTCGACGCGCTGCACGCGCAGCTGCAGGCGCTGCAGGGCTCGGCGCAGGAGATCCACGACATGCTGGGCGGCACGTTTGGCCAGCTCAATGCCGAGTTCGGCTTTTCGCTGCAGGCGCCGGCGCTGCCGCCGCTGGCCGCTCATGTGGATGAGCTCGAAGGCATACGCCAGCGCCATCTGCAATACGTGGGCATGGGCAGTGCGCTGCGCCTGGCGCAGCCGCAGTTCGTGCAGCGCCTGCTGCGGGCGCTGGAGCTGCGCTTGCGCACCGTGTTCGAGGCCGCAGCCACCGACCTGCAGGCCTGGGGCAAGGCCGCTACGGCGCAGCTCGATGTGCAGATGCGCGAGCGCAAGCGCAATTTCGCTCGCCGCATCGAGGCCGTGGATCGCATCCAGCAGGCCGCGGGCGGCCTGGTCGAGCGCCTGGCGCAGCTGGAACAGGCGCAGGCCCTGCTGTGGAAGACCCAGGCGCAGCTGCAGGAGATGACCGTGCAGCTGCAGCTGATGCAGGGGCCGCAGCTGCCGCCGATGCCGCCGCGCGACAAACTGCCGACGCAGGCACCGGCCAGGGAGCCGGGTGTCGACTTCGACGTCACCGTCCCGATGCAGCTGCCGGCATGAGTGCGCCGCAGGATTTTTCAGCGCTGGTCGTGCGCTGGCAGCGCACGCATGGACGCAACCACCTGCCGTGGCAGGCCACGCGCGAGCCTTACCCAGTCTGGCTCTCCGAAATCATGCTGCAGCAAACCCAGGTGGCCACGGTGCTGGGCTATTTCGAGCGCTTCATGCAGCGCTTTCCTGACGTGCGGGCGCTTGCAGCCGCCAGCCAGGACGAGGTGCTGGCGCTGTGGAGCGGCCTGGGCTACTACAGCCGCGCGCGCAACCTGCACCGCTGCGCGCAGATCGTCGTGGTGCAGCATGGCGGTGCATTCCCGCGCAGCGCGCAGGAGCTGGCGCAGCTGCCGGGCATAGGCCGCTCGACCGCCGCGGCGATTGCCGCATTCTGCTTTGGCGAGCGGGTG
The DNA here is from genome assembly GCA_002894305.1 of Comamonadaceae bacterium CD01. GTDB lineage: Bacteria > Pseudomonadota > Gammaproteobacteria > Burkholderiales > Burkholderiaceae_C > Comamonas_C > Comamonas_C faecalis. The sequence continues at coordinate 7,222 of PGEI01000074.1, forward strand.
GCGATTCTGGATGCCAACGTGCGGCGCGTGCTCACCCGCGTTCTGGGCTTTGACGCCGACCTGGCGCAGGCGGCAAACGAGCGCGCGCTGTGGCTGCAGGCCGACGCGCTGCTGCCGCACCAGCAACTCGCCGAGACCATGCCGCGCTACACCCAGGGGCTGATGGATCTGGGCGCCGGCATCTGCCTGCCGCGTGCGCCGCGCTGCACGCAATGCCCGGTGCAGGCGCTGTGCGTGGCCTACCGGCAGGGCGAGCCCGAGCGCTATCCGGTGCGCACGCGCAAGCTCAAGCGCAGTGTGCAAAGCTGGTGGCTGCTGCTGCGCCGTGACGGCGCGGGGCGCATCTGGCTGCAGCGCCGCCCCGACAGCGGCATCTGGGCCGGGCTGTATTGCCCACCGGTGTTTGATGATCGCCAGGCGCTGCTGGTGGCGTTGGGTGAACAGGAACTGACGGCCCGCGCGCAGGATTTGCCGGCCTTTGTGCATGTACTGACCCACCGCGACCTGCATTTGCATCCGGTTCTCGTAAGCGACGGGCCGTGCGGCGTGACCGAGCCGCATGCGCCGCTGTACGGCGAACATGCGGGAGACGGCGAAGGCTGGTTCGACGCAGAGCAGTGGCCGGTGCTGGGGCTGCCGGCGGCCGTGCGCAGGCTATTGGAGCGCATCGCATGAGTTACCGTGGTGACGGGCGCATCCGTGTCGTGGACATCGCCCCATGCCATGGCCCAGGTCTACAAATGCACCGATGCGCAAGAACAGGTTCGCTATGCCGACGCGCCTTGCGGTGCGGCTTCGACGCAGGATCTGTTGGAGGGGCAACGATCCGCCGATGACATCGAGCGGGAGCGCAGTGCGGCGGCCCAGGCGCAGGAGAGAAAATACCGCCAGCGTGCGCTGGAGCAGGAATCCCGGATGCAATTAGGGCAGGCTCAGCAATCGCAAGCCAGGGCGCCGCTGCCGGCCGACTCGCCCGCCTGCAAGGATGCGCGCAAGGAGCTGCAATTCGTCTCCGGCATCCGCACGATCTCGCAGGACGAGAAATGCATGCGCGTCAACGCCGCGATTGCCCAGGTCAATGCGGCCTGCGGCACCAACACGCCGCTGATGCAGGAGCCGGACAAGGTGATCATCGACCACGGCGGGGGCGGCGCGCCCGCGCAGTGACGCGGCCATGGGGCGGCGGCTGCTGCCGGATCGGATCGTTTCAGCGGCCGTCCTGCTCGCGATGGCGGCGCAGCACGGTCCAGCGGCTGATGTAGTGCGCGGCCAGCTGCTCGACCAGGTAGACCGAGCGGTGCTGGCCGCCGGTGCAGCCGATGGCCACGGTGACGTAGCTGCGGTGGTTGCGCTCCAGCGCGTCGAGCCACTGATCCAGAAACTGCGTGATGTCGGCCTGCATGCGCGCCACCTCGGCGTGCTGGCGCAGAAAGTCGATGACGGGAGCGTCGCGCCCGGTCAGCTCGCGCAGCGTGGTCTCGTAGTGGGGGTTGGGCAGCATGCGCACATCGAATACGTAGTCAGCGTCCAGCGGAATGCCGCGTTTGAAAGCGAACGACTGGAACACCAGTGTCATGCGGCCGGGCGGGATGGCCATCAGGCCCTTGACGTAGCCCTCCAGCTGCGAGGCGCGGATCATGCTGGTGTCGATGACGTGCGAGGCCTCTCGCAGTTCGGCCAGCAGCTCGCGCTCCAACTCGATGGTCTGCAGCAGCGCGTGCTGGCCGTCGCTGAGCATGGCGCGCGACAGCGGATGGCGCCGACGCGTCTCGGAGAAGCGGCGCACCAGCGTGTCGTTGCCCGCATCCAGAAACAGCAGGCGCAGGTCGACGCCCTGGCTGCGCAACTGCGCCAGCTGTTGCGGCAGCTGCGGCAGCGACGTGGCGCTGCGCACGTCCATGGCGATGGCGACACGGTTGCCATGGTGCTGGTGCTCCAGCGCGACGAAGGCGGTGAGCAGCTCGGGCGGCAGGTTGTCGACGCAGTAGTAGCCGGCGTCCTCCAGCGCGTGCAGCGCCACCGATTTGCCGGAGCCGGACATGCCCGTGATGATCACGATCTCAAGCGCCATGGTCTGCCTTCTTTCGGTTGCGTGCCGGCCTGGCGGGTGCGGGTGCTGCGCCGGTCATCAGCATCTCCCGCGCGTGTGCCAGCGTGGTATCGGTGATTTGCTCGCCGCCGAGCATGCGTGCCAGCTCGCCCACGCGCTCTTCGTGCAGCGCCACGCGCACGCTGCTGGTCGTGTGGTCGCTGTGGCGCTCCTTGGCCACGACCAGATGGTGGTCGGCGCAGCCGGCCACCTGCGGCAGGTGGGTGACGGCCAGCACCTGGCGTGCCCGGCCCAGCTTGTGCATCAGCCGGCCCACGCTCTGCGCGACGGCGCCGCCGACGCCCGAGTCGACCTCGTCGAAGATCAATGTGGGTGCCTGCCCCAGTTCGCTGGTGGTGACCGAGATGGCCAGCGCGATGCGCGACAGCTCGCCGCCCGAGGCCACCTTGGCGATGGGGCGCTGCGTCATGCCCGGATGGCTGCTGACGAGGAACAGCACCTGGTCGCAGCCGCTGGGGCCGGGTTCGGTGGGCTCGACCTGCACGAAGAACCGTCCGCCCGGCATGCCCAGATCCTGCATGGCCTCGGTGATGGCGCGCGCCAGCCGGGGCGCGGCCTGGCTGCGCTGCTGGGTGAGCGCGCGCGCGGCCTGGCGGTAGGCCTGCTCGGCGTGCGCCGCTTCGCGCTGCAGCGCGCCAAGGTCGGTTGCATCGTCAAGGGTTTGTAGCTGCGCCTTCCAGTCGGCCAGCAGCGCGGGCAGTTCCTGCGGCGTGCGCTTGTAGCGCCGCGCCAGCGCCATCCACTGCGCCAGGCGATCGTCGAGCGCCTGCAGCTGTGCCGGGTCGGGTGCGGTGCGCCGCAGGTAGGACTGCAGCGAATGCGCGGCGTCCGCCGCCTCGTCGATGCAGCTGGCCAGCACCTGGGCCAGCGCAGCCAGTTCGGTGTCGATGGCGGCCTGGTCTTGCAGCAGGTGCTGCGCGTGGTGCAGGGCGTCGAGTGCGCCGGCGCCGCGCGCGTCGTCATCCTCGCCGCGTAGCGCGTCGAGCGCGCCCTGCGCTGCATCGATCAGCGCCTGTGCATTGGACAGCCGCCCGTGCTGGGCGTTGAGCTCGTCCCACTCGTCGGCCTGGGGCGCCAGCTTGTCCACCTCGCCGATCTGCCATTGCAGGCGCTCGCGCTCGGTCTGCAGGCCGTCCTGTGCGCTGCGCGCGCGCTCCATCGCGCCGCGTGCTGCGCGCCATTGCTGCCACAGGGTTTGCGTGCCCTGATCCGATGCGCCGGCGTAGGCGTCCAGCAGCTCGCGCACCGCATCGGCGCGCGTCAGGCTTTGCCAGGCGTGCTGGCCGTGGATGTCCAGCAGGTGTTCGCCCAGCGCACGCATCTGCGCCGCGGTGGCGGGCGTGCCGTTGATCCAGGCGCGGCTCTTGCCCTGGGTGTCGATGGTGCGGCGCAGCAGCAGGCTGGCATCGCGGGCAATGCCAGCCTCGTCAAGCCAGGCCAGCAGCGCGGTGGGCAGGGCGTCGAACTCGGCGCTGATGTCGGCGCGCTGCGCCCCTTCGCGCACCACGGCGGCGTCGGCGCGCGCGCCCAACAGCAGTTGCAGCGCGTCGATCAGAATGGATTTGCCGGCGCCGGTCTCGCCTGTGAGCACGGTAAAGCCGCCGTGCAGCTCCAGCTCCAGCTGCGCGATGATGACGAAGTCGAGCAGCGCAACCCGCACCAGCGCCATGGTCAGCAGCCTCCCTCGTTCCAGCTCAGCTTTTGGCGCAGCGTGGCAAAGTAGCTCCAGCCCTGCGGGTGCAGAAAGCACACGTTGTAGGCCGAGCGGCGCACCAGCACGCGGTCGCCGCGCTGCAGCGACGCGAGCGAATGCATATCGAAGCTGGCGCTGACCTTGCCGCCGGCGACCACCTCGATGACCACGTCCAGCGCGTCGGGCAGCACGATGGGACGGTTGGAGAGCATGTGCGGCGCGATAGGCACCATCACCCAGCCGGGAATGCGCGGGTGCAGCATCGGCCCGCCGGCCGACAGCGCGTAGGCCGACGAGCCGGTGGGCGAGGCGATGATCACGCCATCGGCGCGCTGGTTGGAGACGAAGACGCCGTCGACCTCGATGCGCAGCTCGACCATGCCCGAGGTGGAACTGCGGTTGACCACCACGTCGTTGAGCGCCAGTGCCTCGTACATGCACTCGCTGCCGCGCAGCACGCTGGCGTGCATCAGTGGGCGCACGTCCTCCTCGTAGGAGCCGGTCAGGATGGGCTGCAGCGCCTGCTGGTAGTTGTCCAGCGCAATGTCGGTGATAAAGCCCAGCCGCCCCTTGTTGATGCCCACCAGCGGCGTACCGTAGCGCGCCAGTCGCCGGCTGGCGCCCAGCATCGTGCCGTCGCCGCCGACGACCAGCGCCACGTCGCACTGGCGTCCGATGGCGTCGATATCGAGCGCCGGATAGTCCGTGATGCCGGCGTTGGCAGCCGACTCCGCCTCCAGCGTCAGCGTGCAGCCCAGTTGCGTGACGAAGCCGGCAATCTCCTGCAGCGCCTGGCGCAGCGACTGGCGCAATTTGGCCGCGGGCTCGCCCGAGCCGGGTTTGTGGTATTTGCCGATCAGGGCAACGTGACGAAAGAGGGACATGGCGACGCAAATTACATCATTAAAATGATTCGATGCTTGACGATCGTTCCAGGTTGTTGCTCAAGGCGCTGGTGGAGCGCTACATCGCCGACGGGCAGCCGGTCGGTTCGCGCACGCTCTCGCGTGCGTCGGGCCTTGAATTGTCGCCTGCGACGATACGCAATGTCATGGCCGACCTGGAGGAACTGGGGTTGATTGCCAGCCCCCACACTTCGGCCGGGCGCGTGCCCACAGCCAAGGGCTACCGGCTGTTCGTCGACACCATGCTCACGGTGCACAAGGAGCAGCTGCCAACGGTGCAGATCCGGCCCGAGCAGCCGCAAAAGGTGATTGCCAGCGCGGCGCAAATGCTGTCCAGCCTATCGCAATTCGTCGGTGTCGTGATGGCGCCGCGGCGTGCCTCGGTTTTTCACCACATCGAGTTCCTGCGCCTGTCCGAGCGGCGGCTGCTGGTCATCATCGTCTCGCCCGACGGCGACGTGCAAAACCGCGTCATCTTTACCGAGAGCGACTACGTGCAGTCCCAGTTGGTGGAGGCGGCCAACTTCTTGAACTCGAACTACGCGGGACTGGCCATCGAGCAGGTGCGCGAGCGGCTCAAGGACGAGGTCGATCGTCTGCGTGGCGAAATCGCCGCACTGATGCAGGCGGCGGTCAGTGTCAGCAGTGAGGCAATGAGCGCGTCGCAGGATGAGGTGGTGATCTCGGGCGAGCGCAATTTGCTGGCGGTGTCGGATTTTTCTGGCGACATGGGCAATCTGCGCCGGGCGTTCGACTTGTTCGAGCAGAAGACGCAGATCCTGCGCCTGCTCGACATCTCCAGCCGCGCCGAGGGCGTGCGCATCTTCATCGGCGGCGAGAGCCAGGTCGTGCCGTTCGAGGAACTGTCAGTCGTCAGCGCACCCTACGAGGTCGACGGCCAGGTGGTGGGTACGCTGGGCGTTATCGGCCCCACGCGCATGCCGTATGACCGCATGATCCACATCGTCGATATCACCTCGCGCCTGGTCTCCAACGCGCTGAGCCACCGCCAGTAACGATCCTTGCGCCGCCCGTTTGGCTCGTCGCAAGTGCGCCGATGTCACGGCGGCCGCTCAGCCTCCTCGCCAGACCGGTAGATCCAGCGCAAGGGGCGCGGCGGCAAGCTGCACTTGCTACCATATTGCACTGCAACAGAGCTTGCGCCATTGAGACCATGGAACTCGACGACCCTTATCACGAACTTGGCCTGGCACCGGGCTCCAGCGATGCCGAGGTGAAGGCAGCGTGGCGCCGCCTGTCCGCGCGCTGGCACCCTGATCGCAATGACAGTCCGCATGCGCTGAGAAAAATTCAGTCCATCAATCGAGCCCTGGAAATGATCCGCAGCGCCCGGGACGAGCAGGAGGCTGAAGTCGAGGATCCCGCCCACGGTGCACAGGAACCCACTATCGAGCACACCATCAGCCTCACGCTCGAAGAGGTGGTGACCGGCTGCGTCAGGGAAGTGCGGGGAGAGGTGGTCGAAGACTGCGCCGAATGCAAAGGCAGCGGGCTGCAACTGCAGGCTACTGAGTGCAGCGAATGCAGTGGTGCTGGCCACATCCGGCAGCATCTCTGGTTCGCTTGGGTCGCGTCCACGGTCGAATGCGCAGCCTGCCATGGGCAGGGCAAGAAGCACCAAAGCTGCACTGCCTGCGCAGGCAGCGGCAAGGCACCAGCGAACAAATACCGCTGTCGGGTGCAGGTCGCGCCTGGCGCACGTGCTGGCGACCTGCTCGATGCGACGGCCCGCGTGCAAGGCAGTCAGCGCCGGCGCAAGCTGGCGCTGCGCGTGCGCGTGGAACTGCAGTCGCACGAGTTCTTCATGGCCGAAGCCGATGGAATCTTGAAGTGCGAGCTACCCGTCGACGGCTTTGCATGGATGGCCAACCGCTGGATCGAGGTTCCAACTCCTCGCGGGCTGCAGCAGATGAAGCTGCAGCGAGGTCACCTGAACTACCGTATCAAGAACGCGGGTCTGCCGTGGACGAACGAGGCAGAGGCTGCGGACTGCATCGTCACCGTCGTGCCGATGTTTCCGGATGAGTTCAGCCAGGAGCAGGAGGCAGCGATCGATCGGCTGGTGACCAGCAACTCCGGAATGGCCGGCACGTCGGCCGGCGATCGCATGGTGGCATGGAACCGGATGGTGAGCAGCTGGCAGGATCGGTGCAGGTGAACCCTCAGGGCTTCTGGTCAGCGGCTGTCACTTTAGAAAAGCTGGCGATGTGCGCCATCGATATCTCCGGTGATGGGGAGTCTTGCTGTAGTCAGCACTTTTACATGGATCTGGTTGCGATCCGTGGCTCAGGCCAACCCCGGCCGTTTTGCACGGAATTGGCACGAAATCGCCAGAAAACAAAACAGCCGCATCACTGCGGCTGTTCTAGATCTCTGATTCACAAAGAAATTCTGGTCGGGGTGAGAGGATTCGAACCTCCGGCCTCTACGTCCCGAACGTAGCGCTCTACCAGGCTAAGCTACACCCCGAAAGCCTTTGGCTTGCGCAGGCGTTCAATTCCTGCGCACCAAAAGCTGAGCCGCCAATTGTAGCAAAGCTTCGGTGTGTGAATTGCGAGGAAGCATGGAAATTGCATCGATTGCCTGCTGCGCCTGTTCCGCCGCTGCGGCGTGGGTAGCAGTGAGGGCGTCAGTGGCGTGGATGACGTCGATCACGGTGTGCAGCTGGTCGGTGCTGCCTTCTTCGATGATCTTGCGCAGGCGTGCGCATTGCTCGGCGTCGCTTCGCTGCATGGCGATGATGAGCGGTAGCGTGACCTTGCCTTCACGCAGGTCGTCGCCCAGGTTCTTGCCCAATTCGTGGGCGTCTCCGTCGTAGTCCAGCGCGTCGTCGATGACCTGGAAGGCCGTTCCCAGTGCCTGTCCGTAGGTGGCACAGGCCTGTTCGGTGGCGGCGTCGCTGCCCATGAGCACGGCAGCCAGGCGGGCGCTGGCCTCGAACAGCTTGGCGGTCTTTGAGCGGATGACCCACAGGTATTGCTCGGTCGACAGCGACGCGTCGTGCGTGTTCATCAGCTGCTGCACCTCGCCTTCGGCGATGACGTTGGTCGCGTCGGCCAGGATCTGCATCACGCGCATCTGGCCTGTCTCCACCATCATCTGGAAGGAGCGCGAGTGCAGAAAATCGCCCACGAGCACGCTGGCGGGGTTGCCAAAGCGCACGTTGGCCGTGGGGCGGCCGCGGCGCAGCGTGGACTCGTCGACCACGTCGTCGTGCAGCAAGGTGGCGGTGTGGATGAACTCCACGACCGCGGCCAGGTTGTAGTGCTGGCGGCCCTGGTAGCCCAGGGCGCCGCTGAACAGCAGCAGCAGTGCCGGGCGCAGGCGCTTGCCGCCGGCCGAGATGATGTGCTGGGCCACGTCCGCCACCAGGGGCACGGACGATTGCAGGCGCTGGGCGATGACGGCGTCGACCTCGCGCATGTCGCTGGCGATCAGGGCGAGGGGGTTGGCCGAGCTGGGGAGGGTTGCGTCCAAGATGGTCTGGTCTGCAGATAAGGGAACAATTGATTATAGGAAGCGTGCGCGGTGTGTTATTGCTGGACAAGGGGCAAGAAGGTGCGCTCGACACGGAAAAGTCGTACAATCCCTGATTCTGCAAAAATTCTTTTGCGGAGACTCCAATCAAAGAGGTTTACATGTACGCGGTCATAAAAACCGGTGGCAAGCAGTATCGCGTTGCCGTCGGCGAAAAAATTAAGGTAGAACAGATTGCTGCGGACGTTGGCCAGGAGATCGTGATCGACCAGGTTCTGGCTGTCGGCAACGGCGCTGAACTGAAGGTGGGCACGCCTCTGGTGTCCGGCGCAGCCGTCAAGGCCACTGTGGTGGCGCACGGCAAGCACGACAAGGTGCATATCTTCAAGATGCGCCGTCGTAAGCATTACCAGAAACGCCAGGGCCACCGCCAGCAGTTCACCGAGCTGCAAATCGGTGCGATCACTGCCTAAGGAGAGTTAGTCATGGCACAGAAAAAAGGCGGCGGCTCTACGCGTAACGGGCGCGATTCCAAGCCCAAGATGCTTGGCGTGAAGGCCTATGGCGGCCAGTTGATCAGCGCCGGCTCCATCATCGTGCGCCAGCGCGGCACGCGTGTCCACCCTGGCGACAATGTCGGCATTGGCAAGGATCACACGCTGTTTGCACTGGTTGACGGCCACGTGTCGTTCGGCACCAAGGGTGCGCTGTCCAAGCACACGGTGAGCGTGACGGCAGTCTGAGGCTGCCTACAAGGCACCCTTTGCAGCAAAGCCCCGCTTCGTCGGGGCTTTTGTCGTTGGCAGTCTGTCCGTTTTGATGCGGATACGCCTCTTTCCCGCCCCTCTTGCTTTTGTACACTGCTTCCCATGAAATTCGTCGATGAGGCCTTTATCGATGTTGTTGCCGGCGACGGCGGCAACGGCTGTGTGTCGTTCCGGCACGAGAAATACAAGGAATTCGGCGGTCCGGACGGCGGCGACGGCGGCCGCGGCGGCCATGTCTTTGCAGTGGCCGACCCTAACCTGAACACGCTGGTCGACTACCGCTTCTCGCGCCGCCACGAGGCCAAGCGCGGGGAGCACGGCAAGGGCTCGGACATGTTCGGCGCCGCAGGCAGCGACATTACGCTCAAGATGCCGGTGGGCACCATCGTCACCGATGCCGAGACCGGCCAGGTGCTCTACGAGTTGCTCACGCCCGGCGAGGTGGTAACCATTGCCAAGGGCGGCGATGGCGGGTTTGGCAACCTGCGTTTCAAGAGTTCGATCAACCGTGCGCCCCGGCAGAAGACGCCCGGCTGGCCGGGTGAGAAGAAAAACCTCAAGCTCGAACTGAAGGTGCTGGCCGACGTCGGCCTGCTGGGCATGCCCAACGCGGGCAAGTCCACTTTCATTGCCGCAGTCTCCAACGCGCGGCCCAAGATTGCCGACTACCCGTTCACCACGCTGCACCCCAATCTGGGCGTGGTGCGCGTGGGGCCGGAGCAAAGCTTTGTCGTGGCCGACATTCCGGGCCTGATCGAGGGCGCTTCCGAGGGGGCGGGGCTGGGTCACCAGTTTTTGCGCCATCTGCAGCGTACCCGGCTGCTGCTGCACGTGGTCGACATGGCGCCGTTCGACGACAGTGTCGATCCGGTCGCGCAGGCGCGGGCCATCGTCGGCGAGCTGAAGAAATACGACGCCGAGCTCTATGCCAAGCCGCGCTGGCTGGTGCTCAACAAGCTGGACATGGTGCCTGCCGAGGAGCGCGCCGCGCGCGTCAAGGACTTCGTCAAGCGCTTCAAGTGGAAGGGGCCGGTGTTCGAGATCTCGGCCCTCACGCGCGAAGGCTGCCAGCCATTGGTGCAGTCCATCTACCAGCATGTGCACGCGCAGCAGAAGGCCCTGCAGGAGCCCGTCGAGGTTGACCCGCGCTTTGCGCTCGGCGCCGACGAAGAGCAATAGCACTTTCCGCCCGCATCGGGTTGCGCCGGCCGGTGGCGCGCTGCGGGCTTTCCGGATTGAACATGGCATCCAATGTTTTGAGCGACGCGCGTCGCATCGTGGTCAAGGTGGGCTCCAGCCTGGTGACCAATGAGGGCCGGGGGCTGGACGAGGCCGCCGTCGGCGAATGGGCGCGCCAGCTCGCGCAGCTGATGCATGGCGACGACGCGCCGCGGCGCGAGGTCATCATGGTCTCCAGCGGCGCGGTGGCCGAAGGCATGAAGCGCCTGGGCTGGGCCCAGCGCCCCAGCGAGGTACATGAGCTGCAGGCTGCCGCCGCCGTCGGCCAGATGGGGCTGGCGCAGATGTACGAGACCAAGCTGCGCGAGCAAGGCCTGGGCAGCGCGCAGGTGCTGCTCACCCATGCCGACCTGGCCGACCGCGAGCGCTACCTGAACGCGCGCGCCACGCTGCTGGCGCTGCTGCGCCTGGGCGTGGTGCCGGTCATCAACGAAAACGATACCGTGGTCACCGACGAGATCAAGTTTGGCGACAACGACACGCTGGGCGCGCTGGTGGCCAACCTGGTCGAGGCCGATGCGCTCGTCATCCTGACCGACCAGAAGGGCCTGTACACCGCCGACCCCCGGCGCGACCCGTCCGCGCAGTTCGTGCACGAGGCGCGCGCCGGCGACGTGACGCTGGAGGCCATGGCCGGCGGCGCGGGCTCGTCGATCGGGCGCGGCGGCATGATCACCAAAATCCTGGCCGCCAAGCGCGCTGCGGGCTCGGGCACTTCGACGGTGATCGCCTGGGGGCGCGAGCCCGACGTGCTGATCCGCCTGGCGCGCGGCGAGGCCATTGGCACGCTGCTGGTGGCACAGACACCCAAGAAGCAGGCGCGCAAGCAGTGGATGGCCGACCACCTGCAGTTGCAAGGTGCCGTGACCGTGGACGCTGGCGCGGTCAACAAGCTGCTGCGCGACGGCAAGAGCCTGCTGCCCGTGGGCATGGTGGCTGTGCAGGGCGACTTTGCGCGCGGCGACGTGATTGCGATTCGCGACGCGAAGGGGCTCGAAGTCGCCCGCGGCCTGGCCAACTACGCCAGCGCCGAGGCGCGCCGGTTGTGCGGCAAGCATTCGTATGAGCTGGAGCCGCTGCTGGGCTACGTCGCCGAGCACGAGATGGTGCATCGCGACAACCTGGTGCTGATGACCTCGGCGTAACCGCAACCGCAGCGGCCATGCACCCCCGCTTGGCCTGGCGAGGGGCGCCGCGCGCTCATTCCATTTCCATATCAACCGATTACTTTGTCGGCTTCGCTTGTC
>PGEI01000075.1 GCA_002894305.1 Comamonadaceae bacterium CD01
GCTGCGGTCGATTTGCAGCCGACGATTTCCAAGTCCGACAGACTCCTAGGATTGCGCCTCGCGGCGCGACAGCCGCGCCACCGCATAGACCAGCACCCCATAGGGCCAGAGCCAGCCCAGCCACTGCCCCAACCCATAAAAACGAATGAAGCGCCCCTGCTCCCAAGCTTGAAGCGTTTGCGAGAAATACGCGCTGGTCGGCGCCTGGTTGAGCAGCGCCAAGTGCCACAGCAGCGCGACCAGCAGCAGCGCGGTGCACAGCCGCCGGCGCAGCCCCGCCATGGCCAGTGCAGCCAGCACGCCCAGCAGCAGGCCGGCGCGCGAGGCGGTGCTCAGCCACTGCAGCGCATGGGCCGGGCCGTAGCTGAGCACGGTCGACAGCGTCATGCAGAAAAACCCCAGCACCGCGGCCGACAGCGCCAGCACCGCCCGGCGCCAGGGGCTGCGCACCACCGAATACAGCAGCAGGCAGGGCAGCAGCATGCCCAGCGCCACGGCCAGCATCTCACCCGCCGGCGCCAGCGGCTGCAGCGGTGCGTGGCGCACCGGCATCCAGGCGAGAAAAGGCGTGTCCTGCAACAGCTGCGTGAGCGCCGCCTCCAGCCGCTGCACCACCTGCCCCAGTCCCAGCGGCAGCGCCGCTGGAAACAGCAGCGCCCACGGCCACAGCGCCAGCAGCACCAGCGCCCCGCGCGCATGGGGCACGAACCACTGCTGGCGAAAGCGGCTCCAGCGCGCCAGCGCGCCCAGGCGCTCCAACAGCGCGGCCAACAGCGCGCCAATGCCGGCGCCGGCCGTGTTGAGCAGCCAGTCCAGGTTGGACGGCACGCGCTGGGGCAAGTAGATCTGGCCAAATTCCGCCGACAGCGACAGCAGCGCTCCCAGCGCCGTGGCCACGGGCACCGCATGGCGCCCGCTGCCCGAGCGCAGCCAGGCCAGCGCCAGCAGAAAGCCCAGCGGCGCATAGCCCAGCAGGTTGGAGACCACGTCGAACCAGGTCCAGTACGGGGGCGGCACGCGGTCGAACAGAAAGGCCCAGGGCGACACCCCCTGCACACGCCAGCCTTCGAATGGGAACCAGCTGGCGAACAGAATCAGCGCCGCATAGAGCAGCGCCAGGGGCCAGGCCGCGGTCTTGTGCATCGGGGCGCGACAACGCGGTCAAAAAGGCTTGACGACGACCAGAACCACCACGGCCACCAGCAGCAGCACGGGAATCTCGTTGAACCAGCGAAACCAGGTATGGCCGTGGCGGCTGCTGCCAGCCTGCAGCTGGCGCAGCAGCCGCGCACAGTACGCGTGGTAGGCCACGGTGAGCACCACCAGCGCCAGCTTGGCGTGCAGCCAGCCGTTGCCAGGCCCCTGGCCGATGCCGTAGCCCAGCCACAGCCACAGCCCCAGCGCGATGGCCGGCACCGCCAGCAAGGTGGTGAAGCGCAGGAGCTTGCGCGCCATCAAAAGCAGGCGCTGGCGCTCGGCCACCGACCCCGGCGTGACCATGGCCAGGTTGACGAAGATGCGCGGAAGATAGAAAAGGCCGGCAAACCAGCTGGCGATGAAGACGATGTGAAAGGCTTTGACCCAGAGCATCCGGGCAGTGTATGACGGCAGCGGCCCACCGCCGGGCAACCCCGCGACAGCCGCGGGCCAGCCCGCCGCGCGCCCTACCAGGGCTGCTTGTCAAAGCCCGACCACAGCGCGTCCAGGTCGGGGAAATTCCAGTGCGCCGGGTCTTCGCGCCCGACGATGCGGTCACTGCAATGCTTTGCCGCCAGGTCGATCTCCTCGGGCGGAATGCGCAGGTCGGACTTGGTCGAGAAAAACACCTTGACGACCGGCGCGGTCAGCGTCTTCGATTGCTGCACCACCACGCCCAGGCGCCCCGACGCCAGGCGCACCAGCGAGCCGATCGGGAAGATGCCCATGCTTTTGACGAAAGCGTGGAAATACGTCGCATCCAGGTGCCCGCCAGTCCACTCGGCCATGCGACGCAGCGACTCCGCCGGATCCCAGCCGCTCTTGTACGGGCGGTTGGAGGTGATGGCGTCATAAATGTCGCAAATGGCTGTCATGCGCGCGATCGGGCGGATCTTCTCGCCGGCCAGCCGGTCAGGGTAGCCGGTGCCATCGAGCTTTTCATGGTGATGCAGGCAGGCGTCGAGCACCGCGCCGGGCAGGTCGGCGTTGCCCTGGAGCATCCGGTGGCCGTGCACCGGGTGGCTTTTGACGATGGCGAATTCCTCGTCGGTGAGCTTGCCCGGCTTGTTGAGCACCTCCATGGGCAGCGCCGCCTTGCCCAGGTCGTGCAACAGGCCCGCCATGCCCGCCTGCTGCACCAGCGCCTCGCTGAACTGCAGTTGGCGCGCCAGCGCGACCATCAGGGCGCTGACGGCCACCGAATGCATATAGGTGTAGTCGTCGGCCGTCTTCAGCCGCGCCAGGCTGATGATGGCGCCGGGGCTGCGCGTGACCGACGCGGTGATGTCCTGCACCAGCGCACCGGCCGTCTCGGCGTTGACCGCACGCCCCATGCGCGCCTCGTTGAACATCGAGATGACGGCCTGCTTGGACTGCTGGCAGATCTGCCGCGCCCGCACGAACTCCTCCTGCAGGCTGATGGGGCGCGGCAACGCCTGAGCGCCCGCAGGTGGCACCGCCGCTGGCGCCGGCGCATCGCCCCCGCCGTCCGCCACGTCCAGTCCCTTGGCCGTGTCGATCCAGACCTCGCGAATCGTCGTCTGGCGCAGGCTGGCCAGATCCTGCGGATCCTCCAGCACAAAGCCGCTGCGCCAGAACGGATGCTCCAGCCAGGAGCCACACAGCGCATGGAGATACATCCCCAGGCGCAACTCGCTTACCGCAATTTTCTTCTGCATGCCCACCCCACCCTGCTGCGGCCGGGCTTGGGAATGGCCCGGCCGGCCATGACAAAAACCCCGCCTGTTGCCAGACGGGGCTTGTGCCTGGATGGCGACCCGAGGCGCTCTCCAAAGACAGCGCCGACCTCCGCATCAGCATCGAATTTCCCTATACACAGAGCATAGAGCGCTCCATTCTACGGAAAGTGGCTGCACGGCAATTTCGCTGGCCGCAGTCACGTCGGCAGCGCCGGCCGCATCCGCCTCATCAGGCGGTACAAGGCCTGTGCCGCCACCGACAGGCTGCGCCCGCGCCGGCGCACCAGGTAGATTTGCCGATCCATGCCCGGCAGCGACAGCGGCCGCGTCGCCAGGCCCGGCCGGTCGAAGTGAAACAGCGTCAGCGCAGGCACGACGCTGATGCCAAGCCCCGCCTGCACCAGCCCCATCACGGTCGCCAACTGCTCGACCTCGACCAGGGTGCGCATGGTTTGTGGGAAAAACGCCGCATCCAGGTACTGGCGCACGCTGCTGTGGCGCGCCAGATGCACAAAAGGCCATTGCGCCAGATCCTGCATGTCCACCCGGGGCAGCGCGGTCAACGGATGATCCTGGCGGCAGACCAGGTGAAAGCCGTCGCTGCAGAACGGCTCGGTCACCAGGTCGGGCGCATCGGCGCGCATGGCGGCCAGCGCCAGTTCGGCATCGCCCTTGGCCACGGCCTCTATGCAGGGCTCGGACAGCACGTCCAGCACGTCGATTCGCACGCCGGGGTGTTTTTCCAGAAAGCGCTTGAGCACTGCTGGCAGCCAGCCCGCCGCCAGCGAGGGCAGCAGGGCCACGGCCACGTGGCCCTGCGCCAGCTGCGCGGTGCTGGCCATGGCTTTTTCGCAGGCGGCGAACTCCTGCGCCAGGCGCTCGGCCAGCGGCAGAAAGCGCTCGCCCTCGGGCGTCAGCACGACGTGGCGCGTGCTGCGGTCGAACAGCCTCAGGCCGACGACGTTCTCCAGCGCCCGAATCAGCGCGCTGAAGGCCGGCTGCGACAGATGGCACTGGTCGGCTGCCCGGGTGAAGTTGCGCTGGTCGGCCAATGCCAGAAAAGCCTGGATGTCGCGCCGCGAGATATCCATTTGAATTACAGATCAATCTATTCAAACAATCGATTTCACAGATCGTACAGCCGTTTCTATAGTGGCCCCAGGAGACGACCATGACCGCGCACGACACCCCGCCCCAACCCCTGCTCGTCGGCTCTGGCGCCGGCTTTTCGGGCGACCGGATCGACGCCGCCGGCCCGGTGGTGCAGGAGCTGATCCGCCGCGCGCTGCCCGCGGTGCTGATCTTCGAGACCCTGGCCGAGCGCACGCTGGCGCTGGCCCAGCTGGCGCGCCGCAAGAACGCCGACGCCGGCTATGAGCCCCTGCTTCTCGATCTGCTGCGCCCGGTGCTGGCCGACTGCCTGGCGCACCACATCCGCATCGTCAGCAACTTTGGCGCCGCCAACCCGCAAGGCGCGGCGCGCGCCATCGCGGGCCTTGCGCGCACGCTGGGCCTGCGCACGCCGCGCATCGCCGTCGTGCACGGCGACGACATCAACGCGCCGCAGCAGCGCGCGCTGCTCATCCAGGCGCTGGACGATCGCATGCCCGACAGGCCACTGGTCAGCGCCAACGCCTACATCGGCGCGCGGCCGATCGCCCAGGCGCTGGCGGCGGGCGCCGACATCGTCGTCTGCGGGCGGGTAGCCGACCCGTCGCTGGTCGTCGGCCCTGCCATGGCGCACTACGGCTGGGGCTGGAACGACTGGGATCGCCTGGCGCGCGCCACCATGGCCGGCCACCTGCTGGAGTGCGGCTCGCAGGTGTCGGGCGGCTACTTCGCCGACCCTGGCTACAAGAACGTGCCGGGCATGGACCGCCTGGGCTACCCGATCGCGCAGATCGACGCCGACGGCGACTGCACCATCTTCAAACCCGAGGGCAGCGGCGGCTGCATCTCCACGGCCACGGTCAAGGAGCAGCTGCTGTACGAGATCCACGATCCCGCGCAATACCTGACGCCCGACGTCGTCGCCGACATCACCCAGGCCGAGGTGGTGCAGCTGGCGTCCGACCGGGTGCGCCTGCAGGGCGTGACCGGCCACCCGCGCCCGCAGGACTACAAGGTCAACGTCTGCTTTGAGGCCGGCTGGTTTGCCGAGGGCGAGATCTCATATGCCGGGCCGCGCGCCGCCGAGCGCGCCAGGCTTGCCGGCCAGACGATTGCGCAGCGCCTGGGGGCGATCGCGCCGCTGCGCACCGACCTGATCGGCCTGTCCAGCGTCTGGGGCAACGACACCAGCGACTGGCTGCAGCACGCAGAGCTTGCCGGCGCCAGCCATGACATCCGCCTGCGCATGGCCTGGCAGCACGCCGACCACGACACCGCCGCCCGGCTGACGCAGGAGATCAACGCGCTGTACTGCTGCGGCCCGGCCGGCGGCGGTGGCGTGCGCACCCACATGCGCCAGCGCCTGGGCATGGTGTCCTGCCTGGTGCCCCAGACGCAGATACCGACAGGCTTTGCCTGGGCCGAGCTTTCACAGGACTGAGCCATGACGCATCCATCCTCCGACTCCGCCATGGCCACCGTGCCGCTGTACCGCCTGGCGCACGGGCGCACGGGCGACAAGGGCAACCGCTCCAACATCAGCGTCATTGCCTGGCACCCGGCGCTGTGGGGTCTGCTGTGCGCACAGGTGACCGAAGACGCGGTGCGCACGCTGTTCGACGACCGCCACCCCTCCCGCGTCACGCGCCACCTGCTGCCGCGATTGCACGCAATGAACCTGGTGCTCGACGATGTGCTCGACGGCGGCGTCAACGATGCGCTCAACCTCGACAGCCACGGCAAGACGCTGTGCTTCCGCGTCCTGCAGATGCCGATTTCCGTACCGGCGCACCTCACCGCCCACCTGGTGGGGCCGAACGCCTGAACCCCCCCATCCACGACACAAGGAGACATCCATGCCAACCATCCACTTCAGCCGCCGCAGCCTGATTGCCGCCGCCGCTCTGAGCCTGGCCTTCGGCCAGTCCGCCATCGCGCAAAACGCCTTCCCGGACAAGCCGATCACCTTCGTCGTCCCGTTCGCGGCCGGCAGCGCGACCGACCAGCTCGCCCGCGCACTGGGCCAGTCGGTCACCGAGCAGACCAGGCAGCCCGTCGTCGTGGAAAACCGCGCCGGCGCCAGCGGCATGATTGCCGCCCAGGCGGTGGCCAAGGCAAAACCCGACGGCTACACGGTGCTGATCTCCACCAACACCACCCACGCCGCCAATGAGCATTTGTACAAAAAACTGTCCTACGACCCGGTGGCGGACTTTGCACCGCTGGCCGGCCTGGGCAAGGGGGGCCAGGTGCTGGTCGTGCCCGAGAAGTCGCCCTTCAAGTCGGTCGCCGACCTGCTGGCCTTCGCCAAGGCCAACCCCGACAAGCTCAGCTTCGGCAGCGGCAGCTCGTCGAGCCGCGTTGCCGGCGAGCTGCTCAAGCAGCTGGGCCACATTGATCTGCTGCATGTTCCGTACAAAAGCAACCCGCTGGCCATCACCGACCTGCTGGGCGGCCAGATCGACCTGATGATCACCGACGTCTCCACCGGCATTCCGCAGATCAAGGCGGGCAAGCTGCGCGCGCTCGGCTATTCCACGGCGACCCGCAGCTCCATGCTGCCCGACGTGCCGACGATTGCCGAGGCCGGCGTGCCCGGCTACGACATGGGCTACTGGTTTGCCGCCTGGGCACCCGCAGGAACGCCCGCACCCGTCGTCGAGACGCTGAACAAGCTGCTGGTCAACGCGGTCAACAGCCCGGCCGCCAAGACCTTCTTCGCCAACTCCGGCTCCGAGCCCTGGACCACGACGCCGCAGGAGCTGGCGCAGTTCCAGGCCGAGGAGACGAAGAAGTGGGGCGACGTCATCCAGAAGGCGGGCATCACGCCCGAATGAGCTCGCAGGGCAGGCGGCCGGCCTGACCGGCAGTTTGAGCAACGGCGCCTGCGGGCGCCGTTGGCGTTGCCGGGCACACCTACACTGCCCACCATGCCCGTCAATCCTGAAGCCACTCTCTGTCCCCTATGCCACCAGCCCAACGCCTGTGCCATGGCCGCGGCAGGCGCGGCACAGCACTGCTGGTGCATGGACGCGCCCATCTCGCGCGCGGCGCTGGCGCGGGTGCCTCACGCGCAGCGCGGCCTGGCGTGCATCTGCCCGCGCTGTGCGCAGGCCACTATCATCGACGGCAAAGACGACACCACGAGACAGGACACCCCATGCCCACTTACCACATCGAAATGATGGAAGGCCGCACCGTCGAGCAAAAACGCAAGCTGGCCGAGGAGATCACGCGCATCACCGTCGAGGTGCTGGGCGGCTCGCCCGAGTCGGTCGACATCTTGATCACCGACGTCAAGCGCGAGAACTGGGCCACGGGCGGCAAGCTCTGGCTGGACCGCAGGTAGCCGGGTGCCCACCATGCACGAAGCTCCCGCTCCCACCGCCATCGACGGCGCCGCGCTGGCCGACGCGCTGCTGCGCCTGCTGCGCCTGAAAACCCCACCAGTGGCGATGCAGATGTTTGCCCACGCAGACGACATGCAAGCCATAGAGCGCCTGCGCCGCCCGCAGGGCATGGTGCACACGGCCGACCAGATCGTCGGCCAGGCGGCGCGCCTGGGCTTCACGGTGGGCATCACCGCCGACGATCTGGTCGGCCCGCAGTGCTCGGCCGTTCTGGGCCTGTCGCCACGCAGCGAGGAATGGCTGCGCGGCGAGCCGATGGCCGGCGTGTGGTTTGCAACACAAGAGGACTCGGCCGCCCATCAGCAGGCCATGACCTGCGCGCCCTACGGCCGCTGGCAGGCCATGGCGGCCTCGCCGCTGGCCAGCGGCCGCCTGCCCGCGCCCAACATCGTGCTGGTCTACGCCAACCCGGCGCAAATGATTTTGCTGATCAACGGCCTGCAGTGGTCGGGCTACCGCAAGCTCGAATGGGGCGCGGTGGGCGAGTCGGCCTGCGCCGACTCCTGGGGCCGGGCGCTGGCCACGGGCGAGCCCAGCCTGTCCATCCCCTGCTTTCCCGAGCGGCGCTACGGCGGCGTGGCCGACGACGAGCTGCTGCTGGCGCTCTCGCCCGCCGACCTGGCCAAGGCCGTCGCCGGCGTCGAGCAGCTGGCGCGCAACGGCATGCGCTACCCGATACCGCCCTATGGCGTGCAGATGGACGTGCGCGCCGGCATGGCGCGCAGCTACGGCGGGAAAAAGGTGTGAGCGATGTGCCAGCTGCTGGGCATGAACGCCAACACCCCCACCGACGTGACCTTCAGCTTCACCGGCTTCGCACAGCGCGCCGGCCACACGGCCGACCATACCGACGGCTGGGGCATCGCCTTCTTCGAGGGCAAGGGGCTGCGCCACTTCGTCGACCATGAGCGCGCGGTCGACTCGCCCGTGGCCGAGCTGATCCGGCGCTACCCGATCAAGAGCCGCAACGTCATCTCGCACATCCGCAAGGCCACGCAGGGACTGGTGACGCTGGAGAACTGCCACCCCTTCGTGCGCGAGCTGTGGGGGCGCTACTGGGTGTTCGCGCACAACGGCGACCTGAAGGACTTCCGCCCGCGCCTGCATGCGCACTTCCACCCCGTGGGCACGACCGACAGCGAGCACGTCTTCTGCTGGCTGATGCAGGAGCTGTCCAAATCGCACGCCGGCATGCCGCCGGTGGCCGAGCTGACGCTGACGCTGCGCGAGCTGGCCGCGCGCATCGCGCCGCACGGCACCTTCAACTTCCTGCTCTCCAGCGGCCAGGCGCTGTGGGGGCACGCCACCACACAGCTGCACTACATCGAGCGGCGCCACCCGTTCTCGCGCGCGCGCCTGGCCGACGAAGACCTGGCCATCGACTTTGCCGCCTGCACCACACCCAACGACCGCGTGGCCGTGATCGCCACCGCGCCGCTGACCTGCGACGAGGCCTGGACCGCTTTTCACAGCGGCGAGCTCAAGGTGTTCGTCGACGGCGTTCGCGTGTAGGCCGGCCGGCCGTCAGCAGGACAGGCGCGGTGGATTCATCGGCCGGCACGACGGCCTGCGCATCCAGGCGGAACATGGCCATCACCTGATTGAGCCACTGCGCCTGCTCCTTGAGCTGAACGGCCGCCGCCGTCGACTGCTCGACCAGCGCGGCGTTTTGCTGCGTCATCTGGTCGAGCTGCCCGACCGCCACATTGACCTGGGAGATGCTGGTGGCCTGCTCGGTCGCGCCGACGGTGATTTCTCCCACCGACTGCACCACCCGCTGCACCGAGCCGACCACTTCACCCATGGTCTGCCCCGCCTGCTGCACCAGGCGTTCGCCGGCCTGCACGCTGCCGGCACTGTGCTCGATCAGGCGCTTGATCTCGCGTGCCGCCTCGGCACTGCGGCCGGCCAGCGCACGCACCTCGGAGGCGACGACGGCAAACCCCCGTCCCGCCTCGCCGGCCCGCGCTGCCTCGACGGCCGCATTGAGCGCCAGGATGTTGGTCTGGAATGCAATCGCGTCGATGACGGAGATGATGTCGGCAATGCGCCGCGATGCCTCGGTGATGTCCTGCATGGTCTGCACCACCTGCTCCACCACCTGGCCGCCGCGTTGCGCGACGTCCGCCGTGTCGCCCACCTGTTGGCG
This sequence comes from Comamonadaceae bacterium CD01, assembly GCA_002894305.1. GTDB lineage: Bacteria > Pseudomonadota > Gammaproteobacteria > Burkholderiales > Burkholderiaceae_C > Comamonas_C > Comamonas_C faecalis. Next base: position 9,567 of record PGEI01000075.1, read on the forward strand.
CACCTGTTGCGCCGTGCCCGCGGACTGGCCGACGGAGCCCGCCAGCTCCTCCATGCTGGCGGCGGTCTGCTGCAGGCTGGATGCCGTCTGCTCGGTGCGCTCGCTCAGGTCGGCGTGGCCCTGCGCCACCTCGACGCTGGCAAGACCGATGTTCTGCGCAGCATCGCGCACCTGCGAGACCAGCTGCGTCAGCTTCTGGCGCATGTCGCGCAGCGCGTCGACCATCGGCCCCAGCTCGTCGCGGCGCCGGGGCGGCACCACCACTGCCGCCAGATCGCCATCGGCGACCAGCCGCAGCGCACGCTGCACGCCGGCCAGCGGCTGAAGGATTGCGCGCATGGTCCAGATGGCCACAGCAACGAGCACCAGCAGGCACAGGCCGCCGCCGGCGACCCCCAGCGCCAGCATGCGCGCACTGGCGCTGCGTGCCTGGTCGTACGTTGCCTGGGCGCGCTCCTGCGTCAGCGGAATGAGTTGCTGCAACGGCTTGACCACGCCCTGGATGAGCGCGGCCCAGTCGCTTTCAAGCACGTCGGTCAGCGCGTCCTCGTCCTTGGACTGGTAGCCCTGCTCAAGTCTTTGCAGCGTTGCATGCACCACCTGCCAGTGCTGCGACAAAGCCTGCACGCTGGCGTGGGCCGGCTCCTGCCCGGCACCCCATGCGTTCTGCAGCAGCGGCTGCACGATCGCCCAGGCACCGTCCAGCTCCTGGCGCGCCTCCCGCAGGTGATTGAGCGAACCCTGCACCGGCAACTGGTCGAGCAGCACCGCCGCGGCGCGAAAGCGCAGCTCCAGCAGCAGCACGTCGATGCGCTGCAACTGCTGCTGCGTGACGTTGGCTTCGCTGTACAGCGCCTGCAGCGCCGCCTCGTTGGTGCGGTTGGCCTTGAAGAACAGGGCCGACAGCAGCGCTACCGCGGCCACGGCCAGCCCCGCCAGCAGCCACAGACGCCCTTTGATGGTCAGCTGCACGCCCGCTCTCCCCTGTTGCGTTATTGCGTCGGCAGGCCTTGGGCCACCCACTCCGGCAGGCCGCCACGCAGCCAGTGCAAATTGGTATAGCCAGCCCCGTGCGCCGCTACCGACGCCTTGTAGCTCTTCCAGCACTCGCCGGCGTTGCAGAAGAACACGATGCTCGCGCCCTTGTCGGCCGGCAGCTTGCTCAGGTCGAACTTGTCCTGGCTGGCGTCGAAGTCAGCGCTTTTGGCGCTTTTCTCACGGTAGGGGACGCTTTTTGCGCCCTTGATCGTTTTTTCCGCGTATTCGGCCGCAACCCGCGTGTCCACCAGCAACGAGCCGGCGCTTTGCAGTTTTTGCGCCTCCGCCGCGTTCACCACCTTGACGCCGTCGAGCGTCGCCGGCGTTTGCGCCGCCCATGCCGGCAGGCCCACGGTGAAGATGGCAGCCGCCATCCATTGCATCCATTTACGTTTGAGCATCGCGATCTCCCTTGCAAAACATTGAATAGGTCAGATGCTGAAACAAAAAGAAACGAAAAGCAAGCTTCATCGGCCGTCCGCAGGGTCTTGCCGAAATTACCTATCGTGCAGAAGCCGTGACGCCCGGCCGCTCGGCCAGCGCTTCATGCGCCGACGTTTTGACGAATCTCAAGACCTTTAAAGCACATTGGTAATACCAATAAGGCAAATATTTTCAATGTTTTAGGTATTTACCCTAGGCATTACAAGCAACATATCTCCGAAAATCGCCGCACCCCGCAAAATTGGTCTGAGTTGGTTGGACCATTGTTCCCGCATGCGGAAGTCCACCGCCCACCACGGATCCGACACCAGTGGCGGAGCGGACGCCCGGGCCACGCGCCCAGACTCCTGATCGACTCACAAGCCATGCAAACCCTCTGGCAGCAGAACTACGACCCCGCCGGCAACATCTGGCTCTCGGCGCTGGTCGCACTCATTCCCATCATCTTTTTCTTCCTGGCGCTGACCAAGCTGCGTCTGAAGGGCTGGCTGGCCGGCACCATCACGGTGGTGCTGGCACTGGCCGTCGCGCTGGTGTTCTTCAAGATGCCGCTGAGCGCGGCGCTGGCGTCCGCGGTCTATGGCTTCTTCTACGGCCTGTGGCCAATCGCCTGGATCATCGTGGCCGCGGTGTTCCTGTACAAGATTTCGGTCAAGACGGGGCAGTTCGACGTGATCCGCTCGTCCATCCTGACCGTGACGCCCGACCAGCGCCTGCAGCTCATCCTGGTGGGCTTTTGCTTCGGCGCCTTCCTGGAGGGCGCGGCCGGCTTTGGCGCGCCGGTGGCCATCACCGCGGCGCTGCTCGTCGGCCTGGGCTTCAAGCCGCTGTACGCGGCCGGCCTGTGCCTGATCGCCAACACCGCACCTGTGGCGTTTGGCGCGATGGGCATCCCGATCATCGTCGCCGGCCAGGTGTCGGGCATCGACCCCTTCGTCGTCGGCCAGATGGCCGGGCGCCAGCTGCCGTTCATGACCATCGTCGTGCTGTTCTGGCTGATGGCCATCATGGACGGCTGGCGCGGCGTGCGCGAGACCTGGCCTGCAGTGCTCGTCGGCGGCGGCAGCTTCGCGGTGACGCAGTACCTGACGGCCAACCACATCGGGCCGGAGCTGCCGGACATCACCTCGTCCATCGTCTCGCTGATCGCGCTGACCGCCTTCCTGAAGGTCTGGAAGCCGCGCCACGTCTTCCGCTTCGAAAACGCCAACGCCAGCCACCCCGCCGATCCGCAAGCCGCCGCACCGCAGCAGCGCCTGACCGCGGGCGCCATCATCGGCGCGTGGTCGCCCTTCATCATCCTGACCATCATGGTGACGATCTGGAGCATCAAGCCGTTCAAGGCGCTGTTCGCCGCCGGCGGCCCGCTGGCGCCCACCATCATCAACATCCCCGTGCCCGCGCTGCACAACCTGGTCGAGAAGATGCCCCCCGTGGTGGCCTCCGCTGTGCCCTATGGTGCGGTCTATACCTTCAACTGGCTGCTGGCCACCGGCACGGCCATCCTGATCGCGGCCATCATCACCGTCGTGCTCACGCGCCTGTCGCCGGCCAAGGCCGTCGCCACGCTGGGCGAGACCTTCAAGGAGCTGGCCGTGCCGATCTACTCCATCGGCATGGTGCTGGCGTTCGCCTTCATCGCCAACTACTCGGGCCTGTCGGCCACGCTGGCCCTGGCGCTGGCGCACACCGGCCAGGCGTTCACTTTCTTCTCGCCCTTCCTGGGCTGGATCGGCGTGTTCCTGACCGGCTCGGACACTTCTGCCAACGCCCTGTTCGCCGCGCTGCAGGCCACTACCGCGCACCAGCTGGGCCTGCCCGAGGTACTCACCGTGGCCGCCAATACCACAGGCGGCGTGACCGGCAAGATGATCTCGCCGCAGTCGATCGCGATTGCCTGCGCGGCCGTCGGCCTGGCGGGCAAGGAGTCCGACCTGTTCCGCTTCACGGTCAAGCACAGCCTGGCGTTCGCGGCCATCATCGGCATCATCACGACGCTGCAGGCCCACGTGTTCCCCTGGATGATTCCGGGTCACTGACAGCAACGGAGAGCCCGCCATGCGCCTGGCCGACCACGTGCTCGACAAGCTGCTGACGCTGGTGCAGACGCTGCAGCTGCGCCCCGGCCAGCGCCTGCCCGCCGAGCGCCGGCTGGCCGAGCAGCTGGGCGTGTCGCGCACCTCGGTGCGCGAGGCCATCCAGAAGCTCATCAGCCAGGGCGTGCTGGCGGCGCGCCGCGGCGACGGCACCTACCTGCAGGCACCGGCCACGGCCCAGTGGCTGCAGGGTGCGGTCGCCCCGCTGGTCGGCCTGATGAACGCCGACCCGCACTACCGCTACGACGTGCTGGAGGCGCGCCAGGCGCTGGAGGCGAGCACCGCTGCGCTGGCCGCCCAGCGCGCCACGCCCGAGGACAAGGCCCGCATCCGCCAGCAGTTCGACATCATGCTGCGCCACCAGCAGGACGGCGACGCCGAGCAGGCCGCGCGCGCCGACGCGCAGTTTCACCTGGCGATCGCCGAGGCCTCGCACAACCTGGTGCTGGTGCAGGTCATGCACAGCCTGTTCAGCGTCGTGCTGTCCACCGTCGAGCGCAACCGCAGCGCGATGTTCCGCCTGAGCGCGCCGTCCACGCAGCATGCGCTGACCGAGCAGCACGCCGCGCTGATGCAGGCCATCGACGACGGCGACGCGACGCGCGCGCGCCAGTGCATTGCCGCGCACCTGGACTACGTGCACGCCAGCATCCAGCGCCTGGACGAAGACCTGGCCCGGCGCGAGCGCGCCCAGCGCCTGCACCACGAGCCCGCGCTGGCGCCCGCCCACCTTCCCGAATCGACCCGACAAGAGTCCACACCATGATCATTTCCTCCAGCGCCGACTACCGCAAGGCGGCGCAGCAATTCCTGCCGCCCTTTCTGTTTCACTACATCGACGGCGGCGCCTACGCCGAGCAGACGCTCAGGCGCAACGTCGACGACCTGGCCGCCGTGGCGCTGCGCCAGCGCGTGCTCAAGAACATGAGCCAGCTCGACACCAGCATCGAACTGTTCGGCGAGAAACTGTCCATTCCGGTGGCGCTGTCGCCCGTCGGCCTCACCGGCATGTACCGCCGCCGCGGCGAGGTGCAGGCCGCACGCGCGGCCGACCAGTTCGGCGTGCCGTTCACCATGTCCAGCGTCTCGGTCTGCCCGATCGAGGAGGTGGTGCCCACAATCCGCCGCCCGATGTGGTTCCAGCTCTACGTGCTGAAAGACCGCGGCTTCATGCAGAACGTGCTCGAACGCGCCCAGGCCGCCGGCTGCAGCACGCTGGTGTTCACCGTCGACATGCCGGTGCCCGGCGCGCGCTACCGCGACGCGCACTCGGGCATGAGCGGCCCCAACGCCGCAATGCGCCGCTATCTGCAGGCGGTCACGCACCCGCGCTGGGCGCTGGACGTGGGCCTGCTCGGGCGCCCGCACGACCTGGGCAACATCTCCACCTACCGTGGCAGTCCCACGGGGCTGGAGGACTACATGGGCTACCTGGGCGCCAACTTCGACCCGTCGATCTCGTGGAAGGATCTGGAGTGGATCCGCACCTTCTGGAAGGGCGCGATGGTCATCAAGGGCATTCTCGATCCCGAGGACGCCCGTGACGCGGTGCGCTTTGGCGCCGACGGCATCATCGTCTCCAACCACGGCGGGCGTCAGCTCGACGGCGTGCTGTCCTCGGCGCGCGCGCTGCCGGCGATTGCCGACGCCGTGAAAGGCCAGATCAAGATTCTGGCCGACTCGGGCGTGCGCAACGGCCTGGACGTGGTGCGCGCGCTGGCCCTGGGCGCGGACTGCACCATGATCGGCCGCGCCTACATCTACGCGCTGGCCGCCGCCGGCGAGGCAGGTGTCAAGCACCTGCTGGAGTTGCTGGAGAAGGAAATGCGCGTGGCGATGACGCTGACCAGCGTCGCCAAGGTGGCCGACATCACCGGCGACATGCTGGTGCGCGAGGCCTGACCCACCCCTCGCGGCGTGCGGCGGTGTTCAATCGCGCAGCGCCAGCGCCGTCCCCAGGGCCATGAACAGCCCGCCGCACACGCGGTTGAAGCCCCGGCCCACGCGCGCCAGCCAGCGGCGCACGCGCTGCGCGGCGCTGGCCAGCACGAACTCGGTCGCCACCTCGGTGGCGACGAAGGTGGCCGCCAGCAGCGCGAACTGCCACGCCAGGCTGCGCTGCGGGTCGATGAAATGCGGCAAAAACGCGCTGAAGAACAACACCGCCTTGGGATTGGCCAGCGCCGACAGCGCGCCCTGGCGCAGCAGCTGTGCGCCGCTGCGCTGCACGGCGTCCGCGTGCAGGTCCAGGTCGAGCGCCGGCGCGCGCCACAGCTGCCAGCCCAGCCACACCAGGTAGGCGCCGCCGGCCCACTTGAGCAGCGCCAGCCACACGAGCGACGCCTTGATCAGCGCGCCAATGCCGAACAGCGACAGGCCGATGACCACGACAAAGCCCAGCGCGCCACCGGCAATCGTGTACAGCGTGCGTGCACGCCCGTACAGCGCGCCGTGCGTCAGCGCCAGCAGCCCATTGGGCCCGGGCGACAGCGACAGGCCGACGCAGGCGGCCAGATACAGCAACCAGGTTTGCAGCGCCATGCGTAGAGCTCCTTGGCAAACGGTGCGGCGGCGCGCGGGCTGCCTGCGCTCACGCCGCGAAGGCGTAGTCGATGGTCAGCGGCGCATGGTCGCTGAACTTCTCGTCCTTGTAGACCTGCGCCCGGCGCGCCAGCTCGGCCAGCGCGGGCGTTGCCAGGTGGTAGTCCAGCCGCCACCCGACGTTGTTGGCATAGGCCTGGCCGCGGTTGCTCCACCAGGTGTAGGCCTCGCCGGTGGTGTCCGGGTGCAGGCTGCGGTAGACGTCGACCAGGCCGCCGCCCGCCTCGCGCGGGCCCAGCAACTGCGTCATCCAGGCGCGCTCCTCGGGCAGAAAGCCGCTGTTCTTCTGGTTGCCGCGCCAGTTCTTCAGGTCGATCTGCTGGTGGGCGATGTTGATGTCGCCGCACAGGATGAAGTCGCGCTGGGCCACCAGCGCCAGCAGGTGCGGGTGAACCAGGTCGAGAAAGCGGTACTTGGCCTGCTGGCGCTCGTCGCCCGAACTGCCGCTGGGAAAGTAGGCGCTGATGATCGAGCGCTTGCGCGTGGGCGTGTCAAAGCGCAGCTCGACATAGCGCCCCTCGGCATCGAACTCGGCGTCGCCCAGGCCGACGATCACGTCGCTGGGCTCCTGGCGGGTGTAGACGCCGACGCCCGAATAGCCCTTCTTCTCGGCAAAGTGGAAATAGCCCTGCAGGCCGGCCAGCTGCTCGAAGCGCCCCGCAAGGTCGGAGGCCTGGGCCTTGAGCTCCTGCACGCAAATACAATCCGGCCGGTGTGCGGCAATCCAGGCCTCGACGCCTTTGCTGGTCGCCGAGCGGATGCCGTTGAGGTTGAGCGTAGTCAGACGAAAAGAGGAATTTCCCATGGGTGATCAGGCAGTGCAGGCAGGCGGCGCACAAGGCGCACTGGCGCAGGACTTCGTCCGCTTCGCGGTACAGGCCGGCGTGCTGCGTTTTGGTGAGTTCAAGACCAAGGCCGGGCGCATGAGCCCGTATTTCTTCAATGCCGGGCTGTTCGACGATGGCGCCAAGCTGGGGCGGCTGGCGCAATTCTATGCACAGGCGCTGCTGGCCAGCGGCATTGCCTTCGACATGGTCTTCGGCCCCGCCTACAAGGGCATTCCGCTGGCGGCCACCGTCGCCGTCGAGCTGGCGCGCCTGGGCCACAACGTGCCGTTTGCCTACAACCGCAAGGAAGCCAAGGATCACGGCGAGGGCGGCACGCTGGTGGGTGCGCCCCTGGCGGGCCGCGTGCTGATCATCGACGACGTGATGAGCGCCGGCACCGCCGCGCGCGAGTCGATTGCGCTGATCCGCGCCGCCGGCGCCACGCCGCACGCAATGGCGATTGCGCTGGATCGCCAGGAAAAGGCGACCGAGAACGGCCGCGACGTCGACCACAGCGCGGTGCAGTACGTGCGCGGCACGCTGGGCATGCAGGTCTGTGCGATTGCCCGCCTTGCCGACTTGCTACAGTACCTGTCGGCCAGCGAAGGCGGCCAGCAGATGAGCGAACACCACGCACGCGTGCTGGCCTATCGCCAGCGCTACGGCGTGGAAGACTGAAACACGAAAGCAGAGACAAGGCATGCGAGGAGGCACGACGGGCAAGGCGGGCACCATGGCGCTGACACTGGCGCTGCTGTGCCCGGCGCTGGCCTGGCCCCAGCCGGCGCAGCGCGGCAACGAGGTCTACACCTGCACCGACCGCCACGGCCGGCGCATCACCTCCGACCGCCCGATCGCCGAATGCGCCGACCGCGAGCAGCGCGTACTCGACCACACCGGCACCGAACGCAGGCGCATCGGCCCGACGCTGACCGAGAACGAGCGCGCCGAGCGCGAGCGCCAGCAGCGCGAACGCGCCCGCGAGCTGGCGCGCCTGGCCGAGCAGCGCCACCGCGAGCGCGTGCTGGTCGCGCGCTACCCCGACGCGCTGGCGCACCAGCAGGAACGCCAGTCGGCGCTGGAGCAGGTCAATGCGGTGATCGAGGTGGCAACGCGCCGCATCACGCAGCTGCGCGCCGAGCGCCGCAAGCTCGACAGCGAGCTGGAGTTCTACCCGGACGGCCTGACGCAGGCGCCCGACAAACTGCGCCGCGCCTACGCCGACAACGACCGCGACACCGCCGAGCAGCAGCGTTTCATCGCCACGCAGGAGCAGGAGAAGCAGCGCATCAACGAGCGCTTCGACGCCGAGCTGGCCGAGCTGCGCCGCCTGTGGGCCGAGCGCAGCGGCGAGCCGGCATCACCAACCGAAGGTAGCGGGCGCTGATCTGCCCCGCCCTTTCCGCTTCTCCAATGAACAAGGGCTCCCGTGGGAGCAATGCCGGTAAGTTAAGCCAAGACCCTTCTGGGCCTTGGCTGTT
>PGEI01000076.1 GCA_002894305.1 Comamonadaceae bacterium CD01
CAAGCGAAGCCGACAAAGTAATCGGTTGATATAGAAATGGAATCAGGCCGACGCAAAGCGCAGCACGCGCTGTACGGCAATCATCACGATGGATGCGTGGTCTTCCTCGGGAAACAGGCGAAACACCACGCGCCCGCTTCCCAGCCATGCGGCCAGCTCGTCCGCCAGCGCACGCGCACTGGCCACCATGTGGCGCTGCGCGCGCCGCTCCACAAGCTGCTCGTAGCCGGGGTGGCGGCGCTGCCAGGGCGGCACCGCGTCCTCCCATTCGCCTGCGGCCATGAATACGCGCGGGGCATCAGCTACCGCAGCGCGCGCCGAAGGCCCGAGCGCCGCGGTCAGCTCAGCGCGCAAGCCGGCCTCGTCCCACCAGATCGACGGGCTGATGGCCGCCCAGGTGCGAAAGGCGCCGGGCCGCGCTGCCAGCGCCTGCAGCACGAAGTGGCCTGCCAGCGAATGGCCGAACAGCGTCTGGCGCGCGCCGTCCAGCGGCAACTCGCGGCGCAGCTGCGGCGCCAGCTCATCCAGGATGAAGGCCAGAAAGGCCGGCGCACCGCCGACGGCGTCGGCCACGACTTCGTGCGCAGGCTGGCCCATCGTGAAGTCGCGCCGCCGGTCGGCCTCCATAAACAGCTCGTCGCCATCGTGCGCAATGCCGATCACCGCGGCCGGGTGGATGCCGGTCGCATCGGGGCGGCGGCTGGAGCGGCGCAGCGCCTCGACGAAGGTGCCGAACAGCGCGTTGGCATCCAGCACGTAGAAGGCAGGAAAGCCGCCAGGCGGCGGCGTGCCGGGCGGCAGCCAGATGCTGACGCGGTACTGCACGCCGCTGGCCGCGCGCAGGCGCCGCACCTGGGTGCCGGGCCAGGTCAGCGGCGGCCAGGCCTCGCCCGGGCCTGGCGCATCCTGGAAAGTCGTTGGCGTCGCGCCGTTCATGCCGCAGCGCTCTCGGCGTGCAGCACGTCGTCGACCATGATTTGCAGGCTGCCGCGCGAGCAGTGCTCGACGCGAGCCTGCACGCCATAGACGCGCGCCAGCGTCTCTGCCGTGATGGCCTGCACCGGCGTGCCGGTGGCAACGATCGCGCCCTGGGCCAGCATGACGATGCCGTCCGACCAGCGCGCGGCAATCTGCAGGTCGTGCAGCACCATGATGGCAATCATCCCGCGCTCGCGCGCCAGCTCGTGCACCAGGCGCATCACGCGCAGCTGGTGGTGCAGGTCCAACGCGCTGATCGGCTCGTCGAGCAGCAGCACGCGCGGCTCGCGCACCAGCGACTGCGCCAGCGCGACCAGCTGGCGCTGGCCGCCCGAGAGCCGATCCAGCCCTTCGAGCGCCAGATGCAGAATGCCCACGCGCTCCAGGATGGCGACTGCGCGCTGCTCGCTGGCGGCATGGGTGTCGCGCGCCGGGTCGCCCGTGGACGAGGCGCGCAGCGCTCCCAGCACGCTTTCGAGCACCGACAGCGCCACGCCCTGCGGCAGGGTCTGCGGCATATAGGTCACGCGCTTGGCGTGCTCGGCCAGCGACAGGCCGATCAGCTCCTGAGCGCCCAGCCTGACCGAGCCCGTGGCCGGCTGCAGGCCGGCCAGCGCGCGCATCAGCGTGCTCTTGCCGGCAGCGTTGGGGCCGAGCAGCGAGTGCACCTCGCCGGGGCGAAACTCGGGCAGGTCGACGCCGGCGATGATCGGGCGGCCCCGGTAGCCGGTGGCCAGGCCGCGCACCTTGAGCGCGGCGTCCCGTTCGATTGGAGCAGCCACTGCGGTCATGCACGCCCCTGCTGGCGGAAGATGAGGAACAGGAACACCGGCACGCCGACGATGGCGGTGACGATGCCCACCGGCATCAGCGCGCCCGGCACCAGCGTCTTGCTGGCGGCCGAGGCCAGCGACATGATGAGCGAGCCGCACAGCAGGCTGGCCGGCAGCAGAAAGCGGTGATCCTCGCCCAGCAGCATGCGCGCCATGTGCGGCCCCACCAGGCCGATGAAGCCGATGGTGCCGGCAAACGCCACCGAGGTGGCGGCCAGCAGGCTGACCCGCACCAGCGCGAAAAAGCGCAGCCGCCCCACGTCCACGCCAAAGCTGCGCGCGCGATCCTCGCCCAGGCGCAGCGAGGTCATCTGCCCCGCCGACACCAGCGACAGCGGCGTCACCACGCCCAGCACGACGGCCAGCACCGCAACGTGCTGCCAGGTGGCGCGCGACAGCGACCCCATGCTCCAGAACACCAGCTGCTGCAGCGCCTCCTGCGACGACAGAAACTGCACCAGCGCGACCAGCGCGTTGAACGCGAACACCAGCGCAATGCCCAGCAGCACCACGGTCTCCACGCCGCCGCTGCGCCGCCTGGCCATGGCCTGCAGCAGCAGCACCGAGCCGAAGGCGAAAACGAAGGCGTTGAGCGGCACCATCCACTCGGCGGAGACGAAAGGCAGGCTCAGGCCCAGCACGATGGCCAGCGCCGCGCCGAACGACGCTGCCGACGACACACCCAGCGTGAACGGGCTGGCCAGCGGGTTGTTCAGGATGGTCTGCATCTCGGCGCCGGCCAGCGCCAGCGCCGCGCCCACCAGCACCGCCATCAGCGCATAGGGCAGGCGCACCTGCCAGATGATGGCCAGCTGCGGTGCAGACAGCGCGCCGCCCTCGCCGTGCAGGCCCAGCAGGCCGCCCAGCACCTGGCCGGGCGTCAGCGACGAAGGGCCGGTCACCAGGTCGAGCACGAAGGCGCACACGCACAGCAACGCCAGTACGGCGACGATGAGCACGCGCCGCGCCACCAGGCGGCGGTAGCCGGCCAGCACCGCCTCGGCGCGTACCGGTGCGCCTGCGGTGCGCGCGGGCGAGGCTGCGCTCATTTCAGGCTCACCCAGCCCGCGCCCTCGTAGGGCACGGCCAGGAATTTCTGGTTGATCTCGGCCAGCGTCCTGGCGGGGTCGATGCCGCCGAACAGCTCGGGGTGGATCCAGGTGGCAAAGGCCTCGATGGCCACGATGTCGATGGGCGAGTTGATCAGCTGGTGCGCCAGCCCGTAGGCGTGGCCGGTCTTGACTGCGGTGAGCTGGGCAATGCCCTGGCGCCGCGCAATGGCCGCCAGCGAGGCGCGCGCGCGCGCCTCGTCATAACCCGCGCCCAGCACCAGGCCGCCGGCCTTTTCCAGGTGCGCGCCGCCGGTGGCGATGTAGATCTTGGGGTCGCGCGAGATCACGTATTCGATGTTGAGCTTGCCCGTGGCGCTCTTGAGCACGTCGGCCCCGATGTTGTGGCCACCGACGGCGTCGATGTAGTCGCCCATGTTGCCCTTGCCCGGCGAGTTGCAGCAGTCGTTGGTCATGCCGGCGTGCGCTTCGAGGAACACCGTCGGGCGCTGGTCGGGCGCGATCTTGGCGACGCGCTCGGCAATCCTGTCCATGTGCTGGCGGCGAAAGGCGATGAAGGCGTCGGCCCGCGCCTGCGCGCCGGTCAGCTCGCCAAGAATGCGCAGACTGCGCTCCTGGTTCTTGAACGGGTTGTTGAAGAAGTCGATGAACACCACCGCAATGCCCGCGGCCTGCAGTTGGGCGACCTGCGTGTCGCTGGGGCCGCTGTCCAGCGACACCACGGCCACGTCGGGCGCGGCGGACAGCACCGATTCGAGATTGAAGCTGCCGGCCGAGCTGGCCACCTGCGGCAGCTTGTCCAGCGCCGGGAAACGCTGGACGTACTGCGCATAGGTCGCGTTGCCAATGCGGTGGACGTCGCGCGGCCAGGCCGCCAGCCGCTTGACCGGGTCGGGCTCGATCAGCGCCAGCGCCACCAGAAAGCGCCCGTCGTCAATGGAGATCTTGCGCACCTGTTCGGGCACGGTGACGGTGCGCCCGCGCAGATCCGTGACCTGCGCGGCCAGGGCGGCAGGTGCCAGCCCGCCGGCCAGCAAAGAGAGCGCCAGGCCAAGGCTGGCCATGGCGCGGCGACCAAGCATTCCAATCACGAACGATTCCCAGTTGCAAAAGCCTCGCATATTGCCACAGGACGGCAAGCGCCCGATGCAAAGAACTGCAAAGACGGCGCCGCCGGCGGTGGGCTGGCTTAAACTATTACTTGAGAATCATTTAGATTTGCATCCAAAAACCGGTCGACGCATGTCCTTCCCGCCCCGCACTCCCCCTGCCATCGTGGCCGGCACCGCCCGATGAGCACGGATACCGCCAACCCCCAAGCCTGTGCGCGCTCCCCCATGGGCGCGGTCACCGCCGCCGCACTGACCGGCACCATGGCCATGATGACCTTCGTCGCCGTGGTCGGCCCCATCGTGCGCCAGCTGACGCTGCCCGAATGGGTGGCCGGCCTGTCGGTCACGGCCGGCGGCGTGCTGTGGATGCTGATGGCGCGCTGGTGGGGTGGCGTGGGCGACCGGCGCGGACGCAAGCCGGTGATGCTGGTCGGGCTGGCCGCCTTTGCGCTGGTGTACTGGGTGCTGGCGCTGGGTGTCGACCTGGCGCTGCACCAGCGCATCGGCGCACTGGCCGCCATGGCGCTGCTGGTCGCGGCGCGCGCGCTGATCGGCGCCTTCTACGCCGCCGTGCCGCCCACGGCCGCCGCCGTCGTTGCAGACCACACCCAGCCCGGCGAGCGCCCCGCCGCGATGGCCAGGCTGGGCTCGGCCAACGCGCTGGGCATGGTGATCGGCCCGGCCGCGGCCGGCTGGCTGGCCGGCCACGACCTGGCCCTGGCGCTGTACGCGGCCGCCATGCTGCCCGTGATCGCGCTGCTCATCATCTGGCTGGCGCTGCCCGGCGGCCGGCCCGCGGCCGCCAGGCGACCGCCAGGTGCAGCGCCCATGCGGCTGTTCGATGCGCGGCTGCGCCCGGCAGCGCTGACCGGCTTTGCCGCCATGGCTTCGGTGGCCATCGCGCAGGTGCTGGTCGGCTTTTTCGCCATCGACCGCCTGGGCCTGCCCGTGGACGAGGGCGCACGCGTGGCCGGCCTGGCGCTGACCTGCGTGGGCTGCGCGCTGATCGTCGCGCAGCAATGCGTCGTGCGCCTGAAGGGCGTGCCGCTGGCGCGCTGGATCGCGCTGGGCGCGCTGATTGCGGGTTGCGGCTTTGCCGGCGTAGCGGCGGTGCAGTCGCAGACGACGCTGCTGGCCTGCTACGCCACGATGGCGTTCGGCATGGGGCTGATCTTTCCGAACTTCCAGGCCATGGCCGCCAACGCGGTGCAGCCGCATGAACAGGGCGCCGCAGCCGGCACGCTGTCGGCCGCGCAAGGCCTGGGCATGGTGCTGGGGCCTATCGTCGGCACGCTGCTGTACCGCCTGTCGCACGCCCTGCCCTACCTGCTGGTGGGCGCCAGCCTGTGGGCGCTGGCCGCATTCACCTTCGCGCGCCTGCGCACGCCCGCCAAGGCTTTCTGATCTTTTTTGACCCCGGCATTCCATGAGTGAACCCATTCTTCCCCTGCAACAGACCTGGCCCGCGGAGTTCGCCGAGCGCTACCGCGCCGCCGGCTTCTGGCGCGGCGAAACCTTCCCAGCCATGCTGCGCAACTGCGCGCAGCGCTTTGCAGACCGCACCGCCGTCGTCGCCGGCGACGAGCGCTGGAGCTACGCCGCGCTGTGGCAGCGCGCCGAGGACATTGCCGCCGGCCTGCTGGCGCTGGGCCTGCAGCCGGGCGAGCGCGTGGTCGTGCAACTGGGCAACACCGCCGCGTTCTACGCCACCGTGTGGGGGCTGTTTCGCGCCGGGCTGGTGCCGGTGTACGCGCTGGCCGCGCACCGCATCACCGAGATCTCGCACTTCGTGCGCAAGGCGCAGGCCAGCGCCTATGTGGCGGTCGATCGCTGCGAGGGCTACGACTACCGCCAACTCGCGCGCGAGCTGCGGGCGCTGCCCGATGTACCCACGCTGCGCCACGTCGTCATTGCCGGCGACGGGGCCGAGTTCGCCGCGCTCGACGCGCTGCAGGGCGACGCCGCGTTGCTGCCCACGCAAGACCCCGATCCGCAGTCGGTCGCCTTTTTGCAGATATCGGGCGGCTCCACCGGCCTGTCCAAGCTGATCCCGCGCACGCACGACGACTACATCTACAGCTTTCGCGCGTCCAACGACATCTGCGGCATTCGCGAAGACAGCGTCTACCTGGTCGCGCTGCCCGCCGCGCACAACTTCCCGATGAGCTCGCCCGGCGCCCTGGGCGTGTTCCACGCCGGCGGCACCGTGGTGCTGTCGCCCTCGCCCTCGCCCGACGTGGCGTTTGCGCTGATCGAGCGCGAGCGCGTGACCGACCTGGGCCTGGTGCCGCCGCTGGCGCTGCTGTGGGCGCAGGCCGCGGCGACCACCAAGCACGATCTGTCCAGCCTGCGCGTGCTGCAGGTGGGCGGCGCCAAGCTCACGCCCGAGGCCGCGCGCCGCGTGGTTGCCGGCCTGCCGGTCAAGCTGCAGCAGGTGTTCGGCATGGCCGAGGGCCTGGTCAACTACACGCGCCTCCATGACGACGAGGACACCATCCTCGGCACCCAGGGCCGCCCCATCAGCGAAGGCGACGAGGTGCTGGTCGTGGGCGACAACGGCCGGCCCGTGCCCGACGGCGAGGTAGGCCATCTGCTCACCCGCGGCCCCTACACCATCCGCGCCTACCACAACGAGCCCGCGGCCAACGCGCGCTCGTTCACCGAGGACGGCTTCTACCGCACCGGCGACATGGTGCTGCGCAAGCCCGGCGGCTACCTGGTGGTGCAGGGCCGCGCGCACGACCACATCAACCGCGCGGGCGAAAAAATCTCCGCCGAGGAGGTCGAGGACCACCTGCTGGCCCACCCGCAGATCTTCGACGTGGCCGTGGTGTCGATTCCCGACGACTACCTGGGCGAGCGCAGCTGCGCCTTCGTCATCGCTCGCGGCGACGCGCGCCCGCGCGTGCCCGAAGTCAAGGCCTGGATGCGCGGGCGCGGCGTGGCCGCCTTCAAGATTCCCGACCAGATCGTGTTCGTCGAGGCCTTCGACACCACGGCCGTCGGCAAGACCAGTCGCAAGGAGCTGCGCGCCCGCCTGCGCGACGCATTCCTGCAGAAACAGAACAAAGAGGATTGAACCGTGAGCACTTTCACCCTGGAGCGCATGCGCGCCGACGTGGCCCGCATGCTGCGCGAAGAGCCCGAGAACATCGGCCTGGACGACAACCTGATGGACTGGGGCCTGGATTCGATGCGCCTGCTCGACCTGTTCATGGCCTGGAACGCCGCCGGCATGAAGGTCGACGTGATGGACATCGCGCACGAGTCCTCGCTGAACGGCTGGTGGCGCATCATCGAGCAGCAGGGGCAGTGACGCCGTGAACGCCCCCGAAACACAGCTGCGGGCCGCGCCCGGCCCGGCGGCACGCGCCCCCCGCTGGCCGCTGACCGAGGCCCAGCAGGGCCTGTGGTACGCGCAGCGGCTGGACACTGGCAACCCCAGCTTCAACTGCGGCCATGCGCTGTGGATGGACGGCGCGCTCGACCTGGACGCCTTCGCGCGCGCCGCCACCCAGGCCGCGCGCGAATGCGAGTCGCTGTCCCTGGCGATGCAGGACACGCCAGCCGGCGTCGAGCAGTGGCTGGACGCGGCGCGCACGCCGGCGCTGGAACGCGTCGACCTCAGCACCCGGAGCGGCCCCGAAGCCGCCGCACGCGACGCCATGTGGGCCGACATGCTCACGCCGATCGATCCCACGAGCGACCCACTGGGCCGCCAGATCCTGTTCACGCTGGGCGCGCAGCGCTTTTGCTGGTACCAACGCGCCCACCACCTGGCCACCGACGGCTACGCCATGGCGCTGTGGAGCCAGCGCGTGGCCGACCTGTACGCGCAAGCCGTGGCAGACGCCCCCGCGCGCCAGCCGCTGGCGCCGCTGGCTCCAGTGATTGCCGACGACCTGGCCTACCAGGCCAGCGACAAGCGCGCACAGGACGCCGCCTACTGGCAGGCCGCGTTCACACCCATGCCCGAAGTCGCCGGACTGGCGCCGTCGGCCACCGGCCGCGCCGTTGCCGCGCACCGCTGCCACCGCATTCACGCGGCGCTGCCGCCTGAGCTGCACGCGCGCCTGCGCGAAGCCGCCCAGCGCGCCGGCATGGGCTGGCCCGACCTGCTCACAGCGCTCACCGGCCTGTACTGCCAGCGCATGGCGGGGGCGGAATCGACGGTGCTTGGCATTCCCGTCATGGGACGCATGGGCAACGTCAGCGGGCGCGCCAGCGCCATCGTGATGAACGTGCTGCCGCTGCACGTGGCGGCCCGGCCCGGCCAGCCGCTGGCGGACTTCGTCGAACAGCTGGCCACCGCCCAGGCCAGGGCGCGCCGCCACGGCCGCTACCGCAGCGAGCAGCTGCGCCGCAGCCTGGGCCTGCTGGGCGGCCAGCGCCGGCTGCATGCGGCGCTGATCAACGTCCAGCCCTTCTACCAGCCGCTGTCGCTGCCGGGCGTGCAGGCGCGGCTGGAGGTGCTGGGCACCGGCCCCATCGACGACCTGACCATCGGCTTTCGCGGCCATGGCGCGCAGCTGGAGCTGGAGCTCGAAGCCAACCCCGGCCTGTACGACCTGCCCACGGTGCAGGCCCACCTGGAGCGTCTGCCGCACTTTTTGACGGCCGCGCTCGACGTGCTTGCCGCAGGCGGCGCCACCGACGACGTACCGCTGGCCAGCCCCGCCGAGGCCGAGCGCCATCTGTTCACGCTGAACGCCACCGACCACCCCGTGCCCGCCACCACGCTGGCCGCGCTGATCGAGGCGCAGATGGCGAGCCGCCCCGAAGCGGCAGCGCTCGAATTCGAAGGCCAGCAACTCAGCTACGCCGCGCTGGAGCAGCGCACCCGCGCACTGGCGCTGGCCCTGCGCGCGCACGGCGCGGGGCGCGACACGCTGGTCGCGGTCGCGCTGCCGCGCTCGCTCGACCTGCTGGTGGCGCTGGTTGCGGTGCTGCGCGCAGGCGGCGCCTATCTGCCGCTGGACCTGGATCATCCGCCCGAACGCCTGGCGCGCGTGGTGCAGCTTGCCCGTCCGGTGTGCGCCCTGGTGCGCGCCGAAGACGCCGCGCTGCTGCCCGCCCAGGTGCCGCAGCTGCAGCCCCAAGATTGGCCGCAGCAGGCCAGCGAGCCGCTCACCGCCCCGCCCGCGCCGGGCGACGCCGCCTATGTCATCTACACCTCGGGCTCCACCGGCGAGCCCAAGGGCGTGCTGATCGAGCACCAATCAATAGTCAACCGGCTGGAATGGATGCGCACGCACTACGGCTTTGCGCCGGGCGAGCGCATTCTGCAAAAGACTCCGGCCACCTTCGACGTCTCGGTCTGGGAGTTCTTCCTGCCGCTGCTCACCGGCGCCACGCTGGTCATCGCGCCGCCCGGGGCACACCGCGACCCGGCCTGGCTGGCGCGCATCATCCGCGGGCAGCGCATCGGCACCTGCCACTTCGTGCCGTCGATGCTGGCCGCCTTTGTGGCCCACCCCGACGCGCGCGGCATCACCATGCAGCGCATCTTCTGCAGCGGCGAGGAGCTGCCCGCCGCGCTGCGCGAGCGCCTGCACGCCACCTTGCACAGCGAGCTGCACAACCTCTACGGCCCGACCGAGGCCGCCGTCGACGTGAGCTGGTGGAATGCCGCACCCGACGACCCCAGCCGCCCCGTGCCCATCGGCTTTCCAACCTGGAACACCCGCCTGTACGTGCTTGACGCGCAGATGCGCGCGATGCCGCCCGGCGTGCCCGGCGACCTGTACCTGGGCGGCGTGCAGCTGGCGCGCGGCTACGTGGGGCGAGGCGACCTCACCGCCGCCAGCTTTCTGCCCGACCCGCACCGCCCCGGCGAGCGCATCTACAAGACCGGCGACGTGGCGCGCTGGCGGCTGGAGGACAGCGCCGTCGTCTTTCTGGGCCGCAGCGACCACCAGGTCAAGCTGCGCGGCCTGCGCATCGAGCTGGGCGAGATCGAGGCCGCGCTGCAGGCCAGCGGCCTGGTGTCGCGCGCCGAGGTCATGCTGCGCCAGGACTGCGCAGGCCAGACGGACGGAGGCCGCATCGTCGCCTACGTGCAGGCCGCACCGGACGCCGATGCCGATGCCACGACCGACCTGCCCGCCGCGCTGCGCCAGCGCCTGGCCGCGCGCCTGCCCGACTACATGGTGCCGGCCGCCATCGTCGCGATGGCCGACTGGCCGGTGACGGCCAACGGCAAGCTCGACCGCCGCGCACTGCCCGCGCCGGTGTGGGATGGCGCAGGCAGCGGCCCGGCGCCCGCCACGCCCACCGAGCGCACACTGGCCGCGCTGTTTGCCGAGGTGCTGCGCCTGCCGCCCGGCACGCAGCTGAGCACGGACGCCGACTTCTTCAGCCTGGGCGGCGACTCGCTGTCCGCCGTGCAGCTGCTGCTGCGCATCGAGGAAGACTGCCACCGCAGCCCCGGCCTGGGGGCGCTGTTCGAGGCGCCGGCGATTGCCGCCTTGGCCGCCGCCATCGACAGCGAGCAGGTGCGCTTCGACAGCGGCCTCAGGCCGATGATCCAGCTGGCCACGGGCGACGCGGCGCGCCCGCCGCTGTTCGTCATCCACCCGGCCGGCGGCATTGCCTGGGGCTACCGCCTGCTGGCGCGCGCCGTCGCGCACGGCGAGGCGCCGCGCAGCGTCTGGGGCATCCAGTCGCCGGCACTCGACCCCGCGCAGCCGCTGCCAGACAGCATTGCAGCGCTTGCAAAGGCATATGCCGACCGCGTGCAGGCGCTGCAGCCCAAAGGCCCCGTCCACCTGGCCGGCTGGTCGGTGGGCGGCATCATTGCCCAGGCCATGGCCGTGGAGCTGCAGCAGCGCGGGCGCACCACCGGCCTGGTGGCGCTGCTGGACGCCTACCCGGCCGACTGCTGGCGCGACGAGCCCGAGCCCACGCCGCAGCAGGCACTGCGCGCGCTGCTGGCCATTGCCGGCTACGACCCAGAGGGCCACCCCGAGCTGGACACGCAGGACAGGCTGATCGCCTTTTTGCGCGCGGGCGACAGCGCGCTGGGCAGTCTGCCGCCGCAGGCGCTTGCCGGAGTGGTGCGCGTGGTGACCGACACCAACCGCCTGATCCGCCAGCACCGGCACGCGCGCATGCGCGGCACGCTCACCCATATCCGCGCCGCCAACGACCACGCCGGCAAGCCGCAGCTGCAGCCCGGCGCCTGGGCGCCGTATGCCGAGCACCTGGACACGCTGGCCCTGCCGCTGATGCACGCGCAGATGACCGGCGCCGAGGCCACGGCGCGCATCGCGCCCGAGCTCGTCGCGCGCATGCAGGCGGCAGATTCAACGCAATCCAACTTTTAAGAAATCACACATGCAACTGACAGGCTTCGACAAACGCATTGCCTTCGTGACCGGTGCGGCCGGCGGCATCGGCCAGCAACTGGTGCGCCAGCTGCTGGCGGCCGGCAGCACCGTGGTCGCCAGCGACGTGAAGGCGCCGGCCATCGAAGACGCGCCCGCCGCCGGCCGTCTGCTGGCGCACGCGCTGGACGTGAGCGACGGCGACGCGGTCACGCAGCTGGTGCGCCGGATCGAGGCCGAGGCCGGCCCGATCGAGCTGGGCGTGAACGTGGCCGGCGTGCTCTCGGGCACGCTGGCGGCCGACACCAGTGACGCCGAGTGGCGGCGCGTGTTCGCGGTCAACTGCGACGGCGTGTTCCACGTCGGCCGCGCGCTGGCGCAGGCCATGCAGCCGCGCGGGCACGGCGCCATCGTCACCGTCGGCTCCAACGCCGCCGGCGTGCCGCGCCACGCCATGTCGGCCTATGCCGCATCCAAGGCCGCGGCCACCATGTTCACGCGCTGCCTGGGGCTGGAGCTGGCGCCGCACGGCGTGCGCTGCAACATCGTCGCGCCGGGCTCCACGCTCACCCCCATGCAGACCGGCATGTGGGCCGACGAGCACGGCGCCGAGCGCGTGATCGCCGGCCTGCCGGGGCTCTACAAGGCCGGCATTCCGCTGCGCAAGCTCGCCACGCCCGCCGACATCGCCAATGCCGTGATGTTTCTGCTGTCGGACCAGGCCGGCCACATCGCGATGAGCGACCTGTACGTGGACGGCGGTGCCACGCTGCGTGCCTGACTGCATACCCGACATGCTGCACCCCGTCGCCATCGCCCCGGCCGCGCCCTCGGCCGCCGCACCGGACTTCGATTCCATACTGCTGCAGGGCAGCGCCGGCGCCCTGCTCGGCACCCCGATGGCGCCGGCGCTGGCCGTTCCTGCACGCGCGCTGGGCGCGCACGCCGCGCCGCTGCTGGCCGCGCTGGCGCCGGGCGAGCGCCTGGCCGGCGCACTGCCGTTCGACCGCCAGGCCGCAAGCCACCTGCTGCCGGTGCGCACCCGAACCGGCGGTGCGGCCATCGGCGCCTGGCTGCGCAGCCACGCAGAAGACGGTGCCCCAGCAGCACTGCAGACAAGCAAGGCCTGCGGCTGGATTCTGACGGCCGAGCCCGGCCGCGCGGCCTACGAGGACAGCGTCGCGCGCTGCGTGCGCCTGCTGCGCCAGGACGGCACGGCGCTGCGCAAGGTGGTGCTGGCGCGCACGCTGCTGGCGCAGGCCAAGGGCACGGTCAGCCCCTGGTGGCTGGCGCAGCGGCTGGCCGCCGACCCGCACGCGCTGCGCTTCGTCGTGCCGCTGCCGGTGACGCACGGCGAGGCGCCGGCCTGGCTCGTGGGCGCGACGCCCGAGCGCCTGATCGCGCGCCGCGGCGCACGCATCCTCAGCGAGCCGCTGGCGGGCTCCGCCCCGCGCCTGCCGGACGCCGCCGCCAGCCAGGCGCGCGCCGACGCGCTGCTGCACTCGGCCAAGGACCAGCAGGAGCACCGCTACGTGGTGCAGGCGATTGCCGACCTGCTGGCGCCGCTGTGCAGCCAGCTGCACGTGCCCGGTGCGCCCAGCCTGTACGCCACCGACACCATGTGGCACCTGGGCACGCGCATCGAGGGCGAGCTCAAGGACACCTCGCCCGACGCACTGCCCCACGCATCGAGCGCCGCGCTGGCCGCGCTGCTGCACCCCACGCCCGCCGTGGGCGGCACGCCGCGCGCCCAGGCCATGCGGGCCATCGCCGGGCTGGAGCCGGTGGCGCGCGGTTTTTACTCCGGCGCCGTGGGCTGGTGCGACGCGCGCGGCGACGGCGACTGGCACGTGGCGCTGCGCTGCGCCCACGTGCAGGGCAACGCGGTGCGCCTGTTCGCCGGCGCGGGCATCGTCGCCGACTCGATCCCCGCCTCCGAGGGCGCCGAGACGCGCGCCAAGTTCAACACCATGCTCCACGCACTGTGCGTGGACGGCGATGCCCCGTGCACGCTGTGATCTGCACTCTTGCATGACCGACTCCCCTACCGAACCCGCACGCGCCCTGCCGCGCATTCCCGCCTACGCGCTGCCGCGCGCCGACGAGCTGCCCACGCCGCGCGGCCCCTGGCGCCTGCAGCCCACGCGCGCGGCGCTGCTGGTGCACGACATGCAGCGCTACTTTCTCGCCGCGTTCGGCGACGCGCCCAGCCCGCTGCCCGCGGTCATTGCCAACATCCGCCGGCTGCTGGACTTCGCCCACGCGCAGGGCATGCCGGTCTTCTATACCGCGCAGCACGGCAACCAGGACCGGCGCGACCGCGGCCTGCAGGCCGACCTGTGGGGGCCGGGCATGCGCGCCGAGCCCGGGCACGAGCAGATCGCCGAGCCGCTGGCACCCCGGCCCGGCGACATCGTGCTCACCAAACACCGCTACAGCGCCTTTCAGCGCAGCAACCTGGAGGCGCTGATGCGCGCGCGCGGGCGCGACCAGCTGGTGATCTGCGGCGTCTACGCGCACATAGGCTGCATGGCCACGGCCGCCGAGGCCTTCCAGCGCGACATCGAGGCCTTCGTCGTCGCCGACGCGCTGGCCGACTATTCCCGCGACCGGCACGACATGGCCCTGCATTGGGTTGCCGCCACCTGCGGCGTGCCGCTGGCGACCGACCAGGCCACGCAGGAGGGCGCGCCATGACCGCCGCCACCTTGCGAGCGGCCGCGGGCCAGCCCGCCGCCGCCAGCGAAGAGCGCAGCCGCTGGGGCGTGGTCGCGGCCTGCACCGGCGTGATGGTCGCCGAGGGCTATGACCTGCTGATCTACAGCAACGCCATTCCCTCGCTGCTGATGGACCAGCCCATGGGCCTGGACAAGTCGAGCGCAGGCGTGGTCGGTTCGATGGCGTTTGCCGGGATGCTGCTGGGCGGCGTGATCGCCGGCCGCGTGGTGGCGGCGCTGGGGCTGGCGCGCGTGGTGCTTGCGGGCTTTCTGGCCTTCACGCTGGCGACGGCCGCCGTCGCGCTGTCTGCCATCGCCTGGCAGCTGGGCGCGCTGCGCCTGGCGGCCGGGCTGGCGCTCGGCCTGGTGCTGCCGGCGGCGCTGTCGCTGGCGCGCGCGCATGTGCGGCAAAGCCACGGGGCGCTGGCCATCAGCATCGTGATGTCGGGCGTGCCGCTGGGCGGCATGCTGGCGGCGCTGGTCTCGCGCGAGATCGTTCCCGCCGGCGGATGGCGCCCGCTGTTTTTGTCCGGCGGCGTGCTGGGACTGGCGGTGATGGCAGTGGTAGCGCCCAGGGTGGTGCGCGCAGCGCGCAGCCTGGCGCCCCACAGGGATGGCGCTGCCGATGGTTCTGCCGGCGCGTGGCGCGCGCTGTTCACGCGCGCAAGCCGGCCGGTGCTCGTCATCGGCACGCTCGCCACGCTGGCCGACCTGCTGACCTGGTACGGCGTCAGCACCTGGCTCACGCAGCTGATGCGCGAGTTCGAGATTCCCTTCCAGGGCGCGATGCAGCTGATGTTCACGCTCAACATCGGCGCCATCGCCGGCTCGCTGCTCACCGCGTCGCTGGCGATCCGCCTGGGCACGCGGCCCGTGGCCATTGCCGCCGGCGTGGCGGCCGGCGCCTGCCTGCTGGCGATTGCCTCGCGCGCCCTGCCCGGCTGGGGCCTGTTCAGCGCCGTCGCGTTGCTGGGCATGAGCGCCATCAGCGCGCAAAACCTGGTCAACGCGCTGGTGGCCGACGCCTTCCCGCCGCAGCACCGCGCCGCGGCCATCGGCATGACGCTGGGCATCGGCCGGCTGGGCGCGGTCATCGCGCCAATGCTGGGCGGCCAGATCCTCGCGGCGGGCCAGGGCCCGTCATGGGTGCTGGCGGCGTTTGCCATCGCGGCGCTGGCCGGCGCCGCCCTGCTGCTGGGATACAGCCCCGCGCGGGTGCGCGCCTGCCTGCGCAGCCTGTCGCAGCCGCCCGCAACCCATCCACGCACCTCAACGAAAGCCCTGCCGTGACCCTCTGCCGCCGCCGCTTCATCACCACTCTTGCCACCACTGCCGCGGCCCTGGGCCTTGCCGCACCCGCGCCGGCCCAACCCGCGTTTGCGTCCAAGCCGCTGACCCTGATCGTCAACGGCGGCCCCGGCAGCCTGCCCGACAGCTTTGCCCGCCCGCTGGCCGACAAGCTGCGCGCCGCGCTGGGCCAGCCGGTGGTGGTGGACAACCGGCCCGGCGCGGGCGGCATGGTGGCGCTTCAGACGCTCAGGCAAAGCCCGCCCGACGGCCACACGCTGGCCCTGATCACCAACGCGCACGCGGTCTGGAACCCCTACGTCTTCCCCAAGCTCAGCTATGACCCGCAGGCCGACCTGCAGCCGGTCAGCCCGATTGCCATCATCCCGATGGCGCTGGCCGTCAACGCCGCGCTGCCCGTGCGGTCGGTGGACGAGCTGGTGCAACTGGCCAAGCGCCAGCCGGGCCAGCTGAACTACGCGTCCTCGTCGGCGGGCAGCCCGCCGCACGTGCTGTTCGAGCTGTTCAAGTCGCAAAGCGGCACCGACATCGTCCATGTCCCGTTCAAGACCGGCACCGACGCGTTGACCTCGGTCGTCGGCGGCGACACGCAGATCTACCTGGCCGGAACCTCTCTGGTCGAGCCCATGGTGCGCGACGGCCGGCTGCGCGTGCTGGCCGTGAGCCCGCCGGTGCAGAACCCGGTCTTCGCCGGCGCGCCGACGCTCGAAGCCGCGGGCTTCAAGGGCTTCGAGAGCGCGGTGTGGCTGGGCGTGGTGACCAGCCCGGGTGTGCCGCCGGCGGTGGTCGAGCGGCTGAACCGCGAAATCGGCGCGGCGCTGAACGACGAGGGCCTGGCCCAGGCCTTCGCGGCGCACGGATCGCTGCCGTGGCATGCTTCACCAGCCGCATTCGGCCGGCGCATTGCCGATGACCGGGCGCTGTGGACGCCCATCCTGCAAGCGCTCGGGCTCACGGCCCAATGACGACTGAACGCCCCACGAACAGAGGAACACCACACCCGCCATGCAACTGATAGACGCCATCGCCGCCCAAGCCGGCTACCTGCAAGCGCTGCGGCGCGACATCCACGCCCATCCGGAGCTCGCCTTCGAGGAGACGCGCACCGCCGACCTGGTCGCCGACCTGCTGACCCAGTGGGGCATTCCGATCCACCGCGGCCTGGGCAAGACCGGCGTCGTCGGCATCGTCGAGGGGCGCAAGCCGGGGCGCGCCGTGGGCCTGCGCGCCGACATGGATGCGCTGCCCATCCAGGAGTCCAACCACTTCGCCCACGCCAGCCGCCACCCCGGCAAGATGCACGCCTGCGGCCACGACGGCCACACCACCATGCTGCTGGGCGCGGCGCAATACCTGGCCGGCCACCGCGACTTCGACGGCACCATCTACCTGATCTTCCAGCCCGCCGAGGAGCACGGCGGCGGCGCGCGCGAGATGATGCGCGACGGCCTGTTCGAGCGCTTCCCGATGCAGGCGGTGTTCGGCCTGCACAACATGCCCGGCATCCCCGCCGGCACGGTGGCCCTCTCGCCCGGCCCCATCCTGGCATCGAACAACGAGTTCAAGCTCACCGTCCGCGGCAAGGGCGGGCACGCGGCCATGCCGCACCTGGCCGTCGACCCCATTGCCGTCGCCGGGCAGGTCATGCAGGCCTTCCAGACCATCATCAGCCGCAACAAGAAGCCGCTGGAGACGGCCGTGCTCTCCATCACCATGCTGCACGCGGGCGACGTGCCCAACGTCATTCCCGACAGCTGCGAGATGCAGGGCACGGTGCGCGCCTATTCGGCCGAGACGCTGGATCTGATCGAGCGGCGCATGCGCGAGATCGCCGAGGGCACCGCAGCCGTCTTTGGCGCGCAGGCGGACTTTGAATTTCGCCGCAACTACCCGGCGACCATCAACCACCCGGCCGAGACCGCCTTTGCGCGCGAGGTGCTGCTGGACATGCTGCCCGCCGGGCAGGTGGCCACCCAGGTGCCGATCATGGCCGCCGAGGATTTCTCCTTCATGCTCGAGGCCGTGCCCGGCTGCTACGCCTTCATCGGCAACGGCGACGGCGACCACCGCCTGCCCGGCCATGGCGAAGGCCCCTGCCTGGTGCACAACCCCAGCTACGACTTCAACGACAGCATCCTGCCGCTGGGCGCCAGCTTTCTGGCGACGCTGGCCCGGCGCTGGCTGGCGCGGCCACAGGCGCAATAATTCCATTTCTATATCGATCGAGTACGCGAAGGTGAAGCGCAGACAG
>PGEI01000077.1 GCA_002894305.1 Comamonadaceae bacterium CD01
ACAGTGCTGTAGCACGACAAGCGAAACCGACAAAGTAATCGGTTGATATGGAAATGGAATCAGTGGCCCGGCGGGCGCGCCCACCAGGTGTCGATGACCCACATCTCGCCGGGCGAATATGGCGGCACCACCGGTGGACGCTGCAGGCGCCAATCGTCGTACACCATGCGGTGCGTGGGCGCGTACCACTGCGGGATCAGGTAATGCTCATGCGCGATGATGCGGTCCAGCGCGTGACAGGCGGGCAGCATCTGCGTGAGCGTCTGCGCCGACACCATTGCGCGGATCGCCGCGTCGACCGCCGGGTTGCGCACGCCGGCGAAGTTGCCCGAATCCTCCTGGTCGGCCGCTGCGCTGCCAAACAGGTCGGCGTATTCCTGGCCCGGATTGTTCGTTCCCTGGAAGGCCAGCGTGGTGATGTCGAAGTCGAACTTCTGCAGCCGCTGCTGGTACAGCGCAAAGTCCACCGAGCGGAAGTTGAGCGTGACGCCCAGCTTGGCCAGGTTGTGCTGCCACGAGGCAATCGTGCGCTGGCCGCCCTCGCTGCTGTCCATATATTCGAGCACAAAGGGCTCGCCCCGGGCGTTGCGCAGCACACCGTCCTGCACGGTCCAGCCCGCCTCGCGCAGCAATGCCTGTGCCTGGCGCAGGTGCTCGCGCAGCGCCATGGCGTCGGGCGTTTTCACCGGCTCGGCCATGGGGCCAAAGACGCTGGCGGGCAAGTCCTTGCGCCAGGGTTCCAGCAATGCCAGCTCGGCCGGCGTAGGCGTGCCATGCGTCTCGCACGCCGTGTTGCCAAACAGGCCATGCACGCGCTGGTAGGCGCCGTAGAACAGCTGACGGTCCATCCACTCGAAGTCGAACGCCAGCCCCAGCGCCTTGCGCACACGCCTGTCCTGCAGCAGCGGGCGGCGGGTGTTGAGCACATAACTCTGAAAGCCCGTGGGCAGCTTGTTGGCGAACTCGCCCTTGACCAGTTCGCCCGAGTCGAATCGCTTGCCGTTGACGCGCCGCGCCCAGTCACCGGCGCTGAAAAAGCGCATCAGGTCGAACTCGCCGGCCTTGAGCGCCTCCAGCCGCGCCGTGTTGTCCTGGTAAATCTTGACCTGCACCCGGTCGAAATTGGCCGTGCCCCGGCGCACCGGCAAATCACGCGCCCAGTACTGCGGGTCGCGCACATAGGTAATGTCCTTGCCAAAGTTGACCGGGCCTATCTTGTACGGCCCGCTGCCAATGGGGATGTCCATCACCACCTGGTCAAACGGCTTGGGCTGGCCATCCTCGCCCCGCCCCCAGTCGCGGCTGAAGATGGGCAGGCCGCCCACCGTCAGCGGCAGCTCGCGGTTCGGCGCGTTGAAGCGAAAGCGCACCGTGCGCTCGTCCACCACGTCCACGCCGGCTACCTCATACAACATGGTCTTGTAGCCGGGCGAGGTATACGGCCCGACCAGCGTGTCGTAGCTGTGCTTCACATCCTGCGCCAGCACCGGCTTGCCGTCGTGAAAGCGCGCCGCAGCCCGCAGCCTGAAGGTGGCCGACAGCCCGTCGGCCGCCACACTCACATCCTCGGCCAGCAGGCCGTAGCCCGTGGCCGTCTCGTCCATCGAGCCGGTGAGCAGCGTGTCGAACATCAGCGCCGACAAATACGCCGGCGCGTTTCCGCGGATGGTGAAGGGGTTGTATTTGTCAAAGGTGGAGGCGCGCAAATTGCTGACCAGCCGCAGCTCGCCGCCCTTGGGCGCATCCGGGTTGACGTAGGGCAAATGCTCAAATCCGGCAGGCAACGCCGGCGCGCCCCACATCGCATACGCGTGCGCGGCCCAGGCCGCTGGAGCGGCCATGGCGGCGGCCGCAAGCAAAGAGATCAGGCAGGTGCGCATGCGACAATTGTCAGCTACTGACCGACCACTTCACAGGAGAAGAACAATGGGTTTTCTTGCAGGCAAAAAGCTGCTCATCACCGGCGTGCTGTCCAACCGCTCCATCGCCTACGGCGTGGCCAAGGCCTGCCATGAACAGGGCGCGGAGCTGGCCTTCAGCTACGTGGGCGAGCGCTTCAAGGGCCGCATCACCGAGTTTGCCGCCGAATTCGGCTCCAAACTGGTCTTTGACTGCGACGTGGCCGACGACGCGCAGATCGCGCAAATGTTTGCCGACCTGGGCGCCGCCTGGGGCACGTTCGACGGCTTTCTGCACAGCATCAGCTTTGCGCCGCGCGAGGCGATCGCCGGCAACTTCCTGGACGGCCTGTCGCGCGAGAACTTCCGCATTGCGCACGACATCAGCGCCTACAGCTTCCCGGCCATGGCCAAGGCCGCCCTGCCCTATCTGAACGACAAGTCGTCGCTGCTGACGCTGACCTACCTGGGCGCACTGCGCTCCATTCCCAACTACAACACCATGGGCCTGGCCAAGGCGTCGCTTGAGGCGTCTGTGCGCTACCTGGCGGAAGCCCTGGGACGCACCGAGGACGGGCGCTGCATCCGCGCCAACGGCATCAGCGCAGGCCCGATCAAGACGCTGGCCGCCAGCGGCATCAAGGACTTCGGCAAGCTGCTGGGCCGCGTGGCCGACGCCGCGCCGCTGCGCCGCAACGTGACGATCGAGGACGTGGGCAACGTGGCCGCCTTCCTGTTCAGCGACCTGGCCAGCGGCGTCACGGCCGAGGTGTCCTATGTGGACGGCGGCTTCAGCCAGACCGCGGGGCTGTCGGCCGACATGGTCTGACCTACCCACCCCAACCCACCCAAGCCCCGCTGGCCGCAAGACCAGCGGGGCTTATTCCATGGCACGCCGCCCTGCACCATGTATTTCGAGCCACCGCTACTGTTCAGCGTCTGCTCGCTGGCGCATCTGTGAGTGGAGTCCGGCACCGCCATTTTTCTGCTGCGCTTTCTGATCGGCATCGGCGTGGGCATTGAATACCCGGTGGCCAGCGCACTGCTGGTGGAGCTTCTTCCCAACAAGCACCGCGGCCCCCGACTGGCGATGCTGACGATTCTGTGGTTTGCCGGCGCGGCACTGGCCTACATCGCCGGCAACGCCATCATGGCAATGGCCGGCCCCAAGGCTTGGCACTGGGCGCTGGCCAGCCCCGCGCTGCTGGGCCTGCCACTGCTGCTGGTGCGCCTGGGTACGCCCGAGTCGGCGCGCTGGCTGGTGAGCAAGGACCGCGCCAGCGAGGCAGACCGCGTGATCAAG
The DNA here is from genome assembly GCA_002894305.1 of Comamonadaceae bacterium CD01. GTDB lineage: Bacteria > Pseudomonadota > Gammaproteobacteria > Burkholderiales > Burkholderiaceae_C > Comamonas_C > Comamonas_C faecalis. Next base: position 3,202 of record PGEI01000077.1, read on the forward strand.
AGGGTCTATGGCGACAGCTTCTCGATTGCCAACATGCCCGCGGCATCGGCAGACAAAAAGGTGTCGCTGGGCACGCTGCTCAAGTCGGGCTACCCAAGGCGGCATTCGAAGACGGACGCGGGAGCCGCCTGGCGCCTGCCCAGCGCAAGCACCGACCTGCCCGAGGCCATCCACACCATCCGCTGGCACGCCGAGCTGATCGACAAGGCCTACGACCACACGGCGGCCCACAGGGCACGGCGCGCTGGCGCTGGTGGTGCACGAGGCCATCGGCGTGGTCGGGCTGGTGCTGCCGTGGTCTTGAATCAAGACCATCTGGATCGACGCACAGCAGGCATGATCGCGCGCTGCTCCGCATGAACTGACCCACCCATGAAAAACCGCAAACAGGCCACCCTGATCGGGCTGGTCGCCATCTTTTTGTGGAGCGCCATCGTCGGCCTGATCCGCAACGTCAGCGACCAGCTCGGGCCCACGGGCGGCGCGGCCATGATGTACAGCGTGGCCTCGCTGTTCCTGCTGCTGAGCGTGGGCTGGGTGCGGCCCGGCGAATTCCCCCGGCGCTACCTGTTCTGGGGCAGCCTGCTGTTCGTCGCCTACGAGCTGTGCCTGGCACTGTCGATTGGCTACGCCCACACCAGCCGCCAGGCCATCGAGGTGGGCATGGTCAACTACCTGTGGCCCACGTTCACCATCGTCGCGGCCATCGTGTTCAACCGGCAGCGGGCCAACTGGCTCATCGTCCCGGGCTTTGTGCTGTCCATCATCGGCATCGGCTGGGTGCTGGGCGGCGAGCAAGGCTTGAACCTGCCCGGCATGCTTGCCAACGTGCAGGACAACCCGCTCAGCTACGGCCTGGCCTTTGCCGGCGCGCTGATCTGGGCGGCCTACTGCGCGGTCACCACGCGCATTGCCAATGGCAAGAACGGGGTGACGCTGTTCTTCATGCTGGTGTCGGTGGCGCTGTGGGCCAAATACCTGCTGGAGGGCGGCGGCGCGATGACGTTCAGCCTACAGGCCATCGTCTCACTGATGCTGGCCGCCGCGGCCATGGGCTTTGGCTACGCGGCGTGGAATGTGGGCATTCTGCACGGCAACGTCACCATCCTGGCCGGCGCCTCCTACTTCATCCCGGTGTTTTCTGCGGCGCTGGCCATGCTGCTGCTGCGCACGCCGCTGTCGCCGGCCTTCTGGCAGGGCGCGGCCATGGTGTGCGGCGGCGCCATCCTGTGCTGGCTGGCCACGCGCGCGCCCGTCAAGGCGCGTGCTACGGCATAGGAGCAGCACGCCTCAGGGCCGCTGCATGCGGCAGCTGGTGGGCATTTGCGCCTGCTCGGGCGCAATGCGGCGCAGCACGCGAAAGCCGTAGCCCGAGCCTTCCACGTCGAACGCGACGCCCGGCGCGCCCAGGCGGTCCATCACGCCGACGACCAGCTCCTGCTGGAACTGATGATCCTCGGCGCGCATCCAGCCGCTTTGGCCGTACAGGCTGACACGCACGCCCTCAAGCGCCCGCGCAACGTCTGCTGCCTGCAGGCTGCCCGCGCGCTCCAGCGCCTGCGCCAGCGCTTCGACCAGCAGCTGCATGCGCATGTGGACATAGTCGTCCTGCGGGCTGGGAAAGCGCTGGCGAAACGCCTCGTAAAACTGGCGGCTGCCCTCGGTGGGCAGGTTGGGCAGCCAGTCGGCCACGGCCACCACCTTGCCCACGCCGGCCTCTCCCAGCGCCGCGGGCGCGCCCAGCGCGTTGCCGTAGAAGGTGTAGAACATGCCGTCGTAACCTACCTCGCGCGCGGCCTTGACCAGCAGCGTCAAGTCGTTGCCCCAGTTGCCGGTGATGACCGCCTGCGCACCGCTGGCCTTGATCTTGACCGCATAGGGGGCAAAGTCCTTGATGCGACCCACCGCGTGCAGTTCCTCTCCGGCGATGGCCACGTCCGGGCGCAGCACGCCAAGCTGGCGCCGCGCCTCGCGCAGCACGGCCTGGCCGAAGCTGTAGTCCTGGCCTATCAGGTAGACGCTTTGGAGCTGGCCGTCCTCGCGCACCACGTCCATCAAAGCGGTCATGCGCATGTCAGCATGCGCGTCGAAGCGAAAGTGCCAGAAGCTGCACCGCTCGTTGGTCAGCGCCGGGTCGACGGCCGAGTAGTTCAGGTACAGCACCTGCCGGCCCGGCTCGCGCTGGTTGTGCTTGTTGATGGCGTCGAGCAGCGCCGCCGCCGTGGCCGACGAGTTGCCCTGCAGCACGATGCGCGCGCCGTCGTCGATGGCCGCGCGCAAAGCCGACAGCGCCTCCTCGTTCTGGCCCTTGCTGTCGTAGCGCGACAGCATCAAGTTACGCGCCCCACCCTGCGCCAGCCGCACGCCGCCGCGGGCGTTGACGCGCTCGACCGCCCAGGCGATGTTGCGAAACACCGCCTCGCCGGTGTTGGCAAAGCTGCCCGACAGACTCTCGATCAGCGCCAGCCGGATCGGCCCGCCGCCGGCAGCTGCGCCCGTCTGGGCGTGGGAGAGCGTGGCCAGCGCCGTGGCCTGCAGCAGCGAAAGCGCCAACGTGCGGCCCGCCTGGCGGCGATTCATCAAGGTCATGGTCATGGCTCTCACAAAAACGGAACAACGCTGCACGGCCGGTGGCGGCGCGGCACTTTCACAAAAACGCGGCGCTATTGCACTGGCTGCGTGGACTCGGCGGGCGCAGATGCGGCGGCATCATCCGACACCACATCCTGTCCCTCGGACTGCGCAGCCAGGTCGCCCCCGGGCAACGGCTCGGGCTGCGCCCGCTGCAGCTGCGCCGAGACCGCATGCGGCACCGCCTCGCGCTCGGGCAAGGGCGTGCGCGCCGCGCGCGCAGCGGTCAGCCGGGCGCTGGCCGTGCCCTGGGGCAGCACATGCACGTACTGCGAGAACAGCGCAAAAAACCGCTCGTAATAGCGCGCGTCGGAAATGGTTTCGCTGCCCACTTTGACCAGCGTGTCGTCGCTGGCGGTGACCGGCAGCGACAGCGAGCCGATGGCGCCCACGCCCAGCGACGCGGAGTTGTTGATCTTCTTGATCACATAGCGATCCTGCAGCGCGCTGGCGTAGACCGAAGCGCGCGTGTCGTCCGGGTTGTCCGGTGCGCAGACCACGCGCATTTCCACCTCGTAGTGAACGTCGGTGTGCGGCTGGTAGAACTTGCGCCCCGCCACCTGGTTCCTGTCCGTCTGGTGCAGCTGGTAGCCCTGGCTGAGCAGCGCGCGGCGCGCGGCCTCGCAGGTCTGCTCCTGCGACGCGTCGACCAGACGGGTGTGCATGCCGGCACTGTCAAAGTCGTCGGGCGTGAAGGCAACCGCGCGCTCCAGCCCCGGCATGGCCTCGGGCAGGCGCGCGCAGCCGGCCAGCAGCACCGGCAGGCACAGCGCAGGCAGCAGCAAAACAAGCCAGCGGCGGCCCTGGGCCGGCCGCTGGCGCGGATGAAAGACGGGATCCATCGGGCAAGCGTCGTGCAAAACGAAGCCGCCATTGTGAACCGGAATCGTGGATGCTGCAGCGCAACAACCCGCGCCGACCCAGCCCATTCCAACAACCTGGACGCCACGCCAGTGGCGGTGGGTTGGACTATTGAATAGATAGCGCTGTCACCTGACAGGTGAACCCCATCGAAGCCAAAAAAGCCAAGGCTCACAAGGCATTGTCGAAGTTCACGGCGGTCAACTGCCGGGTTTAGGTTCAAGCACCAAGCAGGCGCGGCAAAAGCCGGGCCGACGTACCGCACAACACCATTTGCGCCACGCTGTCCAGCTCGCTCGGCGCGGAGTTGACCACCACCACCTGCGCGCCGGCTGCACGCGCCGCATGCACCAGCCCGGCGGCTGGCCAGACCTGGCCCGAGGTGCCGACGACGAGCATCAGATCGCACGCCGCGGCGGCCTGCTCGGCGCGCGCCAGGGCATGCTCGGGCAGCATCTCGCCAAACCACACCACGGCCGGCCGCAGCGCGTTGCCGCATTGCGCGCAGCGCGGCGGACGGCCGGGCTCGGCCCGCGCGGCCGCACAGCCGGACGCTCCGCGACCGGCCAGCGGGCACGGGTCGAGCCAGCGGTTTTCAAACAGATTGCCGTGCAGCGCCAGCACGTCAGTGCTGCCGGCGCGCTGGTGCAGGCCATCGACGTTCTGCGTCACCACCGTCAGGCGCCCAGGGTGTCGGCGCTGGAACTCGGCCACCGCCCGGTGCCCGGCATTGGGTTCGACGCGCGCCACCTGCGCGCGGCGCTCGGAGTACCAGTCCCACACGCGCCCGGGGTGGGCGCGAAAGGCGTCCTCGGTCGCCAGTTCCTCGGGCCGAAAGCGCGCCCACAACCCGGTCTGCGCGCCGCGAAAGGTCGGCACGCCCGATTCGGCGCTCATGCCAGCGCCGCTGAACACCACCAGCCGCTGCGCCGCCCGCACCCAGGCGCGCGCCTCGGCAGCGTCGATTTCGGTTTCTCCCTGCATGGCGTGGTTGTAACCGCAATCGCGGCGCCCACGCCATCAAAACCGTTTCCAACCCTGCGCGGCAGGCGCGCCACGAGCTGCTGGGCCAACGCGTCGCACCAAGGAAAGTGGTGCGAAACAGTCTGCCTCGCGCTGCGCGAAGGCCAGGCAACCGCTGCCGATGACGATCACCACCGCGCCCGCACCGGTTGCATGAGCTCAGAAGAATCCATCAAGCGTTACACAAAAAATGTGTCTACCGCGCCTTCGTCGAAGCCGACGCGCTGGCCAAGTGGCTGCCGCCGCACGGCTTCACCTGCAAGATTCATCAGTTCGAGGCGCGCGTCGGTGGCCGCTTTCGCATGTCGTTCCACAACTTCGGCACCGGCCAGGCGCACGCGTTCGGCGGCGAGTACCTGGAGCTGATCCCGAACGCGCTGATCCGCTACACCGACCGCTTCGACGATCCGAACCTGCCGGGTGTGCTGGAGGTCACCATCCGGCTCGCGCCGGTGGTCTGCGGCACCGAGCTGCACATCACCCAGGCCGGCATTCCGCCCGCCATCCCGCTGGAGATGTGCTACCTGGGCTGGCAGGAGTCCCTCGTCCAGTTGGCGGCGCTGGTGGAGCCAGTCATCCCGGGCTAGGCCCAGGAGAAGCTCCATGGCGACACCTGCCCGGAACACCATCTGCCTCTGGCACGACCGCAGTGCAAAAGAGACCGCCCACTTCCATTCCACCTGGAGATTTCCATGAAATCCAATCCCGTCGTCTGGTTCGAGATCTACGTGCAGGATCTGGCGCGTGCGCGCCGGTTCTACGAAACCGTGTTCCAGTGCCGACTGGAGCCCATGGCCGCGCTCGCGGGCGACAGCTCGGCCATGCAGATGCTGTCGTTTCCGAATGACATGGAAGCCGGCGGCAGCGGCGGCATGCTGGTCAAGATGGCGGGCGCCCCGTCCGGCGGTGGCGGCACGCTGGTGTACTTTGCCTGCGACGACTGCGCAGCGGAGCAAGGTCGCGTGGCGGGCGCCGGCGGCCAGGTGCACAAGCCCAAGTCCTCCATCGGCCAGTACGGCTTCATCGCGCTCGTGTCCGACACCGAGGCCAACATGATCGGCCTGCATTCGATGCAGTGACCGCGATGGTGCCCTGGTCGAGATGGGGCTGGGCGCCACGCCTGATGGGTGACTCAAAGGTTTCTGGTCGCCTGCAAATAATTCAATAATCGTTGTATCATCAACACATGGATGAAACCCACGCAGTTTCCGCGCTTGCCGCCCTGGCCCACCTCCAGCGTCTGCGTGTGTTCCGCGCGCTGGTCGTCGCGGGCATTGAGGGATTGACGCCCAGCGTGCTCGCCGATCAGCTCGGCGTGGCTCGCAATGCCCTGTCGTTTCACCTCAAGGAGCTGGCCCATGCCAGCCTCGTTTCTGTCGAACAACAGGGACGCAACCTGATTTACCGCGCCGACTTTGCCCGCATGAGCGGGCTGCTCGGCTACCTGACCGAGCACTGCTGCCAGGGCGGCGTGTGCGATGTCTGCCCGCCATGCGGCTGCGCCCGCTGATCCCATGTCCCAACGCCCTTCCCGCCTCTCCTTTCTCGACCGCTGGCTCACCGCCTGGATCTTTGCCGCCATGGCGCTGGGCGTGGCCCTGGGTACCTGGTTCAAGGGCCTGCCCGACGCACTGCATGCGCTGTCGATCGGCACGACCAACGTCCCGATCGCCATCGGCTTGATCCTGATGATGTACCCGCCGCTGGCCAAGGTGCGCTACGAGGCTCTGCACGAGGTCTTTGCCGACAAGCGCGTGCTGCTGCTGTCGCTGGTGCAGAACTGGGTGGTCGGGCCGGTGCTGATGTTTGCGCTGGCGGTGCTCTTTCTGCGCGACCAGCCGCAGTACATGACCGGGCTGATCCTGATCGGGTTGGCGCGCTGCATTGCCATGGTGCTGGTGTGGAACCAGCTGGCGCGCGGCGACAACCAGTACGTCGCCGGGCTGGTGGCTTTCAACTCGATCTTCCAGATCCTGTTCTTCCCGGCCTACGCCTGGTTTTTCCTGTCGGTGCTGCCGCCGCTGTTCGGCCTGCAGGGCAGCGTGGTCGACGTGGGTTTCTGGGCCATCACCGAAGCGGTACTGGTCTACCTGGGCATTCCGTTCCTGGCCGGCTATCTGACGCGGCGCACGCTGATCGCGCGCAAGGGCCAGGACTGGTACGAGCAGGTGTTCGTTCCGCGCATCAGCCCCATCACGCTGGTGGCGCTGCTGCTGACCATCGTCGCCATGTTCAGCCTCAAGGGCGCAGACGTGGTGCGCCTGCCGCTGGACGCGCTCAGGATCGCGGTGCCGCTGACGCTGTACTTCGTGATCCAGTTCCTGATCAGCTTTGCCATGGGCCGGCTGATCCAGGCCGACTACCCGCGCACCACGGCGATTGCCTTCACCGCCGCGGGCAACAACTTCGAGCTGGCCATTGCCGTGGCGATCGCCTCCTTCGGCCTGGCCTCGCCGGTGGCCTTCACCACGGTGATCGGCCCGTTGGTGGAGGTGCCGGTGCTCATCGCGCTGGTGCACGTCGCGCTGCGGCTGCAGCGCCGATGGCAAGCCGACACGCGCAGTGCACGCGCAAAGGCAGATGGCGAAGCAGCCGCGCGGCCGGGCTGATGAAGACGCAGATCGACCGTATTGCGCCCACCACGCCGGTGCGGCGCCAGGGCGCACCCATCAAGCATCGATGGCGTCCAGCGGCCAGCGCGGGCGCACGTCGAAGGCGTAGTCGCTGCGCGGCTGCTGCACGCCCGCCTGCAGGCGCATGGCGGCGGCCATTGCAATCATCGCGCCGTTGTCGGTGCACAGCTCCAGCTCGGGGTAGTGCACGCGCACGCCGCGCGCCTGGCAGGCGGCATTGAGCTGGATGCGCAGCTGCTGGTTGGCGCCCACGCCGCCGGCGACCACCAGGCGCTTGAGGCCGGTGGCCTGCAAGGCCTTGAGCGATTTCTTGAGCAGCACCTCGACGATGGCCGCCTGGGTGCTGGCGGCCAGGTCGGCGCGCGGCAGCTCGCACACCGCGCTCTCCAGTTTGCGCGCCTGGGTGAGCACCGCGGTCTTGAGGCCGGCGAACGAGAAATCCAGATTGGGGCTGTGCAGCAGCGGGCGCGGCAGCTTGAAGGCCTCGGGGTCGCCGTACTCGGCCAGCCGCGCCAGCGCCGGGCCCCCGGGGTAGCCCAGGCCCAGCAGCTTGGCGGTCTTGTCGAAGGCCTCGCCGGCGGCGTCGTCGATGGTCTCGCCCAGCAGCTCGTAGCGGCCCACGCCGTCCACGCGCATCAGCTGCGTATGCCCGCCCGACACCAGTAGCGCGACGAAGGGGAACTGCGGCGCGTCGGCGCTCAGGAACGGCGAGAGCAAATGCCCCTCCAGGTGATGCACGCCCAGTACCGGCCGCGCCAGCGCCGCGCCCAGCGCGCAGGCCACGCCAGCGCCCACCAGCAGCGCGCCGGCCAGGCCGGGGCCGCGCGTGTAGGCCACCACGTCGACGTCGGTCAGCGGCACGTCGGCTTCGGTCAGCACCTGGCGCAACAGCGGCAGCACGCGGCGGATGTGGTCGCGGCTGGCCAGCTCGGGCACCACGCCGCCATAGGCCTGGTGCATCTGCACCTGGCTGTGCAGTGCATGCGCCAGCAGCGTGGGCAGTGCGCCGCCCGCGCCGCTGCGCACCAGGGCGACGCCGGTTTCATCGCACGAAGATTCGATTCCCAGGACCAGTTTCGTCATGGAGCGAAGTGTACGTTCGCGCCCATACCCGGGCGGCCGGCCGCCCGCCGTTCATGCCACGGCGCGCTGCTTCACGGCACCTGCGCGAAGTTCGCGGGCCGCCTCGACCATGTGTGCCAGTGCCGGGATCACCTCGGCCCACTGGCGGGTCTTCAGCCCGCAATCGGGGTTGACCCACAGGCGCTCGGCCGGAATGCGCTCGGCGGCCTTTTCCATCAGCTGCACGATGTGCCCCTGCGTCGGGATGTTGGGCGAATGGATGTCGTAGACACCGGGGCCGATCTCGTTGGGGTACTGGAAGTTCTCGAAGGCGTCCAGCAGTTCCATGTCCGAGCGGCTGGTCTCGATGGTGATCACGTCCGCATCCATGCCGGCGATCGACGCGATGATGTCGTTGAACTCCGAATAGCACATATGGGTGTGGATCTGCGTCTCGTCGCGCACGCCGTTGGCGGTGATGCGAAAGCTCTCCACGGCCCAGTCCAGGTACTCCTTCCACTGCGACTTGCGCAGCGGCAGGCCCTCGCGCAGCGCGGCCTCGTCGATCTGGATGATTTTCACGCCGGCCTTTTCCAGGTCGAGCACTTCTTCGCGGATCGCCAGCGCCAGCTGCCGGCACGACATCGAGCGCGGCTGGTCGTCGCGCACGAAGGACCAGTTGAGGATGGTCACCGGGCCGGTCAGCATGCCCTTCATCGGCTTCTTGGTCAGCGACTGCGCGTAGGTGATCCATTCCACGGTCATCGCCTTGGGGCGGCTGATGTCGCCAAACAGAATCGGCGGCTTGACGCAGCGCGAGCCGTAGCTCTGCACCCAGCCGAACTGGCTGAAGGCATAGCCTTCGAGCTGCTCGCCAAAGTACTCGACCATGTCGTTGCGCTCGGCCTCGCCGTGCACCAGCACATCCAGGCCCAGTTTTTCCTGCTCGCGCACGCTGCGCTCTATCTCGGCACGCATCGCCGCCTGATAGCCAGCGTCATCCAGGCGCCCTGCCCTGTATTCGCTGCGCGCGTGGCGGATCTCTGCGGTCTGCGGGAAGGAGCCGATGGTCGTCGTCGGGTACAGCGGCAGCTTCAAGATGGCTGCCTGCCAGGGCGCGCGCTGGGCGTAGGCGCTCTTGCGTTGGCCCAGGCTGGCGTCGATGCGCGCCAGCGCCGCCTGCACGGCCGGGTTGGTCACGCGCGGCGAGGCGCGGCGCGCGGCAAGCGCAGCGGTGTTGGTGGCCAGCTCGGTGGCAACGGTGGCGCGGCCTTCGTTCAGCGCGCGGCCCAGCACGCGCAGCTCACCCAGCTTTTGCAGCGCAAACGCCAGCCAAGACTTGACCTCGGCGTCCAGTTTCTGCTCGCTATCCAGGTCGACGGGTACGTGCAGCAGCGAGCACGAGGGCGCGATCCACAGCCGCTCGCCCAGGCGCTGGGCAATGGGTTCGAGCCAGTCCAGCGTGGCAGTCAGGTCGGTCTTCCAGATGTTGCGTCCGCTGATTACACCCAGCGACAGCACCTTGTGCGGCGACAGCAGGCCCAGCAGCGGCAACACACCGGCCTGATCGCTGGTCGCGTCGACATGCAGACCGGCGACGGGCAGGTTGGCGGCAAGGTAGGCGTTGTCCTGCAGCTGACCGAAATAGGTCGCCAACAGGATCTTGACCTTGCAGGCTTTCAGCTGGTGGTAGGCGGTGTTCAACGCATGCTGCCAGTCGGCGTCGAGCTCGGTCACCAGGATCGGCTCGTCGATCTGCACCCACTCGGCGCCATGGGCGGCCAAGGTGTCGAGCAGCTCGGCGTAGACGGGCAGCAGGCGCTCCAGCAATGCGAGCTTGTCGGAATCGTCCTTGGCCTTGCCGATGGCCAGGTAGGTGACCGGGCCGATGATGACCGGCTTGGCCCGTCCTTCTCCAACGCCGCCCTGCTCCTGCGCCTCGGCCAGCTGCTCCAGCAGGCGCGATGCGTCCAGCTTGAACTGGGTGGCCGCGGTGAACTCGGGGACGATGTAGTGGTAGTTGGTGTCGAACCACTTGGTCATCTCACCGGCAGCCACGCCGCCGCAGCACAGCGCGTGCTGCGGGTCGAACAGGCCGGAGCGCCCGCGCGCGACGCGGAAATAGTTGTCCAGCGGGTCACCGTGGAAACCGCTCACGCGTCCAGGCAGGTTGCCCAACGTGGTGCTCATGTCCAGCACCTGATCGTAGAACGAGAAATCGCCCACGGGCACCAGGTCGAGCGCCGCCTGGTCGGCCCAGTGCCGCTGGCGCAGCTGCGTACCCAGCTGTTTCAGCTCGTCGCGCGAGGTCTCGCCCTTCCAGTACGACTCCAGCGCAAACTTGAGCTCGCGCCGGGCGCCGATGCGGGGGAATCCGAGATTGTGAAGTGTTGCCATGGCCTGCCTTGCAAGAAACAAAAAATGGGAAATGGGAGACTGGAAGCCATCGTAGGCAAGGCATCACATGAAGTAAAATGGTCTTATTTCACCAATCAATTAATTTTATTCATACACCATGCTGGAGCGCATCCATCTGGCAATCGTCGCCGAGGTCGAAAAACAGGGCTCGCTGACCGCGGCTGCCGACGTGCTGTGCGTCACCCAGTCGGCGTTGAGCCACAGCATGAAAAAGCTGGAGCAGCAGTTGGGCACAGCGGTCTGGCTGCGCGAGGGCCGCAGCCTGCGCCTCACCCAGGCGGGGCAGTATTTGCTGGCGGTGGCGGGCCGCGTGCTGCCGCAGCTCGACCTGGCCGAGGAGCGGCTGCGCCAGTTCGCGCAGGGGGAGCGCGGCGCCCTGCGCATCGGCATGGAATGCCACCCCTGCTACCAGTGGCTGCTCAAGGTGGTGTCGCCCTACCTGGCCGCGTGGCCCGACGTGGACGTGGACGTCAAGCAGCGCTTTCAGTTTGGCGGCATCGGCGCGCTGCTGGCCTGGGAGATCGACCTGCTGGTCACGCCCGACCCGCTGTACAAACCCGGCCTGCACTTCGAGCCGGTGTTCGACTACGAGCAGGTGTTGGTCGTCGGCACCCGCCACCCGCTGGCCGGCGCGGATCACGCCCGCCCGCGCGACCTGGCGCGCGAGGTGCTGATCACCTACCCCGTGCCGGTCGAGCGGCTGGACATCTACAACGAGTTTCTGCTGCCCGCCGGCGTACGTCCAAGGCGGCACAAGACCATAGAGACCACGGACATCATGCTGCAAATGGTCGCCAGCGGCCGCGGCGTCGCGGCGCTGCCGCGCTGGTTGGCGCAGGAATACGCGGCCCGGATGGATCTGGTACCGGTGCGCCTGGGGCCGCGCGGCATCCCAAAGCAGATCCACCTGGGCGCGCGCGAGGCCGACCTGGAGACCGACTACCTGCGTGCGTTCATCGCGCTGTCGCGCCAGCCCGTGGCAGATGCGACGACAGGCACGGCCTGAACGCAGCAGCGCCAGACCACAGCTTGTGCGGCCGGCGCGCGTTCAGCATTCAGCCTAAATCCGGATTTAGGTTCAGGTGTATTGCTTCTCCAGCGCATCCCAGGCGGGCTTGCCCACCAGGCGCTGGCGCTCGGCAAACGGGGTCACCAGGCCACTGGCCTCCTGCACCTCCTTCTCGTCGCGCAGCACGGTCAGCGCCTTTTGCATGCCCGCCACCGCGCCCTGCAGCGCGGCGTTGGCGTACAGCACGATGCCAAATCCCAGCTCGCCCAGTTGCTCGGCGTTGAAGATGGGCGTTCTGCCGCCAATCACCATGTTCATCAGCTGGGGTTTGGCCAGGCGCTGCGGCAGCGCGCGCACTTCTTCGGCCTTGGTGACGGCCTCGACGAACAGGATGTCGGCGCCGGCTTCGGCAAACTTCTGCGCGCGCTCGACGGCGGCCTCGAAGCCGTGCACGGCCGCCGCGTCGGTGCGCGCCATGATCAGCAGATCGTCGTCGCGCCGCGCATCGACCGCGGCCTTGATCTTGCTCACCGCCTCTTCGGTGGAGATCACCTCCTTGCCGCTGAAATGCCCGCAGCGCTTGGGCGCCACCTGGTCTTCGAGCTGAATGCAGTCGGCCCCCGCACGCTCCAGCGTGCGCACCGTGTGATAGACGTTGAGCGCATTGCCAAAGCCGGTGTCGGCATCAACCAGCAGCGGCACATCGACTGCGTCGCGGATGCGCGCCGTGTGGTCGGCGATCTCGGCCAAGCCCATGAAGCCCTGGTCGGGCATGCCGAACCACATATTGGTCACGCCCGCGCCCGTGACGTAGATGGCCTTGAAGCCCAGGTCGGCAATGACCCTGGCGGACAGGGCGTTGAATGCGCCGGGGACGATCAGGCCGTTGCGGGCCTCGATGAGTTGTTTAAGCTGCTTGCGAGTGGACATGAGTAGATTTCCGATCAAAAAGAATTACTGGGGATGCATACCCAGCCCTGCATCAGGATGCGCGCGCTGCGGCTCATCACCGCCTTGGTGACCTGCCATTGGCCGTCCACCTGTCTTGCCTCGGCGCCCACCCGCAGCGTGCCCGAGGGGTGGCCAAAGCGCACGGCCTGGCGCTCGCCGCCGCCGGCGGCAAGGTTCACCAGCGTGCCGGGAATGGCCGCCGCCGTGCCGATGGCCACTGCGGCCGTGCCCATCATGGCGTGGTGCAGTTTGCCCATCGACAGGGCGCGCACCAGCAGGTCGACATCGGCCGCTTCGATCACCTTGCCGCTTGAGGCGATGTAGGCCTTGGGCGGGCTGACAAAGGCGATCTTTGGCGTGTGCTGGCGCGTCGCGGCTTCTTCGGGTGTCTTGATCAGGCCCATGCGCAGCGCGCCGGCGACGCGGATTTTTTCAAAGCGCGCCAGCTGCGCCGGGTCGCCGTTGATATCCTCGCGCAGCTCCGTGCCCTGGCAGCCGATATCAAACGCGTTGACGAACACGGTGGGGATACCAGCGTTGATCATCGTGGCCTTGAAGGTGCCGATGCCCGGCACCTCCAGGTCGTCGACCAGGTTGCCGGTCGGGAACATGGCGCCGCCCTCGTCGCCATCGTCGGACGGGTCCATGAACTCCAGCACGATCTCGGCGGCGGGGAAGGTCACGCCATCGAGCTCGAAGTCGCCCGTCTCCTGCACCTGGCCGTTGGTAATCGGCACGTGGGCAATGATGGTCTTGCCGATATTCGCCTGCCAGATGCGCACCACGCAGACGCCGTCGCTCGGGATGCGGCCGGCATCGACCAGACCCGCATGAATGGCGAACGCCCCGGCGGCGGTGGAGAGGTTGCCGCAGTTGCCGCTCCAGTCGACGAAGTCCTTGTCGATGGACACCTGGCCGTAGAGGTAGTCCACGTCGTGCCCCGGACGCTCGCTTTTGGAGAGGATGACGCACTTGCTGGTGCTGGAGGTGGCCCCGCCCATGCCGTCGATCTGCGCGCCGTAGGGGTCGGGGCTGCCGATGACGCGCTGGAACAATTTGTCGCGCGCCAGGCCGGGCTGGCGGGCGGCCTCGGGCAGGTCCTGCAAACGGAAGAACATGCCCTTGCTGGTGCCGCCGCGCATATAGGTGGCGGGGATGCGGATTTGGGGAAGGTGCAATGTCATATCAAGGGACAGTAGTGTCCGGTTAAAAGTCAAACAGAATCAATTGCTTAGCGTCGTT
>PGEI01000078.1 GCA_002894305.1 Comamonadaceae bacterium CD01
ACGACAAGCGAAGCCGACAAAGTAATCGGTTGATATGGAAATGGAATGAATTGCGCTGCCCTCTGCCCGGGGCAGAGGCACAACTTATTTGCGCTGGCGTTCGTCGCCCAGAAGTTGCAGCAGCCCGCCGCCGGGTGCCTGCAGGCCCTCGCCGCCGCCGGCCGACTGCACCGCCGCCAGAAACTGCGCCATCACCTCGCTGGCGCGCGAGCGCGGGTTGCGCGCGTCCATGCCGCCCTCGGCGCCGTTGAGCCCTTCCTCCACGCTGCGCCCGTCGTCGGTATAGACCTTGACCGAGCTGCGCTGGGTGTAGGCGATGCGTTCGATCAGGGTCAGCGGCACGTCGAACGCGGTGGCCGGGTAGCCCAGCTGGGGCGCCTCGCCGTGCGCGGCCAGGCGCAGGCGCACCACGCCAGCGGTCATCAGGCGGAAATCCGCGCCGCTCACCGCGGCCGGCTGGCCCGGCAGGCCCACGGTGAGCAACGCCTGGCCCGGCTTGGCGCTGCTCCACGCAGCGGCCAGCACCGGGCAGCGCATGCCCTCGCAGGCCAGCGGCTGCGCTGCCATGGTCACCACTTTGCTGCCATCCTGCGCCACGCTCTGATGCACTGCGGACGGGCGCGGGCCGCTGCTGGCGCAGGCCGCCAGGGCCAGCACCGCGGCCAATGCGGCCGCATGTCGAAAGTTCATGCTCGGGATCTCCTGGGGCGCATGCGCGCCCGCCATTGAATCGGGGCCGTGAGCGTATCACCGTGGTGACTGCAAGCGAGGGTTAGCACCGAATGCGCGGCGGCTTGCGCTGCTGCATGATTTATACAAAGCGGTTGCTTTGTATAAATCTTTGGAGACGCAGTGTGCAATTTATCCAACTCGTGATCAGCGGCATCGCGCAAGGGTGCATCTACGGGCTGATCGCGTTGGGGTTCGTGCTGATCTACAAGGCCACCGAGACCGTCAGCTTCGCCCAGGGCGAGCTGATGATGCTGGGCGCGTTCAGCGGCCTGGTGCTGATGGGCCTGGGCTTTTCCTTCTGGCTGGCGGCGCTGGCCAGCCTGGTCGCAATGACGCTGTTCGGCGTGCTGCTCGAACGCCTGGTGATACGCCCCATCCTTGGCCAGCCGCAGTTCTCCATCGTCATGCTCACCATCGGCATAGGCTATGTGTTGCGCGGGCTGGTGACGATGATTCCCGGCCTGGGCACCGAAACCCACGCGCTGCCCGTGCCCTACAAGGACGTGACCTACCAGCTGGGCGCGCTGGTGCTCAGCGCCGAGCAGCTGATGGTGATCGCCTCCACCGTGCTGCTGTGCACGCTGCTGTACCTGATGTTTCGCTACACCCGCCTGGGCGTGGCCATGCAGGCGGCGTCGCAAAACCAGCTTGCCGCCTACTACATGGGAATTCCGGTGCAGCGCCTCAACGGCCTGGTCTGGGGCCTGGCGGCGGCGGTGGCCACGCTGGCCGGGCTGCTGCTGGCGCCTATCACCTTTGTGCACGCCAACATGGGCTTCATCGGCCTGAAGGCGTTTCCGGCGGCGGTCGTCGGCGGCTTTGGCAGCCTGCCGGGCGCCATCGTCGGCGGCGTGACGATCGGCGTGATCGAGTCGCTGTCGGGCTTCTACCTGCCCGAGGGCTTCAAGGACACAGCCGCTTACATCGTGGTGCTGGTAATGCTGATGCTCAAGCCCAACGGGCTGTTCGGCGAGAAGCTGCGCAAGAAAGTGTGAACCCCCAAGGCTGAACCTCCCATGCGATTCATTTTCAAGACCAGCTACGCGCAGGACATCCGCCTGGCCAAGCACGGCGGCCATGTGTTCTGGTACGGGCTGCTGTGCCTGGCGCTGCTGCTGGCCCCCTGGGCCGCGCCCGAGTACTGGCTGGCGCAACTCACCTTCGTTCTGATCTACGGCATCGTCGGCCTGGGGCTGATGCTGCTGGCGGGCTTCACCGGGCAGTTCTCGCTCGGGCATGCGGCATTTTTGGGCGTGGGCGCCTACACCCAGGCGGCGCTGGTCGGCCTGGGCTGGCCGTTTGCACTGGCGCTGGCCTGCGCGGCCGGGCTGTCGGCGGCCGTGGGCGTGGTCGTCGGCCTGCCGGCGCTGCGGGTCAAGGGCATTTACCTTGGCATTGCCACGCTGGCGTTCGGCTTCATCGTCGAGGAGGTGTTCGCCCGCTGGGAGTCGGTGACCGGCGGCAACAGCGGCAAGTCGCTGATGCCGCCGCAGATCGCCGGCTACGAGTTCTCCTCGACCGAGTCCTTCTATTACCTGTGCCTGGCGATCGCCGTGGTCTGCACGCTGGCCATCCTGAATCTGCTGCGCTCATCGACCGGGCGCGCCTTCGTCGCGATCCGCGACTCGGAGATCTCGGCGCAGAGCATGGGCATTCACCTGGCGCGCTACAAGACGCTGTCGTTCGCGCTGTCGGCAGCACTGGCCGGCATTGGCGGCGCGCTGTATGCGCACAAGATGATGTTCATCTCGCCCGACCAGTTCAACATCGTGCAGTCCATCGACCTGCTCCTGATGATCGTGATCGGCGGCCTGGGGTCGGTGCATGGCGCGTTTCTGGGCGCGATGTTCCTGATCCTGATGCCGCAGCTGATCTCGATGGGCAAGGACTGGCTGCCCGACGCGATCGGCCAGGCGCCGGGCCTGCAGGCCGTCGTCTACGGCGCGGTGCTGGTGGCCTTCGTGCTGTTCGAGCCGCTGGGCCTGTACGGGCGCTGGCTGAAGATGCGCACCTGGCTGGAGCTGTTCCCGTTCTACCGCAAGGGCATGTTCAAGCGGCAGAAATCGTTCCAGAAATCGGATCGCCTGAAATGACGACGCACTCCCCCGCCCTCCCCTCCGACGTGCTGCTGCGCGCCGAGCACTTGACGGTGCGCTTCGGCGGCCTGCTGGCCGTGAGCGACGTCTCGTTCGACGTGCGCCGCGGCGAGGTGTTCACGCTGATCGGCCCCAACGGCGCCGGCAAGACCACGGTGTTCAACCTGATCAGCCGCATCTACCAGCCCACCAGCGGGTCGATCACCTATGCCGGCACCGGCCGCGCACCGCTGGTGCTCACGGCGCAGCCGGCGCACCAGGTGGCCGGCCTGGGCATTGCGCGCACCTTCCAGAACATCGAATTGTTCGAGCACGCCAGCGTGCTGAGCAACCTCTTGATTGGCCGCCACACGCAGCGCGAGAGCGGCTTCTGGTCCGAGCTGTGCTTCACCCCCAAGGTGCGCGCTGCCGAAATACGCGCCCGCGAGAAGGTCGAGGAGGTGATCGACTTCCTGGATCTGCAGCACTACCGCGACCAGCTGGTGGCCGGCCTGCCCTATGGCGTGCGCAAGGTGGTCGAGCTGGCGCGCGCGCTGTGCACCGAGCCCGAGCTGCTGCTGCTCGACGAGCCCTCGTCGGGCCTGAACGTGGAGGAGACCGACGACATGGCGTTCTGGATCCAGGACATCAAGAACGACCTGGGCATCACGGTGCTGATGGTCGAGCACGACATGGGGCTGGTCTCCAAGGTCTCCGACCGCGTTCTGGCGATGAACCAGGGCGAGGTGCTGGCGCTGGGTACGCCGCGCGAGGTGCAGAACCACCCCGGCGTGGCCGAGGCCTACCTGGGCAGCATCGACGACGTCAGCAGCCTGCGCCGCCCGGCGGGCGCCCAGCCAGCGAGGCGCGCATGAGCCAGGACAGCCCCCCCGCAAGCGCCGCTGCCGACACCGTGCTGCGCCTGCAGAACGTCGAGAGCAGCTACGGCCCGATCAAGGCGATCCGCGGCGTCAGCCTGCAGGTCGCGCGCGGCGAGGTCGCCACGGTGCTTGGCAGCAACGGCGCAGGCAAGACCACCATCCTCAAGACCATCTCAGGCATCATCGACCCGCGCAAGGGCAGCGTGGTGTTCCAGGGCCAGGACATTACCGCCCACGACCCGGCGGCCATCGTGCGCCGCGGCCTGTCGCACGTGCCCGAGGGACGGGAGGTGTTCCCCCTGCTGTCGGTGCGCGACAACCTGTTGATGGGCGCCTACACCCGCACCGACCGCGACGCGGTGGCGCGCGACATGGAGACCGTCTACGGCTACTTCCCCATCCTGAAGGAGCGCGCCGCGCAAGACGCCGGCCTGCTGTCTGGCGGCCAGCAGCAGATGCTGGCCATCTCGCGCGCCATCATGGCCGCGCCCGCTCTGATCCTGCTCGACGAGCCCAGCCTGGGCCTGAGCCCGCGCCTGACCAAGGAGATCTTCGAGATCGTGGTGCGCATCAACCGCGAGCGCGGCACCACCATCTTGCTGGTCGAGCAGAACGCCAACATGGCGCTCAATGCGTCCGACTACGGCTACGTACTGGAGAACGGCCGCATCGTGATGGAGGGCGCTTGCGAGGTGCTGCGCGAGAAGGACGACATCAAGGAGTTCTACCTCGGCATGAAGGACGAAGGCGTGCGCGGCGAGCGGCGCTGGAAGAAAAAGAAAACCTGGAGATGAGCCGCATGTCCACGCTTTGGGATCTGTCCCGCATCCAGCCATGCAACGACGTCGTCGTCGAAGGCGACACGCTGGCCAAGATGTTCTGGAACGCCGCCCGCCAGCGCGGCACGCAGACCTGGATGCGCCAGAAAAAGCTCGGCATCTGGAAGAGCTGGAGCTGGCAGCAGACGGCCGACGCGGTGCGCGAGATCGCCGGCGGCCTGATGGCGCTGGGTTTTGCGCCTGGGCACTGCGCCTCCATCCTGTCCAACACCAACATCGAATGGGTGCTGTCGGACATCGCCGTACTCAGCTGCGCCGGCGTGGCCAACGGCATCTACCCGACCGACGCCGCCAGCCAGGTGCACTACCTGTGCGAGGACTCGGCCACGCGCCTGCTGTTCGTCGAGGACGACGAGCAGCTGGACAAGGCGCTGGAGGTGCGCGAGCGGCTACCGCTGCTGGACAAGATCATCGTCTTCGACATGGAGGGCCTGCACCAGCTCGACGACCCGTCCATCCTGAGCCTTGACGCGCTGCGCGAGATGGGGCGCGCATGGAACGCCCAACACCCCGAAGCCCTGGCCGAGCGCGTGGCCGCCACCCGCCCCGAGGACGTTGCCATCCTGGTCTACACCTCGGGCACGACCGGCAAGCCCAAGGGGGCGATGCACACGCACGAGGCCCTGGTCTACAGCGCGCGCGGGCTGAACACGCTGGTCTCGCGCAGCGAGGCCGACGAGGCCATGTGTTTTCTGCCGCTGTGCCATATCGCCGAGCGCATGGGCGGCGAGTATTTCTCGCTCTACACCGGCTGCAAGCTCAACTTCGTCGAGAACCCCGACACCGTGCCCGAGAACGTGCGCGAGATCGCGCCCACCGTCTTCACCGCCGTGCCGCGGGTGTGGGAGAAGTTCTATTCGGGCGTGATGATCGCGCTCAAGGAGTCGAGCCGCGTCCAGCAACTGGCCTACGCCTGGGCGATTGGCGTGGGTACGCGCATTGCCGACCGCGTGCTGGCGCAGCAGCCGGTACCGGCCACACTCAAGGCGCAGTTCCACCTGGCGCGCTGGCTGGTGCTGGGCAATGTGCGCAAGATGATCGGCATTCACCGCGCGCGCTTCCTGGTTACCGGCGCGGCGCCCATCTCGCCCGAGCTGGTCAAGTGGTATCTGGCGCTGGGCGTGCCGATGCTCGAAGTCTGGGGCATGACCGAGACCTGCGGCGCCTCGACCGGCATGCGCGCCGAGCGCATCAAGCCCGGCTCGATCGGCCCGGCCATCGGCTTCAACGAGGTGAGGCTTGATCCAGCCACCAGCGAGATCCAGGTCAAGGGTCCCAACGTGTTCAAGGGCTACCTGAACCTGCCTGAAAAAACCACCGAGACCTTCACCGAAGACGGCTGGCTGCGCACCGGCGACGTGGGCACCGTGGACGACGAGGGTTTCTATCGCATCACCGACCGGATGAAGGACATCATCATCACCGCCGGTGGCAAGAACGTGACGCCCAGCGAGCTGGAGAACGAGCTGAAGTTCAGCCCCTACGTGACCGACGCGGTGGTCATCGGCGACGCGCGGGCATATCTGACGGTGATCATCATGATCGACCAGGAGAACGTCGAGAAATATGCGCAGGATCACGACGTGCCGTTCTCCAACTACGCCAGCCTCACGCGCGCGGCCGAGGTGCAGGCGCTGATCCAGGACGTGATCGACGAGGTCAACAAGAAATTCGCCCGCGTCGAGCAGATCAAGAAGTTCTTCCTGCTCGACACCCAACTCACCGCCGAGGACGAAGAGCTGACGCCGACGATGAAGCTCAAGCGCAAGCTGGTGCAGACCAAGTACGCGCCGCAGATCGAAGCCATGTACCGCCAGGGTTAGTGCGGGTGCCTGTGCAGCCGTCATCGCCCTATAACAACCTGTCACATTCACCCAACCCGTTCAGGAGATGCCGATGAAACGCCAGCTTTATGTCGCCGCCGCGCTGTTTGTCGCCAGTACCTGGGCCAGCGCCCAGGCCACGCAGGGCGTGACCAAAGACACCATTGTTTTGGGCACCATCCAGGATCTTTCCGGCCCGGTGGCCGGCCTGGGCAAGCCGGCACGCCTGGGCCTGCAGCTGCGCGTGGACGAGATCAACGAACAGGGCGGCATCCATGGCCGCAAGCTGGTGCTCAAGATCGAGGACTCGGGCTACGACCCCAAGCGCGCGGTGCTGGCAGCGCAAAAGCTGGTCAACCAGGACAAGATCTTCATGATGGTCGGCCACATCGGCACCGCGCAGAACATGGCGGCGATGCCGGTGCAGTTCAGCAAGAACGTGGCCAACTTCTTCCCGCTGACCGCCGCGCGCGAAATGTACGAGCCGCCCCACCCGCTGAAATTCGCGTCGCTGGCCACCTATTACGAGCAGCTGCAGACGCACGCGCCCCGGCTGTTCAAGGAGAAGAACGCCCAGAAGGCCTGCGCCATCTACCAGGACGATGAATACGGCCTGGAGGTGTTGCGCGGCGGCGAGGCGGGGCTGAAATCCATCGGCGTCGAATACGCCGAAAAAACCTCGTTCAAGCGCGGGGCGACCGACTTCTCCTCGCAGGTCGCCAAGATGAAGGCCGCAGGCTGCGACTTCGTCGTGATGGGCACCATCATCCGCGAGACCATCGGCACCATCGCCGAGATGCGCAAGAGCGGCTACAACCCGACGGCGATCGGCTCGGCCGCCTCCTACACCGAGATGATCCACAAGCTCGGCGGCAAGGCCATGGACGGCTACTACGCGACGATGACCGCGCAGCAGCCCTACCTGGACGATGAATCGCAGCCCATACGCTTCTGGGCCAACAAGTTCAAGACCAAGTACAACGAGGATCCCTCGGTGCTCGCCGTCTACGGCTACAACGCCATGGACGCCTTCATCGCCGCGGCGCAAAAGGCCGGCCCCAACCTGACTGTGGACAGCTTCACCAAGGCCATGGACACGATGAAGATCCCGATGGACATCTTCGGCAGCCCCGAGCAGACCTTCGGCCCGACCAAGCGTCTGGGCAGCCATCTGTCGCGCGTCTCGCAGATCCAGGACGGACGCTGGAAGGTGGTCTCCGACTACGCCCAGCCCTGATGTCGCGTCGCTTTCCGACCACCCACCCGCAGAGAACTCCATGAAACATACGCTTATCGCTCTCGCCTCCCTTGCCGTTGCCGCCTTTGGCAGCACCGCCCACGCCCAGGCCACGCAGGGCGTGACCAAGGACAGCATCACCGTTGGCACCATCCAGGATCTGTCCGGTCCGCTGGCCGGCTTCGGCAAGCAGATCCGCGACGGCATGCTTCTGCGCGTCGAAGAGATCAACGAACAGGGCGGCATCGACGGCCGCAAGCTGGTGCTGAAGGTCGAAGATTCGGGCTACGACCCCAAGCGCGCGGTGCTGGCGGCGCAAAAACTGGTCAACCAGGACAAAATCTTCGCGATGCTCGGCCACATCGGCACCGCCGGCAACGTGGCCAGCTTTCCGGTGCTGTTCTCCAAGAACGTGATCAGCTTCTTCCCGGTCACCGCCGCGCGCGAGATGTATGAGCCGCTGCACCGGCTCAAGTACTCGTTTGCAGCCACCTACTACGACCAGATCCGCCAGCGCACGCCGCAGCTGGTCAAGGAGAAGAACGCGCACAAGGTCTGCGCCATCTACCAGGACGACGAGTTCGGCCTGGAGGTGCTGCGCGGCGGCGAGGCCGGGCTCAAGACCATCGGCATGGAATACGCCGAGAAGACCTCGTTCAAGCGCGGCGCGACCGATTTCTCGTCGCAAGTGGCCAAGATGAAGGCCGCCGGCTGCGATTTCGTCGTGCTCGGCACGCTGATCCGCGAGACCATTGGCACCATCGGCGAGGCGCGCAAGACCGGCTTCAACCCGACCTTCCTCGGCTCCAGCGGCGCCTATACCGAGCTGATCCACAAGCTCGGCGGCAAGGCCATGGACGGCCTGTACGCAACGATGACCGTGCAGCAGCCCTACCTGGACGACGCCTCGCAGCCGATCCGCTTCTGGGCCAGCAAGTACAAGACCAAGTTCGGCGAGGATCCGGCGGTGTTCTCGGTTTATGGCTACATGCTGGTCGACGTGTTCGGCCAGGTGCTGCACAAGGCCGGCGCCAACCTGAGCACCGACAGCTTCGTCAAGGCCATGGACAGCTTCACCTCCGAGCCCGACATCTTCGGCATGCCCAGCATGAGCTTCTCGCCCACCAAGCACCTGGGCAGCAACGCCTCGCGCCTGTCGCAGATCCAGGATGGGCGCTGGAAGGTGGTGGCCGACTACATCGACGACTGACCTCCTGAATCACCTTGGTGACACATCAGACCGCCCCTTGGGGCGGTTTGGTGTTTTCAGGGCTTGGAGATCGTGTTTTTCGCTGTCAGAATTTAACCAAGCATTTGCTTTGTATAAATACCGAACACCATGATCGAACGCACTCTCTACGACAGCGAACACCTGGCGTTTGCCGACAGCTTCCGCCGCTTCATCGACAAGGAAATCGCCCCGCACCACGCGCAGTGGGAGGAACAGGGCTATGTGGATCGCGCCGTCTGGGCACGCGCCGGCGACAACGGCTTTCTGTGCATGACGCTGCCCGAGGAATACGGCGGCGCCGGCGCCGACCTGCGCTACAGCATGGCGCAGATGGAGGAGATCGCGCGCGCCGGCTGCAGCGGCATCGGCTTCGGCCTGCACAGCGAAATCGTCGCGCCCTACATCCTGCACTACGGCACCGAGGAGCAGAAACGCCGCTACCTGCCCAGGCTTGCCAGCGGCGAGATGGTCGGCGCGATCGCCATGACCGAGCCCGGCGCCGGCAGCGACCTGCAGGGCGTCAAGACCACCGCGCAGCTCTCGGCCGGCGGCAGCCACTACGTGGTCAACGGCAGCAAGACCTTCATCACCAACGGCTGGCATGCCGACCTGGTCATCGTCGTCGCCAAGACCGACCCGGCCGCCGGCGCCAAGGGCACCAGCCTGCTGCTGGTCGAGCGCGGCATGCCGGGCTTCGAGAAGGGCCAGCGCCTGAAGAAGGTCGGCATGAAGGCGCAGGACACCTCCGAGCTGTTCTTCAACGACGTCAAGGTGCCGGCCGGGAACCTGCTGGGCGGCCCGGCCATGCAGGGCAAGGGTTTTGTCTGCCTGATGGAGCAGCTGCCCTGGGAGCGGCTGCAGATCGCCATCAGCGCCGTGGCCAGCGCCCAGGCCGCCATCGACGAGACCGTGGCCTACGTGCAGCAGCGCAAGGCCTTCGGCCAGCCGGTGGCCGCGTTCCAGAACACCCGCTTCACCCTGGCCCAGGCACAGACCGAGGTGCAGGTGGCGCGCGTCTTCGTGGACAAATGCTGCGAGCTGCTGCAAGCCAAGCAACTCGACACCGCCACCGCCAGCATGGCCAAGTTCTGGACCACCGACCTGCAGTGCAAGGTGATCGACGACTGCGTGCAGTTGCACGGCGGCTACGGCTACATGTGGGAATACCCGATCGCCCGCGCCTGGGCCGACGCGCGTGTGCAGCGCATCTACGGCGGCACCAACGAGATCATGAAGGAAGTGATCACCCGCGCGATGGGCCTGCCCGCCCGCTGAAATGCCCCGCCATGCCCGCTCCCGCTGGCGGAGGGTTGGGGGTGGAGGCCGGCGCCGCGCACAGGCGCATGCCGCCCCATCCCTGTCTTTCCCAAAGGGGGAGGAGAAACACCTGTTTTGATTTTGATAAAGGAAGACACATGACCACCGCCTATGTATTCGACGCGCTGCGCACCCCGCGCGGCAAGGGCAAGAAGGACGGCAGCCTGCACGAGGTCAAGCCCATCGACCTGGCCGTCACCGTGCTGTCGGCGCTCAAGGAGCGCAACGGCTTCGACACCGCCGCCGTCGACGACGTGGTCATGGGCATCGTCTCGCCGATCGGCGAGCAGGGCTCGGTGCTGCCCAAGGTCGCCGCGCTCAAGGCCGGCTGGGACTGGCGCTGCGCCGGCGTGCAGGTCAACCGCTTCTGCGCCTCGGGCCTGGAGGCGGTGAACCTGGCGGCGCAGAAAGTCGCCAGCGGCTGGGAAGACCTGGTAGTGGCCGGCGGCGTGGAGAGCATGAGCCGAGTGCCGATTGGCAGCGACGGCGGCGCCTGGGCGCAGGATCCTGCCACCAACCTGCAGACGCTGTTCGTGCCCCAGGGCATCGGCGCCGACCTGATCGCCACGCTCGACGGCTTTACCCGCGCCGACGTGGACGCCTTCGCCGTCGAGTCGCAGCGCCGCGCGGCCAAGGCGCGCGCCGAGGGCTGGTTCAGCCGCTCGCTGGTGCCGGTGCGCGACTTCCTGGGCCAGACCATTCTGGCCGAGGACGAATTCATCAAGCCCCAGACCACGCTCGAAGGCCTGGCCGCGCTCAAGCCCTCGTTCGAGCAGCTGGGCGGCATGGGCTTCGACGCCGTGGCGCTGCAGCGCTACCCGCAGGTCGAGCGCATCCAGCATGTGCACCACGCGGGCAACGCCTCGGGCATCGTCGACGGCGCCACCGCCGTTCTGATCGGCAACGACGCCGCCGCCCGCGCGCACGGATTGAGCCCGCGCGCGCGTATCGTCGCCACCGCGGTGAGTGGTGACGACCCGACCATCATGCTCACCGGCCCCATGCCCGCCACGCGCAAGGTGCTGGCCAAGGCGGGCCTGACCATCGACCAGATCGACCTGTTCGAGGTCAACGAGGCATTCGCCGCCGTGCCGATGCGCTTCATGAAAGAGTTGGAAGTGCCGCACGAGAAGGTCAACGTCAACGGCGGCGCCATCGCCATGGGCCACCCGCTGGGCGCCACCGGCGCAATGCTGCTGGGCACGGTGATCGACGAGTTGCACCGCCGCGGCCTGCGCTATGGCCTGGTCACGCTGTGCGTGGGCGGCGGCATGGGCATAGCCACCATCGTCGAGCGCCTGTAAGCCACGCCCCTATTCCAAGAGATTGAAAGATTGCCATGGACACCATCCGCTACGAACTGATCGCCGCCCAGGACGATGGCCAGATCGCCCTGATCACCTTTGACGAGCAGGGCTCGCCCGTCAACACCATGTGTCAGCGCTGGCAGGACGACCTGGCCACCGTCACCGCGCAGGTGCTGGCCGACCGCGAGAAGCTTGGCGCCGCGCTCAAGGGCGTCGTGCTCGCGTCGGCCAAGAGCAGCTTTTTTGCCGGCGCCGACCTGAAGGCGACGATGCGCCTGACGCCCGCCGACGCGCCCCAGGTGTTCACCGAAATCGAGCGCATGAAGAAGCAGTTCCGCACGCTGGAGACGCTGGGCATCCCGGTCGTCGCCTGCCTGAATGGAACGGCGCTGGGCGGCGGCTGGGAGGTGGCGCTGGTGGCCCACCACCGCATTGCCACCAACAACCCCAAGACCCAGTTCGGCCTGCCCGAGGTCACGCTCGGCCTGATGCCCGGCGCCACCGGCGTGACCAAGACGGTGCGCCTGCTCGGCCTGCTGGGCGCCCAGCCCTATCTGCTCGAAGGCAAGCTGATGAACCCGCAGCAGGCGCTGGAGCTGGGCCTGGTGCACGCGCTGGTCGCCACGCCCGACGAGCTGCTGCCCGCCGCGCTGGCGCACATCGCCGCCCACCCCGCGTCGCACCAGCCCTGGGACGACAAGAATTACAAGATTCCCGGCGGCACGCCGAGCAACCCCAAGGTGGCCGGCGCGCTGAGCGTGGCGCCCGCCATGCTCAAGAGGACCACGCGCGGACGCTACCCTGCGCCCGAGGCCATCCTCTCGGCCATGGCCGAGGGCGCGCAGGTCGATTTCGACACCGCTCTGCGCATCGAAAGCCGCTACCTGGCCGGCCTGATGACCAGCCCGGTGGCGAAGAACATGATCAACACCTTTTTCTTCGACCTGAACGCCATCAAGAGCGGCAAGTCGCGCCCAGCCGCGGCCGAGCGTTTCAAGCCCGCCAAGGTCGGCGTGCTCGGCGCCGGCATGATGGGCGCGGGCATCGCCTGGGCGCAGGCCAGCCGCGGCATCGCCACCGTGCTCAAGGACGTGAGCACCGAGAAGGCCGAGGCCGGCAAGGCCTACAGCGCCAAGCTGGCCGGCAAGCGCGTGGAAAAAGGCCGGATGAGCGCCGAGGCGCGCGACGCGCTGCTGGCGCGCATCACGCCCACCGGCAGCGCGACGGACCTGCAAGGCTGCGAGCTGATCATCGAGGCGGTGTTCGAGAACCGCGAGCTCAAGGCCAAGGTGACGCAGGAGGCCGAGCCCCATCTGGCCGCCGGCGGCTTCTTCGCCAGCAACACCTCGACGCTGCCGATCAGCGGCCTGTCCCAGGCCAGCCGCGCGCCGCAGAAGTTCATCGGCATCCACTTCTTCAGCCCGGTGGACAAGATGCAGCTGGTCGAGATCATCCGCGGCAAACAGACCGACGACGCCACCGTTGCCCGCGCCTTCGACTACGTGCAGGCGCTGGGCAAGACACCCATCGTCGTCAACGACTCGCGCGGCTTCTACACCAGCCGCACCTTCGGCACCTTCGTGATGGAAGGCGCGGCCATGCTGGCCGAGGGCATCCCGGCGGCAGTGATAGAGAACGCGTCGATGCAGGCCGGCATGCCGGTCGGCCCGCTGGCGGTGCTCGACGAAACCGCGCTCTCCTTGAGCGTGCACGTGATGGACCAGACCCGTGCCGACTTCGCCGCCGAGGGCAAGACCTACCAAGCCACCGCCGGCCAGCTGCTGGTCGAGCGCATGGTCAAGGAACTGCACCGCCCGGGCCGCACCGGTGGCGGCGGCTTCTACGACTACCCCGCCGGCGGCAAAAAGCAGCTGTGGCCGCAGCTCAAGGCGCTGTTCGAAAAGCCGGGCCAACCCTGGAGCGTGCAGGACATCCAGGATCGCATCCTCTACCGCCAGGCCATCGAAACCGCCCGCTGCCTGCAGGAGGGTGTGCTGACCAGCGTGCACGACGCCAACATCGGCTCGATCTTCGGCATCGGCTTCCCGGCCTGGACGGGCGGTGCGATGCAGTTCATCTACGGCACCGGTGTGGACGCCTTCTGCGCCCGCGCGCAGCAGCTGGCCGAGCAGTACGGCGAGGGCTTTGCAATCAGCCCCGCGGTGCGCGAAGCCATCGAGCGCCACCAGCCCCGGTATTGAGAACGGGTTCTGAGAGATCGCGCCCCGGGCCTGCTCCCGCGCTCTCCGGGTTGTGCCTCGACCAGCCAGGCCGCATCATCGCCTGCATGAAGGTGGCCGGGCCACCTTGGCTTGGCAAAGGTGGCGCCCATGGTGCAGCGACTGGTCTCTTTCTGGGTTTACGGCGGCGCGCTTGCCGCCGTCCTGCTGCTGGCGCTGGCCCCGGCGCTTCTCGCCGGCCGGCCGCTGGCGCAAGTCGCGGTGTTTCTGCACCTGCCTGCGTACATGCTCCACCAGTACGAGGAGCACGACCACGACCGGTTCCGGCGGTTCGTGAACATGCACATCGGCAGGGGCCACGAGGTTCTCACCCCGCTGGCCGTGTTCATCATCAACGTTCCCGTGGTATGGGGCCTGCTCACGCTGGCGTTTCACGCCGCGGCCACGCAGCACCTGGGCTGGGCGCTGGCTGCCACCTACCTCATGCTGGTCAATGCGCTGGTGCACATCGTGCATGCCGTCGTGCTTCGCCGCTACAACCCGGGTCTGGCAACCGCCGTCCTCGTGTTCGTGCCGCTCGGCGGCACGACGCTCTGGCTGATCCAGCACGCGGGGGCAGGCTCGCTGGCGCACCACGCTGCCGGGCTGGCCATCGCCGTGGCACTGCACGCGGCCATTCTGGCGCACGCCATGCGCCGCCTGGCAGCCCTGCAGGGTGACAAGGCGGCGCGATAAGGCGCGCTGGCCACCGGCTTTCTTGCGCCTACTGCTGGTGTGAGCAACTGGCACGCCTCCGTACAACCAAGGGTTTCTAACTA
The DNA here is from genome assembly GCA_002894305.1 of Comamonadaceae bacterium CD01. Lineage (GTDB taxonomy): Bacteria > Pseudomonadota > Gammaproteobacteria > Burkholderiales > Burkholderiaceae_C > Comamonas_C > Comamonas_C faecalis. Next base: position 14,441 of record PGEI01000078.1, read on the forward strand.
TTTTTTCAAGCAATCGCTTGATTGATTAAATCATTTGCTTCACCCACACTGGCGGACATGCATTCCCAGTCTGCACCTACGGTTGAAACCGATGACGGCGGCGCTCCAGGCGCCGCTACCGCGCCCGAGGCGCCGCGCAAGGCCGGGCGCCCGCGCGGGCAGGGCGGCGACGGCAACGCGCGGCGCAACGAGCTGATCGCGATCGCCGCCCGCAGCTTTCGCATGAAGGGCTTCGACGCCACGACCACGCGCGACATCGCCGCCGCGTCGGGCATGCAAAGCGGCTCGCCCTTCTATCACTTCAAGAGCAAGAACGCGCTGCTGTTCGCCGTCATGCAGCACGGCATGGACAAGGCCTTGCACAGCCAGCAGCGCGCGCTGGCCCGCCTGCCGGCCAGCGCCGGCGCGCGCGACCGGCTGGCCGCGCTGGTGCTGCACCACCTGCATGTGCTGCTCGACCCCGGCAACGACTTCATCGCGGTGATGGTGACCGAGCAGCGTGCGCTGCTGCAGGAGCACCACGCGGCGATCCGCGACATCCGCAACCGCTATGAGCAGGCCTGGATCGAGGTTCTGGCCGAGCTCGAAGACCAGGACCTGCTGCGCGCGCCGGCGTCCATCACCCGGCTGGCGCTGTTTGGCAGCCTGCACGGCACGCTGACCTGGTACGACCGGCGGCAAAAGCTGTCGCTGCCGGCGCTGGCCGGGCATTACATGGCGATCTTCATTGCGCCGCTGCCCGCCGCCAATGCTGGCGCAAGCACGCCTGCCACGCGCCCGTGACCCCCGGCACACCGCACCCACCCGCAACACCGCCATGCTTTTTTCTCCAATGAACCCCAGCCAGCCCACCACCTCCTTCCTGCCGTTCGCGTCGCGCTTCAACGGCCAGTCCAGGGCCACGGCCGAGCGCAAGGCTGCGCTGCTGGCGCGCATTGCGCAGTGGCAGGCGCTGGAGGAGCGCGCCGCCCGCGCATCGCTGCGCTCGCTGCCCGCGTTCGAGCGGCGCGGCCAGCTGCTGCCGCGGCAGCGCATCGCACTGCTGCTCGACCCCGGCGCGCCGTGGCTGCCGCTGTCGGCACTGGCCGGCTATGGCGCCGACACCGACGACCTGGATCGATCCGTGCCCGGCGGCGGCGTGCTGGCCGGCATTGGCTGGGTGAATGGCGTGCGCTGCATGATCGTCGCCAACGACTCGGGCATCAACGCCGGCGCCATGCAGCCCATGGGCGGCGAGAAGATGCTGCGTGCGCAGGAAATCGCGCTGGAGAACAGGCTGCCCTTCGTCTTCCTGGTCGAGAGCGCCGGCGCCAACCTGATGCGCTACCGCGTCGAGGGCTTCGTCAAGGGCGGCGCGCTGTTTCGCAACCTGGCGCGGCTGTCCGCCGCGGGCATTCCCATCGTCACCATCCAGCACGGCTCGGGCACCGCGGGCGGCGCCTACATGCCGGGGCTGTCCGACATCGTCATCATGGTCAAGGGCCGCTCGCGCGCCTTTCTGGCCGGCCCGCCGCTGCTCAAGGCCGCCACCGGCGAGATTGCCACCGAGGAGGAGCTGGGCGGAGCCGAGATGCATTGCCAGACCACCGGCCTGGGCGAATACCTGGCCGGCGACGACCGCGAGGCCATTGGCATTGCGCGCCAGGTGGTAGGCGGCCTGGGCTGGGCCAGCCGCGCCCTGCCCCCGGCCGACCCGGCCCCGCCCGCGCTGGCGGCCGACGACCTGCTCGGCCTGTTCTCCGAGGATCTGCGCCAGCCGGTGGACATGCGCGAGGTGATCGCACGGCTGGCCGACCGCTCCGAACTGCTGGAATTCAAGCCCGACTACGGCGCGGCCACGATCTGCGCTCAGGCGCGCATCTACGGCCAGCCCGTGGGCTTCATCACCAACAACGGCCCGATCGACGTGGCCGGCGCCAACAAGGCCACGCATTTCATCCAGTGGATGTGCAAGCTCGGCCAGCCGCTGGTCTACCTGCAGAACACCACCGGCTACATGGTCGGCAAGGACAGCGAGCAGGCCGGCATGATCAAGCACGGCTCCAAGATGATCCAGGCGGTGACCAACGCGGCGCGCCTGATCCCGCAGATCACCATCCAGTGCGGCGCCAGCTTTGGCGCGGGCAACTACGGCATGTGCGGGCGTGCCTACGCGCCGCGCTTTCTGTTCGCCTGGCCCAACGCGCGCACCGCGGTAATGGGTGCCGAGCAGGCCGCGCAGACCATGCGCACCGTGGCCGAGGCGGGCCTGGCGCGCAAGGGCGTGGCCATGGACGACGCCATGCGCGCGCAGCTCGGTGCACAGACCGCGCAGATCGTGCAGAACTTCGAACGCCAGGCCGACGCCTTCTACACCAGCGGCCAGATGCTGGACGACGGCCTGATCGACCCGCGCGACACCCGCGCCGTACTGGCGCAGTGCCTGGCCATCTTTGCCGACGCCAACAGCCGGCAGATGCACCCGCTGCAGTTCAGCCTGCCGCGCATGTGATTCCATTTTTCAATCAATCGGGTACGCGAAGGCGCAGCGCAGACAG
>PGEI01000079.1 GCA_002894305.1 Comamonadaceae bacterium CD01
TAGGAGCCTGTCGGACTTGGAAATCGCCTGCTGCGAATCGACCGCAGCGACCCATTTTCCACCGTCTTTTTGCCCAATAGCTCGGCTATTGGGCTGCAAATTCGGCAAAAACTGTGCTCGCTGGGGCAGCTTCTCGCTTTTGGCGCTCCAAGTCCGACAGACTCCTAGAAATCGGCGACCAGCGACAGCTTCAGGTTGCGTCCGGGCTGGGTGTAGGCGTCCAGCGCCGTGCTGCCGGCGGCCACGCCGTACACGTCCTGCCAGCGCCAGTATTTGCGGTCGGTGACGTTGTTGAGCGCCACGTTCAGCCGCATGTTCTTCTGGAAACGCCATTGCGCGCCCAGGTCGAGCGTGGTGGCCGCGGGCGTGGCGAACTGGGTCGTGCCTTTCTTGCTGTTGCCGATCGAGACCAGGTCGATGTCCTTGTCCTTCTTGGCCCAGTAGTGGCGCGCGTCGGCGTACACGCCCCACTGCGGGCGGTCGTAGCGCAGGCCCAGCGACAGCTGCGCGGGCGAGACCGAGTTCAGCGGCGCGCCGCTGCTCCTGTCCCTGCCGCGGGTCTGGCCGTAGGAGAACGAGGTGCGCAGGCGGCCGTCCGCGACGCTGCCCCAGTCGTAGATGCCCTTGAACTCGAAGCCGTGGATGCGGGCGCGCTCGACGTTGACGGTCTGGAACACCTGTTTGGTGGGCGTGGACTGGATCAGCCGCGCATCTTCGATCAGGTTGGAGTAGCGGTTGGCAAAGACCACCGCGTCGACGCTCAACTGCTGCATGCGGCCGCGCAGGCCCAGCTCGACGCCGCGGCTGCGCTCGGGCTTCAGGTCGGGGTTGGCAATGATGTAGTTGTCGGTCGCGCCCACAGTGGCTCGAAAACGGTCATTGACCTGGCCTGCCTCGGGTGCGCGAAAGCCGGTGGCGTACTGGCCAAACACGCTCCATGTGTCGGTGGCGCGGTACAGCACGCCAAGCTTGGGCAGCACTGCCGAGCCCGACTTGCTGCGCGCCGGCTCGGGAGCGGGCGGGTAGTACAGGTTCTGGTTCTTGACGTGGATGGAGTAGTGCTCCAGGCGCAGGCCGGGCGTGAGCGTCCAGTTGCCCAGGTCGCTCTCGGCCTGCAGGTAGGCGGCGGTGCTGGTCTCGCGCGTGTCCGGGAAGCGCTTGAGCGGAAAGACCTCGGGCGCCAGCGGCGCCTGGCCGTCATAGAGGTTGCTGATGTCGTTGCGCACGTGATCCAGCCCGTAGACCAGGCGGTGTGACCAGCCGTCGCCGCGCAGCACCTTGTCGGCCTGCAGGTCGATCTGCCAGGTGCGTTCCTTGTAGCGGTTGTCGCGGATGCTGTGGGTGATGGGCGGGGAGGTCGGCGTTTTGGTGTTCTCGTAAAAGCTGTGGCCGATGCGCCGCGACGACGCCTGCTGATAGGACACGACCGCGCGCATGTGGTCGGCCCAGTCGGTCCGCAGGCCGAAGCGTCCGTCCCAGGCCAGGCGGTCGCGCTCGATCTTGCTGCTGCTGTACTCGTCGAGAATTTTTTTGCCCGTGCTTGCTGTCAATCCGCGGCTGGAGAGCTGATCGACGTCCTGGCGCTTGTCCGAATGCTCCAGCGTCAGGGTGTGGCGCTGCATCGCATCGGGCTTGAACACCAGCTTGCCCAGCAGCGCGCGGTCGCGCGCGTCCAGCGGGTCGGCGGCAGTGCGGCTGCTGTCCTGGGCGTGGTTGGTGCCCATGGTCTGCATCTCGCGGGCCTGGCGTGCGGAGGCCGTCAGCATCCATTGCAGCTGCTCGCTGGCCCGGCCGGCCACGGTGCCGGTTTCCGTCCAGCCGTGGTCTTCCTCGCTCCAGCCCAGCGCGACGCGCCCGCCGATGGCCTTGGGCGCTGCGTCCGGCGAGGTCTGCAGAAAGTCCTGCGGGTCGTGCGTGACAAAGTTGAGCACGCCGGCCATGCCGTCGCCGCCGTACAGCGCCGATGCCGGGCCGCGGATGATCTCGATGCGCTTGAACAGCTCCAGCGACAGGTATTCGCGGTCGAACATGGCCGAGCGCGACACGTAGCTGCGCGGCATGCGGATGCCGTCGACGGTCATCAAGACGCGGTTGCCGCCCAGGCCGCGGATGTTCACGCCCATGTTGCCGTCGCGCGCAAAGGCGCTGCTGGCGGCGCTGACGGCCAGCCGCGCCGGGCTGCTGCGCACGTCGACGTTGGGCAGGTCCTGCAGCGCCTGGCGCAGCGTGCGGCTTTGCTGCTCGCGCAGCGCCTGCTCGCTGATGATGTCGGCCGACATCGGCAGGTCGTCGACCGCCTGCTCCTGGCGCGCGCCGCTGACCACCATCATCGGCAGCGCGGCATGCGCCGCTGGCGTGGCGGAGGGTGCGGGTGCGGCGGTCTGGGCCTGGGCCAGCGTCTGGCAGGCCAGGGCGACGGCCAGGCTCAGTGCGGTGCGGGTGGGGAGCAGGGGCATGTCGTGCAACGGGGGCGAAAAGCGCAATGTCCGGGGCGGCGGTGGAAGGCGGGGTTATTTGGTGCCGAAGATGCGGTCGCCCGCATCGCCCAGGCCGGGCAGGATGTAGCCGTGCGCGTCCAGCTCGCGGTCGATCGCCGCGGTGTAGATCGGCACCTCGGGGTGGGCCTGCTGCATCGTGGCAATGCCCTCGGGCGCGGCCAGCAGGCAGACGAACTTGAGCGAGCGCGGGCGCATGTCGCGGATGCGCTGCACCGCGGCGGCGGCCGAGTTGCCGGTGGCCAGCATCGGGTCGACGACGATCACGTCGCGCTCGTGCATGCCCGAGGGCATCTTGAAGTAGTACTCCACCGGCTGCAGCGTCTGCGGGTCGCGGTACAGGCCGATGTGGCCCACGCGCGCGCCGGGCACCACGTTGAGCATGCCGTCCAGAAAACCGTTGCCCGCGCGCAGGATGGACACCAGCACCAGCTTCTTGCCGTCGATGACCTTGGCGGTCATGGTCTCCAGCGGCGTCTCGATCTCGATGTCCTGCAGCGGCATGTCGCGCGTGACCTCGTAGGCCATCAGCGTCGAGAGCTCGCCCAGCAGGCGGCGAAAGCTGTTGGTGCTGGCGTCTTTTCTGCGCATCAGCGTGAGCTTGTGCTGCACCAGGGGGTGGGTGATGACGTGAACGTTGTGCATGGTCCTCTTGTCCAGGGGTGTAGGCAAACCCGGTGATTATCCGCGGCGGCGCCGCCCGCGTCCGGCGCGCCGCAGGGTGGCAGGGGCATGCGGCGGCGCTATTTGCGCAGCGCCGCCAGCGGCCCGCCGGCAATCAGGCAGGTCACGTCGAGCAGCACCTGCGGCAGCACCAGCCCGCCGCGGCAGGCCAGGTACTGCGGCGTCCACACCGGGTCGAACTTCTGCTTGAACGCGCGCAGGCCCTCGAAGTTGTAGAACTCGTCGCCGCGGCGGTAGATGAAGGTGCCGATCCGATTCCAGCTGGACGCCAGCGGATGGTCGGCCAGCCCCGCCAGCGGCGCCGCGCCCAGATTGAACCAGGCGTAGCCCTGGGCCCGGCCGTACAGCAGCAGGTGGGTGAACAGCGCGTCCATCAGCACCGCAGGCGTTCCCGGGCGGTAGCGCATCAGGTCGATGGACAGCTCCTCGCGCGCGCCGCTGCGCCACAGGTTGGCGAAGGCGACGACCGCGCCGCCGCTGCGCATCACGGCGCAGTCGAATTCGCACAGGTAGGCCGGCTCGAAGCGGCCCAGTGAAAAGCCTTTCTCGTGCCCGGCCTTGCCCTGCATCCAAGCGTCGGAGACCGCGCGCAGCTCGTCCATCAGGGCTGGCACATCGGCTTTCGGGATGACCGCGAATTCCAGCCCCTCGCGCGCCGCACGGCCATGTGCGTAGCGCAGCGGCTGGCGCGCCTTGCCCTGCAGCGAAAAGCCGGCCAGCGGCACGCGCGCCACTTCGCCGATCTTGAGCAGCGCCAGCCCCAGATCCAGGTAGGTGGGCAGCCAGGCCGGATGCACCGCGTAGAAGACGGCGCGCGCGCCGGCGCGGTCGGCCTGCTCGGCGAAACGCCAGATCAGCCGGCGCCCGGCTTCTTCCTGGCCCACCGGGTCGCCCATGGTGATCCAGCTGTGCCCCTGCAGCGCGTACATCAGAAACGCCTGTTCGTCGCGTGACACCAGGAAACGCTTGTCGCCCAGCAGCGCGACGCTGGGCTGGGTGTCGCCGGCGCCCGCCAGAATGCGGCGCACCGCGTCCGGAATGCCCTGGCCGGCGGCGGCAGGCGGCGCCGGCCGGTTGAGCAGCGCGTCCAGCGCAAGCGCCGCCGCCACGACGGCCAGCAGCAGCAAGGAGCGCAGAAAGCGCGGCGCGTTTCCGTGCCAGGCGAACTCCCACCACAGCGCGTCGCGGTAGGGCACGCCCCGGTAGGCGAACAGCCCCACGACCGCCATGCCCGCCAGCACGATGGCCAGCAGTGCCGCCGCGGCCGGCGTGGGGCGGAACGCGCGCCAGCTGCCGCGGCGGTAGAACGCGCCGCGGTTGGCGTGCAGGATCGCGGCGCACAGGGCCAGCACCAGCGCGTCCTCCCAGTCCAGCGCGCGCACCAGCGAGAGCAGCGCGCCGGCCAGCATCAGTCCGACGGCCACGCTGCGCGCCAGCGCCATGCGCCGCCACAGGCCGCGCGCCAGCACCACCAGCGCCAGGCCGGCAAGGCTGGCCAGCAGGTGCGAGGCCTCGACCAGCGGCAGCGCCAGCCATTGGCGCAGCTGCTGCGTGCGCTCGTGCAGCGTGGGCGTGGCGCTGGACAGCAGCAGCACCAGCCCAGCCAGCAGCGCCAGCGCCGCGGCCAGCGGCGGCACCACGGCGCGCACCAGCGCGGCGGCGCGCGCCGCGGCCGTGGCAAAGCGGGCGCGAGCCTGCAGCGCTTCGAAGCCGAGCAGGGCGGCCGCTCCCAGCATGAGCGGCAGCAGGTAGTAGATGGCGCGAAACGCCAGCAGCGCGGCCAGCACGTCGGCGCGGGTGCCCGCGCCCAGGCCGAGCAGCACGGTCGCCTCCAGCACGCCCAGCCCCCCGGGCGCATGACTGGCGGCGCCGGCGACGACCGCCGCCACGAAGATCAGCAAGAACGCGGCGTAGCCGGGCGCCACGTCCGCGGGCAGCAGCACGTACAGGACGGCGGCCGCGGCGCCCACGTCGATGGCGCCGACCAGGATTTGCAGCAGCGCGCTGGGGGCGCTGGGCAGCAGCAGCGTCCAGCCCAGCACGCGCGCCTGCGTGTGGCCGCGCGCCAGCCACAGCAGGGCTGCGGCCACAAGTGCCAGCAGGGCCGCGCCGGCGGCCCGGTCCAGCCGCCCGCCAGCCAAGTGCAGCGCCGGTACGCCCAGTGGGTCGAGCAGCAGCGCCGCGCCCAGCACCGTGGCCAGGCCGCCGGCGAAGGTGAGCACCGAGATGCTGACGATGCGCGCCACGTCGGCCGCGTCCAGCCCGGCGCTTTGGTAGATGCGGTAGCGGATCGGTCCGCCGACGAAGACGTGAAACCCCAGCGCGTTGGAGAAGCTGTAGCCGACGGCGCCGGCAAACGCCGCCAGGCGCAGCGACACCCTGCCCGGCGCCACGCGGCGCACGGCCAGTACGTCGTACAGGGAGAGCGCCACAAAGCCGGCGGCCGTGAGCAGCAGCGCCTCGACGATGGATGCTGCCGGCATGGCCAGCAGATCGGCGCGGATGTCGCGCAAATGGATGCGTGCGCCGATCGTGTGGACGGCCAGCAGCGCCAGCACGCTCGCCACGGCGCCGACGATCGGCCCCAGTACATGGGGTTCGAGCAGGCGCGCGATGCGGTGGGACTGCGCACCCGGGCCGTTGGCGGGCAGCGGGCCGGGCGTGCGTGGGGTGGTTTGCTCGCCGGGCATGGCAACGAAGACGAGGCGCCGCGGTATGCCGGGTGCGTGGGTCGCGCGACGCGCTCAGCGGCGCTTGCTGCCGCCCATCAGGCTGCCCAGCGCGCCGCGCAGCAGCTCGCGGCCCAGGCGCCGCGCCTCGCCCTTGACGACGCTTTGCACCAGCCCGTCGTACTGGCCGCCGCGCGGGCCGGTGCGGCCAAACAGCGCCTCCTTGACCGCAGTGCCCATGTCGCCCAGCAGGCCGCCGCCGGCTGCAGGGTCTTGGGCCGGCGTGCCCGCTGCGGTGCCTGGCGCAGCACTGGCGGGCGCTGCGTTGCGCTGCAGCAGTACCTCATATGCCGACTCGCGATCCACCGCCTGGTCGTAGACGCCGGCGACCAGCGACTGCGCCATCAGCGCGCGGCGCTGGGCGTCGGTGATCGGGCCGATCTGGCTGCCCGGCGGGACGACGTAGGCGCGCTCGGTCGGCTGCGGCCGGCCCTTGGCGTCCAGCAGGCTGACCAGCGCCTCGCCGACGGCGAGTTCGGTGATGGCGGCCTCGATGTCCAGCCCCGGGTTGGGGCGCATCGTGGTGGCCGTGGCCTTGACCGCCTTCTGGTCGCGCGGGGTGAAGGCGCGCAGCGCGTGCTGCACGCGGTTGCCCAGCTGGGCCAGCACGCTGTCGGGGATGTCCATGGGGTTTTGCGTGACGAAGTACACGCCCACGCCCTTGGAGCGCACCAGACGCACGACCAGCTCGATGCGCTCGACGAGCACCTTGGGCGCGTCGGCGAACAGCAGGTGGGCCTCGTCGAAGAAAAACACCAGCTTCGGAACCTCCGGGTCGCCGATCTCGGGCAGGCGCTCGAACAGCTCGGACAGCATCCACAGCAGAAAGCTGGCGTACAGGCGCGGCGCGTTCATCAGCTTGTCGGCCGCCAGGATGTTGACGACGCCCCGGCCGTCCACGGTCTGCATGAAGTCCTCGATGTCGAGCATGGGCTCGCCGAAGAACTGGTCGCCTCCCTGTTGCTCGATCTGCAGCAGCCCGCGCTGGATGGCGCCGACGCTGGCCGCCGAGATGTTGCCGTAGCCGGTGGTGAACTGCTTGGCGTTGTCGCCCACGTGCTGCAGCATGGAGCGCAAGTCCTTCATGTCCAGCAGCAGCAGGCCGTTGTCGTCGGCAATCTTGAACACCAAGTTGAGCACGCCGGCCTGCGTGTCGTTCAGCCCCAGCATGCGCGCCAGCAAGAGCGGCCCCATGTCGCTGATGGTGGCGCGCACCGGGTGACCCTGCTGGCCGAACACGTCCCACAGCGTGGTGGGGCAGGCCAGCGGCGCGGGCGGCTCTATGCCGCGCTCGGCCAGCACCTGGGCCAGCTTGCCATCGATGCGCCCGGCCTGGCTGATGCCCGACAGGTCGCCCTTGACGTCGGCCATGAAGACCGGCACGCCGATACGCGAGAACTGCTCGGCAAGCGTTTGCAGCGTCACCGTCTTGCCGGTGCCGGTGGCGCCGGTGATCAGACCGTGGCGGTTGGCCAGCTGGGGCAGCAGCTGGCAGGTAGTGGCGGCATTGCGTGCAATCAGTAGGGGATCGGCCATGGCAGAGGGTGTGTCAAAAGTAGAATCCGGAGGTTAGATCATTCCATGAATAAAGGACGCTGCAGTGGCAGGACACAGCAAATGGGCCAACATCCAGCACCGCAAGGGGCGCCAGGACGAGAAGCGCGGCAAGATCTGGACCCGCATCATCCGTGAAATCTCGGTGGCCGCGCGCCAGGGCGGCGGCGACCTGAACGCCAACCCGCGCCTGCGCCTGGCGGTGGACAAGGCCAAGGCGGCCAACATGCCGGCCGACCGCATCAAATACAACATCGACAAGGCCTGCGGCAACGTGGACGGCCTGGTGTACGAGGAAATCCGCTACGAGGGCTACGGCATTGGCGGCGCGGCCATCATCGTCGACACCATGACCGACAACCGCGTGCGCACCGTGGCCGAGGTGCGCCACGCCTTCAGCAAATACGGCGGCAACATGGGCACCGAGGGTTCGGTGGCCTTTCAGTTCAAGCACTGCGGCCAGCTCGTCTTTGCCCCCGGCACCAGCGAGGAGCAGGTGATGGAGGTGGCGCTGGAGGCGGGTGCCGAGGACGTGGTCGCCGACGACGAGGGCGCCATCGAGGTGCTGACCGCGCCCGGAGACTTCGAAGTAGTGCGCGATGCGCTGGCCGCCGCGGGCCTGGCGCCGGAGCTGGCCGAGGTGACGATGCGCGCCGACAACACGATCGAGCTTGAAGGCGAGGACGCAGAGCGCATGCAAAAACTGCTGGACGTGATCGAAGACCTGGACGACGTGCAGGCGGTCTACCACAACGCCGCGCTGTAAGACCTTGAACACGTTCTAAATGCAGCAGGCACTGCCGCGCATGGCGCGGCCTTTTTTGACTGCCCCCGCATGGGGGCCTTGTTCTTTTGACGACGGCGCATGGAGCCCGCGATGAAAATTCTGGTGATCGGAGGCGGCGGCCGTGAACACGCACTGGCCTGGCGGCTGGCCCAGTCGCCGCGCGCGACCAAGGTCTACGTGGCGCCGGGCAACGGCGGCACGGCGCTGTCGCCGCGCCTGGAGAACCTGCCCATCACCGACGTGCAGCAGCTGCGCGCCTGGGCGCAGCAGGAAAAGATTGCACTGACCGTCGTCGGTCCCGAGGCGCCGCTGGCCGCAGGCGTGGTCGACGAGTTCCGCGCCCACGGGCTGAAGATCTTCGGCCCCACCCAGGCGGCCGCGCAACTGGAGAGCTCCAAGGCCTTCTCCAAGGACTTCATGCAGCGCCACGGCATTCCGACGGCCGCCTACCAGAGCTTCACCGACGCGCAGGCCGCGCACGCCTACGTCGACCGCCTGGGCGCGCCCATCGTCGTCAAGGCCGACGGACTGGCCGCGGGCAAGGGCGTGGTCGTGGCCGCTACTGCCAAGGAAGCCCACGACGCGGTCGACTTCATGCTGGTGGACAACAAATACGGCGTGGCGCACAACGAAGGCGGCGCGCGCGTGGTCATCGAGGAATTCCTCGAAGGCGAGGAAGCCAGCTTCATCGTGCTGTGCGACGGCAAGAACGTCTGCGCGCTGGCCACCAGCCAGGATCACAAGCGGCTCAAGGACGGCGACGCCGGCCCCAACACCGGCGGCATGGGAGCGTATTCGCCGGCGCCGGTGGTGACGGCCGATGTGCATGCGCGCGCGATGCGCGAGATCATTTTGCCGACCATCCGTGGCATGGAAAAAGACGGCATTCCGTACACCGGCTTTCTGTACGCCGGCCTGATGATCGACGCCCAAGGCCATTTGAAGACGCTGGAGTTCAACTGCCGCATGGGCGACCCCGAGACCCAGCCCATCCTGATGCGCTTGAAGAGCGACCTCGTCGAGGTGCTGCTGGCGGCCGTGGACGGCAGGCTTGACCAGGTCGAGCTGCAGTGGGACCGGCGCACCGCGCTGGGCGTGGTGATGGCCGCGGCCGGCTACCCCGAAGCGCCGCGCAAGGGCGACGCGATCACCGGCATTGCGCCCGAGGCGGACGACGCCATGGTGTTCCACGCCGGCACGCAGCTCGTGGGCGGGCAGCTTCAGGCCAGCGGCGGGCGCGTGCTGTGCGTGACAGCGCTGGCCGACAACGTGCGCCAGGCGCAGCAGCGTGCCTACGACGTGGTGCGCGCCATCCATTTCGACGGTGCGCAGTGGCGCAGCGACATTGGCCATCGCGCCATCAAGAACGGCTGAAGGCGGCGATCGATGACGAGCACTCCCCCGTTTCACAGCAGCGCCACCACCGCCCAGGTGCGCTCCTATCTTGAAGAGCTGCAGGCGCGCATCATGGCTGCGCTGGAAACCGCCGAAGGCGAGGGCGGCGCCCGCGCGCTGGTCGACGCCTGGCGCAAGGAGCCGGGCGAGCCGCTGCAGGGCGACGGCATCACCCGCATCATCGAAGGTGGGCGCGTGTTCGAGCGCGCCGGCTGCGGCTTCTCGCACGTGCGCGGCGCACGCCTTCCGGCGTCGGCCACGCAGCACCGCCCGCAACTGGCGGGCGCGCCGTTCGAGGCCATGGGCGTGTCACTGGTGTTCCACCCGCGCAACCCCTACGTGCCAACGGTTCACATGAACGTGCGCATGCTGGCCGCAGGCCACCCGGGGCAGGAGGCGGTGTGCTGGTTTGGCGGCGGCATGGATCTGACGCCGTATTACGCGTTCGAAGAGGACGCGGTGCACTTCCACAAAAGCTGCCGCGATGCGCTGGCGCCGTTTGGCCAGGATCTGTACCCGCGCTTCAAGCAGTGGTGCGACGAGTATTTCTACCTGAAGCACCGCGACGAGCAGCGCGGCATCGGCGGCATCTTCTTCGACGATTTTTCCGAGCTTGGCCTGGAGCGCAGCCTGGCGATGACGCAAAGCGTGGGCGACGCCTTTCTTGGCGCCTACCTGCCCATCGTCGAGCGGCGCCAAGACATGGCCTGGGGCGAGCGCGAGCGCGACTTCCAGCTGTACCGGCGCGGGCGCTATGTCGAGTTCAACCTGGTGATCGACCGCGGCACGCACTTCGGCCTGCAGTCGGGCGGGCGCACCGAGTCCATCTTGCTGTCCATGCCGCCGCAGGCGGCCTGGAGCTACCAGCGCCAATGGGAGGACGGCTCGCCCGAGGCCGAGCTGACCCGCCGCTTTCTGCCGCGCCGCGACTGGCTCTAGCCCGTACGACAGGCGCAATGCTTCCTCCATAATGAAAGGCCTGCAGCCACTGCCGGCCTTTTGCTCCTTCTTTCCCACTCGCACTACATATCGCCGATGACCACCACGACCCGATCGGACGCCGCCGCCAAGCGCGACGTGACCAAACTCCAGCGCGCCATCGTCGATGGCCTGGAGGACGTCAAGGCACAAGACATCCAGGTTTTCAATACCGAGCACCTGTCGCCGCTGTTCGAGCGCGTGATCGTTGCCACCGGCGGCTCCAACCGCCAGACCAAGGCGCTGGCCGCCAGCGTGCGCGACGCGGTGCGTGACGCGGGCTTCGACAAGCCGCGCACCGAGGGCGAGGAAAACGGCGAGTGGATCATCGTCGACTGCGGCCAGGCCGTGGTGCACGTGATGCAGCCGGCCATCCGCCAGTACTACCGTCTGGAGGAGATCTGGGGCGACAAGCCGGTGCGCTTGAAGCTGGGCAGCGCCAAGCCGCGCAAGATCACCGCGTCCGAAGACGCGAGCGCGCCGGCCAGGGCTCCCGCCAAAAAGGCGCCGGCGAAGAAGGTCACGGCAAAGAGCCCCACAAAGAAGAGCCCGGCCCGCCCGGCTGCGGCAAAGAAGGCAGCGGCCACGGCAGCCACCGGCAAGCGCGGCACGGCCAAGCCCGCGGCAAAGACTGCCGCCAAGACTGCAGCAAAGACCCCAGCAACCAAGGCACCGATCAAGAAGGTCGTGGTCAACAAGCCGGTCGCCAAGAAGGCAGGGGCCAAGTCTGCTGCAAAACCTGCGGCCAAGAAGGCGCCGGTACGCACCGCTGCAGGCAAGCCCGCCGCCAAGAAATCTGCCGCGCGCAAATAGGGCGCCGGCTGACGCTGTCCGATGAAGCTGCTCATCGTCGCCGTCGGCCAGCGCGTGCCCGACTGGGCGCAAACGGCGTACGACGACTACGCCAAGCGTTTCCCGCCCGAACTGAAGGTGGAGCTCAAGGCGGTCAAGACCGAGCCGCGCGGCTCCAAGAGCCTGGACACCCTGTACGCGGCCGAGCGCGCGCGCATCGAGGCGGCCATTCCCCGCGGCACGCGCGTGGTCGTGCTCGACGAGCGCGGCACCAGCCTGACGACCAAGGCGCTGGCCGTGCGCCTGAAGGACTGGCAGTTGGGCGGCGACGACGTGGCCCTGGTCATTGGCGGGCCCGATGGCCTGGAGCCCGCGTTTCGCCAAGCGGCGCACGAGCGCATCCGCCTGTCCGACCTGACGCTGCCGCACGCCATGGTGCGCGTGCTGCTGATCGAGCAGCTGTACCGCGCCTGGTCGGTCAATGCCGGCCATCCCTACCACCGCGAGTGAAAAATCACCGTCCGGATCGCCCGCACGCCATGCCTGATTTCATCTACCTCGCCTCGCAAAGCCCGCGCCGGCGCCAGTTGCTCGACCAGATCGGCGTGCGCCATGAACTGCTGCTGGCCGAGGCCGGCGAGGACGCCGAGGCGCTGGAGGCCGTGCTGCCCGGCGAGGCGCCGGCCGCCTATGTGCAGCGCGTCACGGCGCTCAAGCTCGACGCTGCCGTTGCCCGCCACGCGCGCCGCGGCCTGCCGCCCGCGCCCATTCTGTGTGCCGATACCACGGTGGCGTTGGACGATGCCATCCTCGGCAAGCCCGAGGATGCGCAGGACGCAGCGCGCGTGCTGGCCGCACTGTCCGGGCGCGCGCACCAGGTGCTGACCGCCGTGGCGCTGCAGCACGGGGCGCGGCGCAGCGCGGCGCTGTCGGTCTCGCAGGTGCACTTCGGTGTGCTGTCGCACGCGCAGATCGACGCCTACGTCGCCAGCGGCGAGCCGCTGGGCAAGGCCGGCGCCTACGGCATCCAGGGACGGGCAGGGCAGTTCGTGCAGCACATCAGCGGCAGCTACAGCGCCATCATGGGTTTGCCCTTGTTCGAGACGGCGCAGCTGTTGCGCGCTGCGGGGGTGCTGGAGCCGTGACGGCCTGAGTCCGGCCGGCGGCCACTCAGAGCGTGTGGCTGGCCAGCCTGGCGGTGTCGGGGATGTGGATGTCGCGCTTGTCGATGCGGATCAGGCCGGCGGACTCCAGCTCGTGCAACACGCGCGAGAAGTATTCGGGCGTGATCGACAGGCGCGAGGCGATCGTCGCCTTGCTCACCGGCAGCGAGACGCTGCGCATGCCCTGGCTGGGGCTGGCCGGGTGGCCTTGCGTTTCCTCAGGCAAGGCGTTGAGCAGGTAGCCGATCACGCGCTGCGTGCCGTTGTGCAGCGTGTAGGTCTGTACGTCGTGCACCAGGCCGTGCAGGCGCCGCGAGATGCCGGCGAGCATGTGCATGGCAAAGCGCGGGTCGTTCTCGATCTCGCGCACCACCGCGTCCTTGGACACGCTCAGCAGCAGCGAGTCGGCCAGCGCCTGGGCGTTCACGATGTAGGGGCGGTCGGTGAACATCAGCGCCTCGGCAAACGACATGCCGGGGCCGATCAGCTCGATCACTTTTTCCTGCCCGGTCGGCGAGATGGCGTAGAGCTTGATGCGGCCGGTGACGACGACGTGGAACTCCTCGCACGGCGTGCCGACGTGGAACACGTGATCGCTGCGGCCGTATTTGCGCAACCGGCAGCCCGTGGAGATGCGCTGCATTTCCTGCGGCGTCATCTCCTGGAACAGGGGCAGGGCGCTGAGGTAGCGGGGGATGTCGAAGTGCGCGGCGTCCATGGGTGCGCACTGTACAGGGAAAACCCAGTGGTCCCCCTTGGTAAATGTCAAACTGCCAGCGCTGTCGCGCTCCGTCTCAGTGCGACGTCCCCTCGCTGCGCGTGATCTTGTTCCATACGTTGTATTTGCCCACGGGCTTGTTCATCGGCAGGCGCTTGACCTCCTTGAAGGTGCCTGCGTCGTAGACGATGAGCGCGCCGTCCGCCTCCGATACGCTGGCCAGCGCGTAGCGGCCGTCGCGGGTGAACTCGATGTGCGCCAGCGTCTTGCCCGGCTCGCGCACCTGGGCCACGGGCTCCAGGGTGCGCTTGTCGATGACGGTCAATGTGTCGCGCGCGCTGGGGCTCATCATCGAGTCGGTCCAGGCGTAGGGCGTGTCTTCATGGCTGCGCATGAAGAAGCCGGGGCCGGGCGTGGGAATGGTGCGCACCGTCTTCCAGGTCTTCATGTCGATCACGTCGATGGCGCCGCCGCCCAGGTTGGGGCTGGCGAGCACGGTGGTGCCGTTCCAGGCGAACGTGATGCCCGAGCCCAGGTGGGGCATGCCGGCGATCGGCAGGTCGGCCACCTTGACGCGTGCGTCCAGGTTGACCACCTGGGCGCTGGCTGCCTGGCTGCCCTTGGCCGGGCGAGTGGCGCCCAGCACGTGGCGGTAGGGCTGGTCGAAGAAAAAGTCGTCCAGCGGATCTTGCAGCGGCGTGCGGCGCACGTTCAGGTAGCCGGGCCTGGCAATGCCTTCGCCCATCTTGTAGTCGTGCACCAGGCCGTCATAGATCGGCTCGGCCTTTTCGTCGTAGGAGATCTCCCAGACCTCGGGGATGTCCTTGAGCGCCACGATGAAGCTGTGGCGCGGCGTTGCGTCGTAGACGGCCGACACGCGCGAGCTGGCCTTGCCGTCCAGCGTCGTCGCGTCGTAGGTCTTGACCAGGTTGAGGTCGGCGTCGAACAGCGCCAGCGTGTGCGGCAGGTAGTTGGCCGCGATCACCCAGCGCCCGTCGCCACTGACGGCGACGTTGCGCATGTTCAGGCCGGCGCGCACCTCGGCGACGACGCGCAGGCGGTACAGGTCGTACTTGGTGATCCAGCCGTCGCGCGAGCCGAAGAAGACGTAGCGCCCGTCGGGCGTGAACTTGGGGCCGCCGTGCAGCGCAAAGCGGCTCTGGAAGCGCGTGATCGGCTCGAAGGTGTCGCCGTCGAGCAGCGTGACGTGATGGTCGCCCGCCTCGACGACGACGAACAGGTTCATCGGGTCGGCCTGCCACAGCGGCGTGGCGGGTTCGCCGGCGGGCAGCGGCGTGCTCTCGCGCGATGCGCGGATATCGGCTTCTTCCCAGCGCGGCGCGGGCACGACCGGCGTGCGCACCCAGTCGGCCAGCGTCTGCATTTCGGCGTCGCTGAGCTGGTCGGCAAAGCCGCCCATCTGCGTGGCCTGACGGCCTTCGCGGATCACGCGCAGCACCTCGGGCGCGCGGATGCGCGCCAGGCTCTCGGGCAGCAGCGCCGGGCCCATCAGGCCGGTGCGCTGCTCGCCGTGGCAACTGGCGCAGTGCTGCTGGTAGAGCCGGGGTGCTTGCGCGAGCGCCGTGCCTGCATCGGGCACCGGCGCCTGCGCGTGGACGGCGCCCAGGGGCAGCAAGGCGGCGGCAAGGGCCAGCGCGCCGCGGCGCAGGGTGTTCTTCAAGGTCTTCATCGGGTGCGTGACGGCCGGCGGGGGCCGTGCGGAATGCAGGGTCAGGCAGTGGCGGGCGCGACGTTGATGGTGCGCCGGCTCTTGCCCTTGGAGGGCGTGAACGGGGTGCTGGGCGCGCCGACTTCCTCGTCGCTCAGGTAGCAGCCCGGGTCTTCGAACCAGGGGTTGCCCGTCAGCTGCTGGGCGCGCACGCGGGTGTTGCCGTTGCAGATCGCCAGATACTGGCAATCGCGGCAGCGCCCCTGCACCGGGCGCGGGTGTTGCTTGAGGCCGGCCATCAACGGGTCGCTGGTGTCGTTCCAGATCTCGGAGAACGGGCGGTCGCGCACACAGCCCAGGTCGTGGTGCCACCACATGGTGTCGGGGTGCACATGGCCCAGGTTGTCGATGTTGGCCACCATCTGGCCGCTGGCGTTGCCGCCCCAGCGCACCAGGCGCTCGTGCAGGGCGCTCTCCCACTGCGGCAGGTTGCGGCGCACCCACTGCAGCAGGTAGGGGCCGTCGGCGTCGTTGTTGCCGCTCACGTAGTCGTCCATGCAGCCGGCCTGCGCGTCGCGCCAGGCGTGCTCGAACAGCAGATCCATGGCCGCGCGCGTGCTCTGGTGGTGCGCGTCCTTGTCGCGGTGGATGTTGCCGCGCCCGGCGTAATTCAGGTGCGAGAAGTAGAACTTGTTGGCGCCTTCGTCCTTCATCAGCTGCAGCAGATTGGGCAGGTCGTGGGCGTTGAGCGCGGTCATCGTGAAGCGCAGCCCCACCTTGACGCCGTGGCGCGCCAGGTGGCGGATGGCGGCCAGGCTGCGGTCGAAGGCGCCGTCCAGACGCCTGAATTTGTCGTGCGTGGGCTTGAGGCCGTCCAGGCTGATGCCGACGTAGTCGAAGCCGGCGCCGGCGATGCGCTCGGCCAGCGGCGCGTCGATCAGCGTGCCGTTGCTTGACAGGCCGGTGTAGAAGCCCATTTCCCGCGCGCGGGCGGAGATTTCGAAGATGTCCGGGCGCAGGAGCGGCTCGCCGCCGGACAGAATGAGCGCCGGCACGCCAAAGGCCTTGAGGTCGTCCATGACGGTATAGACCTCGGGCAAGGTGAGCTCGCCCTCGTAGTCGTGGTCGGCCGACAGCGCGTAGCAGTGCTTGCAGGTGAGGTTGCAGCGGCGGATCAGGTTCCAGATGACGACGGGGCCGCGCGCCTGGCGGTCGCGCACCTGGGGGTATTGGCCGGTTTGCTCGGCTTGCGCGAGTTCGCGCATGTACTGGCTGATTCGGAACATGGCAATCGGATCGGTGAGGGGCGCAGCCGGCGTAGGGCAGGCGGCGCATGTGGGGTTAGTCTTTGATGCGCAGGCCGGTTTTTTTGAGAATGGCCGTGGAGTACAGGATGTCGTGGCCGCGGCAGGCCGCGCCCAGCAGCGCGGCGACTTCGCCGGCCTGCTGCTCGACCGCCTCGCGGCCGGTGCCGTGCAGCATGGCGAACAGGTTGTAGGGCCAGTCGGGCAGGTGGCGCGGGCGGCGGTAGCAGTGCGACACGCCGGGCAGCGCGGCCACCTGGCGGCCCAGTGCCGAGACCTGCTCGTCGTCCACGTCCCACACGCTCATGCCGTTGGCGGTATAGCCCAGGCGATAGTGGTTGGGCACGGCCCCGATGCGCCGGATCAGCCCGCTGCGCTGCATGGCCTGCAGGCGCTGGCGCACCTGCTCGCCACTGACGCCCAGCATGGCGCCGACTGCCTCGTAGGGGCGTGCGACCAGGGGCAGGCCGCCCTGGGTGGCGGCGATCAGGTCGCGGTCAAAGCGATCCAGTTGCTGCATGGGTTTCTCCGCTGTGTTGGGCTAGTACAGCAACCTGGAAGTAGAGG
This sequence comes from Comamonadaceae bacterium CD01, assembly GCA_002894305.1. Classification (GTDB taxonomy): domain Bacteria; phylum Pseudomonadota; class Gammaproteobacteria; order Burkholderiales; family Burkholderiaceae_C; genus Comamonas_C; species Comamonas_C faecalis. Next base: position 16,836 of record PGEI01000079.1, read on the forward strand.
AACACAATGAAAGCGATGGAT
>PGEI01000007.1 GCA_002894305.1 Comamonadaceae bacterium CD01
GCAGGTCGGTGCCAATGTTGCCCGGGCCGATCAGGGCGCATTTGATTTTCTTGCTCATGGTGTTTCCTTGTTTCAGATGAAGCGCACCGAGCAGCCGCCGATGCCGCCAATCGTCACGCGCAGGTTGTCGCCGGCCTGGACTGGGATCATGATGCCGAGCGACCCCGACAGCACGACCTCACCGGCCTCCAGCGCAATGCCCAACGCGCCCAGCGTGTTGGCCAGCCAGGCGACGGCGTTGGCCGGATGGCCCAGGGCAGCTGCGCCCGCGCCGGTGGCGACGATGTCGCCGTTCTTCTCCAGCACCATGCCGCAGGTGCCCAAGTCCACGTCGCGCGGATCGACCAGGCGGTCGCCGAGCACGAAGACGCCGCACGAGGCGTTGTCGGCCACGGTGTCTGCAATCTTGATCTTCCAGTCACGGATGCGCGAGTCGACGATCTCGAAGCAGGCCATCACGCCTTCGGTGGCGGCCAGCACGTCGGCGACGGTCACGCCCGGGCCCTGCAGGGTTTTCTTGAGCACGAAGGCGATCTCGCCTTCGGCCTTGGGCTGGATCAGGCGCTGCATCGGGATGGCCTCGCCCTCGTTGTAGACCATGGCGTCGGTCAACCAGCCGAAGTCGGGCTGGTACACGCCCAGCATGTCCATCACGGCCTGGCTGGTCACGCCGATCTTCTTGCCGACGACCTTCTCGCCCGCGCCCAGGCGGCGCGCCATCAGGCGCTGCTGCACCGCGTAGGCGTCGTCCACCGTCATGTCCGGATGCTGCTCGGTCAGCGGCGCCAGCATGCGGCCCCCTGTCAGCGCGTCGTACAGCTGGTCGCCCAGCGCATCAATCTGTGTCTGCTGCATTTCGTTCCTTGTCGTCCATGTGAGCGCGCGCTCAGAACTTCACCATCACGTTGCGCAGCTCGGTGTAGAACTCCAGCGAGTGCACACCACCCTCGCGGCCAATGCCCGACTGCTTGGAGCCGCCAAACGGCGTGCGCAGGTCACGCAGGAACCAGCAGTTGATCCAGCACAGGCCGACCTCGATCTTCTGCGCCAGGCGGTTGGCGCGGCCGATGTCCTGGGTGAACACCGCCGTGGCCAGGCCGTAGCGGTTGGCGTTGACCTTGGCCAAGACTTCATCCTCAGCGTCGAAGGGGCTGATGTGGCAGCAGGGGCCGAAGATTTCCTCGGTGATGACGCTGGCGGTCTCGGGCAGGCCGGTCCAGATGGTGGGCTGCACCCAGGAGCCGCCCTTGAGCGCCTCGGGCATGTCGGGCACGCCGCCGCCGGTGACCACGGTGGCGCCCTCTTCGGCCGCCTTTTTGTAGAAGCCCAGCACTTTGGCCTGGTGCTCCTTGCTGATCACCGGGCCGATCTTGGTCGCCTTGTCATAGGGGTCGCCCGGCACCATGGACTCGGCGCGCTCCTTGAGCGCTGCGACCAGCTTGTCGAAGATCGGGCGCTCGACGTAGACGCGCTCGGTGCCCAGGCACACCTGGCCGGCGTTCTCGAAGCACGAGCGGGTCAGCGTGTCGACGGTGTTCTGGAAGTCGCAGTCGGCAAACACGACGGCCGCGTTCTTGCCCCCCATCTCCATCGACACCGGGCGCACGCCGTTGGCAGCCGCCTTCATGATGGCCGCGCCGGTGCTGGTCTCGCCGGTGAAGGTGATGCCGTCGACGTCGGGGTGGCTGGTGAGGAATTCACCGGCCGAGTCCGGCCCGAAGCCGTGCACCACGTTGTAGACGCCCTTGGGCATGCCCACCGCATTCATCACCTCGCCCAGCAGCGCGGTGGTGGCGGGCGTCTCCTCGCTGGGTTTGACGACCACGGTGTTGCCGCAGGCCAGAGCCGGGCCGACCTTCCAGGTCATCAAGAGCAGCGGCAGGTTCCACGGGCTGACCACGGCGATCACGCCGCGCGGCACGCGCACGCCGTAGGAGAGGGCCGTCTTGCCGTCGGGCGTGCGCATGTTGAACGACTCGGTCGACACGCTCTTGATGGTCTCGGTGAAGACCTGGAAGTTGGCCGCGCCGCGTGGAATGTCGACCTGCGAGGCCAGGTGATGGGGCTTGCCGGTGTCGGCAATCTCGGCCTGCAGGAAGTCGTCGAAGCGGCGGTTGATCTCGGCCACTACCGCATCGAGCAGCTTGCAGCGCTCCGCGACCGACAGGCGGCCCCATTCGCCGTTCAGCGCCGCCTTGGCGGCGGCCACTGCCGCGTCGACCTCGGCGCGCCCGGCCTCGTGAACCTTGCCGATCAGCTGTCCGTTGATCGGGTTGAAGTTGTCGAACGTGCGCCCCGAAGCGCTCTTGACGTACTCGCCGTTGATGAAGTGGAGAAACTCTTTCATTTCACTGCCTTTGCCATTCAAAACCTGCCATTTGCCGGCCGCACCGCGGCCGGACTCACTCAGCTAGAACGCCTTGACCAAAGTAAAGCGAACCAGCTGCCCCTTGGTGCTGTTGCGAACGCCAAACTCCTTGTAGGCGGCGCCCTTCAGGAACACGCCTGCACCGGGAATGGGGTAGACCAGCTCGGCGCCCAGCGCGTGACGGCGCGCGCGGTCGGTCGTCGCACCAAGGCCGCTGTCGTCGCTGGTCTGCCACTGGCTGTAGCCCACGACGCCAGCCTGAAAGCTGCCAAACGACTTGCCCAGGCCCCACTCCACGGTCAGCTGCTGGCCGGGGCGAAAGCCGTTGTTCCTGCTGTTGAACTCATAGCGCATCAGGGCCGAGCCGGAGACGGTTTTGGCCGTGTCGAAGTAATAGGTCAGGCCGCCGGTGAGCATGGTGCTTCTGAAGCCCTTGCCGGGTGAGGCCGGGTGGCTGTCGCTGGCGTTGTCCAGCCACAGGCCGGCGGCGGCGACGGCATCCCATTGCTGGCCATGCCAGCCCAGCACCAGCGGGCCCAGATACACGTCGCCCACGCCCGAGCGCGACTCGGAAATGCCCGCCGCGTTGAAGGTCAGCGAGGTGCGCATGACCGGCACGATGGCCTCCATGCCGTAGTCCGCACCCAGCAGCTTGTAGTTGGTGACCCAGACGAAGCGGTTGGCCAGCGCGGTCACCGTGCCCGTGTTGTGGCCGGGCACCGTGCTGCTGCCCGGCGCGCGCAGGCTGTCGATGTTGTAGTTGACCAGATAGCCCAGGTAGTAGACGCCCGCAGGCGGCACGCTCGATCCCTGGATGCCTTCGACGCCAGGAACATAGTGGCCGTCGGCGTGCGCTGCGGCAGCCGTCAACAGCGCCAGCGCAGCGGCTCCGGCAATGGGGGGCAGTCTCATTGTTTTTCCTTGGTATGCGGCTGCAGTCAGCAGCTCAAGCTTCATCCAGTCCCAGCGCCTGCAGCGCGGCGCGGGCGCATTCCTCGTCCTGCTGCGCACTGCCGCCCGACACGCCTATGCCGCCGATCAGCACACCGCCCTCGCGCACCGGCAGGCCGCCGCCGAAGACCACGTTGCGCGGGCGCACCGGCATGCCCAGGCGCAGCGCGTCGTCGCCCTGCAGCATGCCGGCCCACTGCGCGGTGGCAAAGCCGAAGCCGGCTGCGGTGTAGGCCTTGTCGATGGCAATGTCCACCGAGTGCAGAAAGGCGCCGGGCATGCGCAAAAAGGCGGCCAGCACGCCGGACGCATCAGTCACCGCGGCGTTGATGCGTATGCCCAGCTCGCCCGCCCGGGCGACGGCAGCGGCCACTGCCGCGTGCGCCGCCTCGGCGGTGATGACGCGCTGCTCGATGCTGTGGCCCGCCATCAGGTCACCACGCTCAGGAAGGCGTCGTTCAACTCACGATCGTGATAGAAGATGCCAGCGCCGACCTCGTCCCAGGTCCAGGTGATGGGCTGCATGTCGGGGTAGTGGTCGTAGCCGCCGCTGAAGGTCTCCAGGCGGTTGCCCGAGGGCTCGAAGAAGTAAATCGTCGTGCCGTTGGTGATGCCGTGGCGCGTGGGGCCGATGTCCAGCGGGACGCGGTTCTTGCTCATGATGTCGGCGGCGCGCAGCACCTGCTCCCAACTGCCCAACTGGAACGACACATGGTGCAGCTTGTCCTTCTCGCCATGGCGCACGATGGCGATATCGTGCGCCTTGGCGCTGCAGGTCAGCCACACGGCCAGATCGGTCTCGCCGTCTTCCAGCTTCACGCGCTCGACCAGGGTGAAGCCCAGCACGTTGATGAACAGGTCGCGCGCGCCTTCCAGGTCGTCGCCGTAGATCAGGCAGTGGTCCAGCCGGATCGGCGTGATGCCGGGCTGGTCGATCACGTCCACATCCGGGTTGGTGCAGCCCGTGGCGTTGCCGACGGCCGTCTTCTCGGCGTACAGCTCGATCGTATGGCCAGTCGGAATCTTGAAGCGCACGCGCTCGCCGGTCTCCAGCAGGTCACCGGCGGGCATGCGCTCGGTTGCCACGCCGTAGGCCTGCAGCTTCTTCTCGAAGTCGTCCAGCGTGGCCTTGTCCTGCACCTTGAAGCCGAAGAAGTCCATGCCCGCCTGGTCGGCCTGGCGCAGGATGATGCTGTTGTGGTCGCGCTCGGCGCGGGTCTTGAAATAGGCACGGCCCTGGGCGTCGCGCCCCATGGGCTTGAGGCCCATCACGTCCGTGTACCACTTGATCGACTCTTCCAGATCCAGCACGCGGATCTGCGCGTGACCTGGACGCAAAACACCTGTCATTGCCATGGTTTGTCTCCTTTAGATTGCCTGGCTCATGGGTTGAGGGGAAAAGGGCGCCGCTGTCTGGCGGCATACGTTTTTCTTCATTGCACCGACAACCTGCAAGCGCAGGTCGCTGGCGGGATAGATGCGGCAGGACAGCACGCAGCCCGCGGCCTCCTCGTCGGCGCTGACGTGGGCACGACTCATCACGCGCTTGGAGTACACGCCTTCGAGCACCTGCACCTTGCACACCCCACAGCCGCCCTGGCGGCAGCCCACGGGAATGCCTTTCTTGCCCAGCGCCGTCATGCCTTCGAGCACGGAACGCGTATCGAGCGCGGCGTAGTGCTCGCCGGTGTCTTCGATATGAACAATGAATTTCTGCATGGTCTTGTCTCCTTTGCGGCGCCCTCTTTGTCGGGATGCCTGCGGATCAGGGGGTAACGATAGAAACGGATGTCGTTACCGTCCAATACTGTTTTTCCCCAAACTCAATACCGTTCCAGCATGAACAAAGCCCGCCACCGTGCGATGGGCGTTTCACGCCCCGGCGTGCAGCCACGGGTGCAGCCAGCGCGCCAGGCGCGGCACCAGATGCCAATCGGCCAGCAGCGGCGCCACGGTCAGGAACAGCAGCAGCACGGTGGGGAAGATGCCCAGCCAGGTGACGCACGCCACCTTCCAGCACAGGTGCGCCGTGCGGGTGGTGCCGTCGGGCGCGGCAAACCAGTAGTCCAGCCCCGTCACGCGCTGCAATTGCTGCGCACCCACGGTGTGCGGCAGCACCCGCTGCAGCCAGTGTGCGCGCTCTGGCGAGTTCTGCCATGCGGCCAGATGGGCCTCGGTGTCGAAGGCGAACACCACGTGGCAGAGCAGCGGCTCCTCGCTGTCGCCAGCCTCGTCCGGCGGCACGACCTGGCCACCCAGGTGACCAGGAAACTCCTGCGCCGCGGCCAGCATGCCGCGCATGGCTGCCTCGAAGCCGACCACCGCCGCTGGCAGGACACGACGCGCGATCAGCACCGTGACGGCGCACGGCGGGGTTGTCGCGGGTGCAGCCGGTGCGGCCTGCGTCTGGTTGTCGGTCGGAGAAGAGGCGTCCATCTGGCTGGCTGTCCGTGAAAAACGCCGCAGCGTGGCAACTGGGGATGGCGGCAACGATAGGCGATGCGCTCAATACCGACCAACACCATTTTTTGGCAATCTCGATACCATCGCCGTATGCAATTGCGAAGGAGAGCCCCCCATGGACTTGCGTGACATGCGCCTGTTTCTCGCCGTGGCCGAGGAGGGCCACATCGGCCGCGCCGCCGCGCGCCTGCACTTGTCGCAGCCGCCGCTGACGCGCCACATCCAGGCGCTGGAGGAAAAGCTGGGCGTGCCGCTGTTCATCCGCACGCCCAAGGGCATGCAGCTGACCGAGGCCGGCCACACGCTGCTGCAGGAGGTGCCCAACCTGCTGGAGCTGGCGCACCAGGCCGCCGAGCGCACGCGCCTGGCGGGCCAGGGGCTGATCGGGCGGCTGGACGTGGGCCTGTTCGGCTCGGGCGTGCTGGACGTGATTCCACGCATGCTGGCGCGCTTTCACAAGGCGCGGCCCAACGTGAAGATCGTGCTGCACAACCTGACCAAGGACGCGCAGATCCAGGCGCTGCGCGAACGGCGCATCACCGTGGGCTTCAACCGCCTGGTGCCGCCCGAGAGCGACATCTGCACCGAGACGGTGCTGCGCGAGCCTCTGATGGTGGCCGTTGCCGACTCCCACCCGCTGGCCGTGCTGCCCTCGCTGTGCCTGCGGGATCTGGCCGGCGTGCCGATCATCCTCTACCCCAACGTGCCCATGCGCGGCCTGGCGCAGGAAATTACCGATGCCTTCCACGCCGAGGGCGTGCCGCTGCGGGTGGAGCAGGAGGTGGAGGACGTGCTCACCGCCATCGCGCTGGTGTCGGCCGGTTTTGGCGCGGCCATCACCACGCAGTCGGCGTCCAACCTGCGCCTGCCGGGGGTGGCGTTTCGCCCGCTGCACAGCACTCAGCTCAAGGATCTGGAGCTCAGCTGCCTGTACCGCAGGGGCGACCCGTCGCCCGCGCTGGCGGCCTTTCTGGAGGTGGTGCATGCGTTTGCCGCCAGTTCCCGCGGGCGCAAAGGCCACGCGGTTTGAGCATCGGTATGGGGGCCGTCCACGCATCGTTCAAATCTTCTTGAACAGCGGGCTGCGCACCTGCTGCGCGTCGGCGGCCGAGATGAACTTCTCGGTGTAGATGTCGCGCTCGAACAGCCTGCCCTGCATCAGCGTGGTGATGCAGGCCTCGATCATCATCGGTGGGCCGCACAAATAGGCCTTGTGGCCGCGGAAGTCGTTGTTGAAATACGTCTTGGCAGCCTCGTGCACATACCCGCGCACGCCCTCCCAGCCCTCGCCATCCGGCTCGTCCGACAGCGCCGCCACATAGGTGAAATGCGGGTGCTGCTGCGCGAGCTGCAGAAATTCGTCGTGGTGGTAGAGCTCGGCGCGGCTGCGCGCTCCGTTGACCAGGGTGATGGGCCGGCCCTCGCCGGCAGCCAGCAAGTCGAGCACCATGGAGCGCGGGCTGGACAGCCCCGAGCCACCGGCCAGGAACAGATAGCCCAGGTCTTCCTTGGCGTGCGCACTGCTGCGGATGAAAAAGCGCCCGTAGGGGCCGGTGACCTTGACCGCGTCGCCCGCCTTGAGCTGGTCGTGCACCCAGCCCGTGCCCATGCCGCCGGGCACGCGGCGGATGTTGAGCTCGATCTCGCGGCTCTCGCCCGGAGCACTGGCGATCGAGAAGGCGCGCGTGCCCTCGCCCGGAATGTGCAGGTTGATGTACTGCCCGGCCTGGAAGGTGATGGGCGCATCGAGTTCGATCCACACGCCCTTGATGGTGGGCGTGAGGTCTTCGATGCGCGAGACGGTGCCGCCGTAGTCCTGCACCAGCAGGTTCTGCGCGTCGGGCTCTTCGTCGATCTCGGCCTCAATCACGACATCGGACTCCAGCGTCGCGCAGCAGGCCAGGCATTTGCCCTCCTCGCGCTCGTAGTCCATCAGGGCAAAGCCGCTGGCCTCGCCGTGCTCGATCTCGCCATCCTGCACCTCGATCTTGCAGGTGCCGCACAGGCCGTGGCCGCAGGCGTGCGGCAGGTAGATGCCGGCGCGCAGCGCGGCGTCCAGAATGGTCTGGCCATCGTCGACATCGATGGTCTGGCCCAGCGGTTCAATCGTCAGCTGGTAGCTCATGGCTGTCTCACTAAACTATAAAAATAAGAGCTATTTGCGCTTTATGCACAAAGGCTGTAGCCATTCATTACTCCCTCTCTCCTTGGGGGAAAGGATGGGGGTGAGGGAGTGTGTTCCGGCAGGGCGATGAAGCCGGCACCCTCACCCCGGCCCCCTCCCGCCAGCGGGAGAGGGAGCGGGAAGGCCGCTCAGAAACGCGACCCCCGCAGCCCGGTCAGCCCCGGCGTGCGAAAGCGGATCACGCTCTTGTGGCCTATGCCGTGTTCGGCCAGGGTCTTGTCCATGTCGGGCGTGAAGGGCTCGCCGGACATGAACCACTCGGCTCGGTTCCAGTCGATTTTGGCGAAGTCGGGATGTGCGCCGTACATGCCGGGCAGCGCTCCCTGCACCAGCTCGCCGAACTTCATCGTCGGCGGCATTGGGGCGCAGAACGGGGAGCAGAGCATCTTGTGATCCTCCCAGCCGATATAGAGCAGCGGGGCGGGGAATTTGTCCACCGTGTCCTTTGCGGCGAACTTGTAGGGTGCGACGGATCTGACGGCCATGTGAATGTCTCCTGTGGTCTGTAGATGAATCGGGCCTCAGTTGCCCGTGGCCTGGGCGCGCCAAGTCTCGAAGTTCTTCTTGTCCTCGGAGTCGGCGTAGTCCAGGTTGTCGCGTCCCCATTCGATGTTGTACCAACGCACGACCTCGGCCAGCGGGTTGAAGTCGGGCCGGGTGGGATCCACGTCTTCGGGGAAGCAGTTGCCCTGGTAGATCTGGTGCACCGGCAGCCAGCCCTGCACGTATTTCTCGGGCTCGCTGTCGAAGATGTGCTTGCAGCCGTCGGAGCAGCAGTGGTACTTCACGCCCTCGTATTCGCTTTCGCGGTAGGCGATCTTGGTCGGGTCGTCGGGCTCGGTGAAGAACATCGGCACCTGGCAGACCTGGCACAGCATGGGCAGGGTGCCGTTGTAGAAGCGCTTTCCCTCGGCCTGCTGCTCGTTGTAGTGCGTCCACAGAGGACGGTAGTACTTGTCGAAGGTCTCTGGGTACTTGGCCGACAGCCACTCCATGTCCTTCTCGCTGGGCGCCCAGGTGTGGAAGGGGGCGGCGGCGCCGTAGTTGTAGAACACGTTCCAGGCTTGGTGGCTCAGGTGGTCCTTGTCCTTGCAGGCCTGCTCCCAGCCCTTGGGCACCTTGATGCCGTAGCGCGCCAGGTCGTTGAACAGGGCGGTGCCGTTCTGCTCGGCGTAGATCTCCCAGGCTTCCTTCCAGCTCATCACGCGCTTGGGCAGCATGTAGTCCATCATCATGGCCACCAGGGTCAGCACGCGGTAGCCGCGCCAGAACCACTTGTCCAGCCAGGCCTGCACTAGGGCCAAGTTGTCCGGATCCTGCTCCAGGATGAACTTGATGATCTCCAGGCCCAGCGTCATGTGGCGCGACTCGTCGGACTGCGCCGAGAAGCCGAACGCCATCGCGCCCATGTCGCCGTTGTAGGCCGCGCCCGAGATGAAGGGCACGAACAGCAGGTTGGTGAGCACGTATTCGAATGCGAAGCCGATGGCGACCATGAACTCGAACGGGCCGGAGGTCAGTGCATCGTCGAAGAACGATTTCGGAACACTCAGGAACCACACGCGGTCGTGCTGGTGGTGCCAGTTCTGGAAGCCGTTGTAGTGCTTGTTGTAGTTGGACAGGCTGTGGATCTGCGTCTGCGCGTGGCGGATCTCGTCCAGGCTCTGCATCAGGCAGGCCACGCGCGGGCCGGCGCCGGGGAACTCGCGGCCCATGCGGGCAAAGCCGCGGTGCGCCATGTATTCGTTGGGCGTGATGCCGGTCAGGAACAGCTTGAGCGTGTTGATGTAGCGCGCATCGGTCACGCCCAGGTGGCCGTTGTTCTGCGTGAAGGCGTCGATGATGGCGTAGAGCTTGCGCTCCTTCTCGGCCTGGTACTTCCAGTACGAGTCCATCGTCATGCGGAACGGATCCTCGAACTTGTCCCAGTCGTGGATCTTGATGCCTTCGTACTCCACCTGCGGGTAGGCGTCCTTTACGGACTGATAGGTGGGCGTCCAGGCCAGGTCGCGCGTCATGAGGTTGTAGCGCTCTTTCAGGCCGAGTTTCTTGGTGACTTTCATGTCCATGGTGGGTGTCTCCTGTCGTCGTCTGTCTATGGACGTGGGGGGGTTTACTGGTGCCAGGCGAGGGTGAATTCGTCGTCGGTCTCGTCGACGTTGCCGCTCATGGTGATCAGGTGGACCTGCATCTCCTGCAGGTCGAAGTCGCGGCCGATTTCCTGCTCGATCGTGCTTTTGCGCACCACCAGGCGGTGGGGCACGTCGATCTTCACCATGGCCGGCTGGTCGCTCAGGACGGCGCCGGGGTTGTCGGCCAGGATGGCGCTGACGATGGCGCGCGATTCCTCGTTTTTCTGAAAGGCGATGAATACGTTGGACATGGCTGTCTCCTGATGCGGGGGTTGTGTGGGCGCTCAGGCGCCGATGGCCAGACCGGCCTTGTTCATGCGCGCATCGACGGCGGCCACCGTGCGCTCAAGCGCTGCTGCGCCATCCGCGCCCAGTGCCAGTTCGGCCACCGGCGCCAGGGCCTCCTGCACGCGGGCGCGCCAGTGGGCGTACCAGCCGGACAGCAGCGCCTTGTTCTCGGCGCTCTCGGCCGCCGCGGCCTTGATAACGGCGTCGACCCATTTGTTCGCCTCCTGGCTCCACTCGGCCTGGAAGCGCGTGAGCATGGACACCGTGGGCCCTGCCTGCTCGGAAATGACCTGATCGACCTCCTTGTAGGCCAGGCCGAACAGAATCCCGTCCAGCGCCACGTTCTGCGCCACGTACAGCTCGAACCAGTCCTTCATCACCCAGGTGTCTTCCACCAGGCGGCGCAGGCTCTGCCAGGCAGGCGCCTCCAGCCAGGCCTGCTTGCCGGCCTCCAGCTCGCCCTGGCTGCCCAGCAGCAGACCCAGGCGGGTGAGGTACTGGGCAATGCCCAGCTGATCCATGCCCGCGTACAGGCAGGGCTGGGTGATGGCAGTGCCGTAGCCGTAGGCGCACTGGTAGGCGCCGTTCATGTTCGCGCCCCAGGCCACGTGGCGCAGCGGCAGGTAGAAGTCCAGCGCGGTGCGGCGAGCGGTGTCATCAAAGCGATCGGCCAGGCCGCGCTCCTCGACGAAGGCGAAGTCCGCCTCGGCCACCTCCTGCATGCGGGCGCGCGCCTGGGTGTAGGTGCCGTAGTAGAACTGGCGCGGATCCTTGAGCGCATACCAGTCCTTCATCACCAGGCGGGTGCGGCTGGGATCGAACAGCTCATGCTCCGGATCCCAGGTGGGGCGGTAGTGGAAGTTGTGCGTGGGCTGCACATCCATCGTGCCTTCGAGGTAGCGCGACGCGGGCTTGTCGGTGCCGAGGCGCTCGGCGATGTGGTTGTAGGTCTGGCGCAGCGGCGTGATGCTGACGGTGCGCAGGTCGATTTGCATGGGGTCGTCTCCTGAGGGTGGTGTTATGAAAGGGTGAAGTGCAGCCCGTCAGGGCTTGTTGCGAAAGTGCTGCTCGCGTGCGGCGCGCAGGCTCCAGTCCCACTCGTGCGCAGCGCTGCCCTGCTCCTGCTCGGGCAGCGCGCCGTGGGTGGGTTGCACGCCCTGGGTAGTACAGAAGTCGTCGAACTCGGCGCGCGGCAGCACCATTTCGACGAACAGGCCGGGCTCGCCGACGGCGAACTCGAACTCGACCATGCCGCTGTCGTGCTCCTGCACGATGCGGATGTAGCGGCGCTCTATGTCCCAGCGCTCATCGGGGGTGATTTGCGTGCTCATGCCAGGAGGTATTGCAGGAGCCGTGCCAGGGCTTCGCGCAAACCGGCATAAATCTCGATAATTTCGGGTAAATACTTAAAAACACCGTCTGCCATTCACCCTGCGGAAACATCCGGCGAGACATTTGGCGACAATGCTGCGCCGCACTATGCGGATTTGATCGAGCCGATTCGGGCGAAATTCATCATTTGATGAATAGAGAACCGTCCGTATTGCGGCAGGGCATGATTTCTCGATAATTTGGAGCATGTCTGCATCCCCATCAATGCCCTCCGACGCCGATCTGCGCCGCCAGATCCAGTTCTCCGCGGCCGACGGGCGCATCTGGCTGGCGGGCCAGCGCATGGTGCTGATGCATGTGGGGTCGCTCGGCCTGCTGCGCCGCGAGCTGATGCGCACGCTGGGGCCGCAGGCAGCGCGCCGGCTGATGATGCGCGCGGGCTATGCATCGGGCGAGCGCGACGCGGCGCTGGCGCGCCAACTGCGCCCGCACGCCGAAGTGTCCGACATGTTCAGCGTGGGGCCACAGCTGCACATGCTCGAAGGCATGGTGCAGGTCACGCCCGCGCAGCTGGAGATCGACCTGGCCAGCGGCCACTTCTACGGCGTATTCGACTGGCAGCATTCCTGGGAGGCGGAGATCCACCTGCGCGACTTCGGCCCGCAAAGCGAACCCGTGTGCTGGACACTGCTGGGCTACGCCTCGGGCTATAGCAGCGGCTTCATGGGCCGCCAGGTGCTGTTCAAGGAAGTGGCTTGCAGCGGCTGCGGCGCCGCGCACTGCCGTATCAAAGGCCGGGTGCTCGACGCCTGGCCCGATGCCGCCGAGATGGCGCGCGACTACGCCCCCGATACTGATGCTCCCCTATCCAACTCCGCCGGCGCCGGTACGCGCAGCCCGCCCACCTGGCCCGCGCCCATAGCCGCGGAAGACCTGCCCGAGCCCCCTGCCGACGCACTGGATCAGCTGATCGGCCGCTCGATCGGCTTCACTGCCGCCACCGAGCTGCTGCGCAAGGCCGCCGGCACGCAGGTCACCGTACTGCTGGATGGCGAGACCGGCGTGGGCAAGGAGCGCTTTGCCCGCGCGTTGCACGCGCTCAGTCAGCGCGCGGCCAAGCCCTTCGTCGCAGTCAACTGCGCGGCGCTGCCCGGGGACCTGGTCGAGTCCGAGCTGTTCGGTACCGAAAAAGGCGCCTACACCGGCGCCGACGCGGCGCGCGCCGGGCGCTTCGAGCGCGCCGACGGCGGTACATTGTTCCTTGACGAGGTGGGCGAGCTGCCGCTGCCCGCGCAGGCCAAGCTGCTGCGCGTGCTGCAGGACGGCCAGGTCGAGCGCCTGGGCAGCACCCAGCCGCGCCAGGTGGACGTGCGCCTGGTCACCGCCACCCACGTCGACTTGCTGGAGGCGGTGCGCGCCGGACGCTTTCGCCAGGATCTGTACTACCGCCTGAATGTCTACCCGATCACGATTCCGCCGCTGCGCGAGCGGACGCAGGACATCGAGTTGTTTGCCCAGCACCTGCTGCAGCGCTTTGCGCGCCAGCACGACAGGCATGTCGAAGGCTTCACCGACCGCGCGCTGCAGGCGCTGCGCGAGTACGCCTGGCCGGGCAATGTGCGCGAAATGGAAAACCTGATCGAGCGCAGCGTCATCCTGACCGACGCGGGCACCAGCGTGGACGCGCCCGCGCTGTTCCCCCAGGCCGCCGTGCAGGCGCCGACGCACACCCTGGCCGCCTCGGGAGGGCTGCAAGCAATCCAGCCACCGGTATGCAATGCCAGTACCGTCGAGCAACTGCTGGCCCAGCCGCTGGACCTGCAGGGGCTGGAGCACCAGCTCATCGAAGCAGCCGTGGCCCGCCACAACGGCAACCTCTCCGCGGCCGCACGCCAATTGGGCCTGACGCGCCCCCAGCTGAGCTACCGCCTGCAGAAACTGCGTGAAAGCTGATCCCATGGCCAAGCGTCCCGTTCCTCACATGCCTTTCGCGCTGCGCACCGCGAGCGACGCACCGGCGCCCTCGCGCACGCTGATCGAGCAGGCCTACACGCAGCTGCGCGACGACATCGTCGAAGGGCGGCTGGCGCCCGGCGAGAAGCTGCGCGTGGAACACCTCAAGGAGCGCTACTCGGTCAGCGCCGGCACGCTGCGCGAGGCCATCACTCGCCTGGCCAGCGACGCGCTGGTCGTCACCGAGGGCCAGCGCGGCTTTCGCGTCGCACCGATCGCGCCCGAGGAGCTCGAAGACATCACCCAGCTGCGCGTGCAGCTGGAAACCGGCGCGCTGCGTCTGTCGATCCGCAGCGGCGGCGCGCCCTGGCGCCAGGCCGTCGAAGAGGCCTGGCAGGCACTGTCGGCCGAGGAGCCGATCGCGCCCGGGCGCAGGCGCCTGTGGGAGCAGCTCAACCTGCGCTTTCACGAGGCGCTGCTGTCGGGCCACGACTCGCCCTGGACGCTGCGCGTGCTGCGCCTGCTGTCGCGCCACAGCGAGCGCTACCGCAGCTACGCCATCCAGCTGCCCGGCAGCATCCGCAACGTGCACGACGAGCACGCCGAAATCTTCACCTACGCGATGGCAGGCCAGGAGGCGCGCGCCGCGCTGGCGCTGGAGGCGCATATCCGCGCCACGCCCGACCTTCTGATCGCCGCGCTGCGCGAAGGGCGAGTCCAACTGCCCGAGGGAGGCTGAATCAGCCCGAACCGCCGGCGTACACTGGCCGCCACCGCACACCCCAGCCATCTCCCCATCCATGCTCCGCACCCCGCCGCTGACCCGACGCCGCCGCTTCATCACGCGGCTGCGCCACTGCGGGCCGCCCAGGCCATGCCGCCCCGCGCGCTTGCATCGTCCCATCTCCCGGAGCAGTGACCATGGCTTTCGTTTTCCGCCCCCGACTTCTCGACGCCCTTCAGGGCTATGACCGCACGCGGCTGATCGCCGACATCGGCGCCGGCCTGACGGTCGCCGTCGTCGCGCTGCCGCTGGCCATGGCGTTCGCCATCGCTTCGGGGCTCAAGCCCGAGGCGGGCATCTTCACCACCATCATCGCCGGCTTTCTCGTCGCGCTGCTGGGCGGCAGCCGCGTGCAGATCGGCGGGCCGGCCGGCGCGTTCATCGTCATCGTCTACGGCATCGTGCAGCAGTACGGCGTGGCCAACCTGATCATTGCCACCGCGCTGTCGGGCGTGCTGCTGTTCGCCATGGGACTGTTTCGCCTGGGCACGCTGGTGCGCTTCATTCCGGTGGCGGTCATCACCGGCTTCACCAACGGCATCGCGGTGCTGATCGCGTTGTCGCAGGTCAAGGACTTCCTGGGGCTGCGCGTGGCGCAAATGCCGGCGGACTTCTTCGGCATCCTGTCCACGGTCTGGCAGCAGCTGCACACGACCAACGGCTGGGCGCTGGGCGTGGCGCTCGCCTCGCTCGCGGTCATCGCCCTCTGGCAGCACTGGATGCCGTCGCTGGGCGCGCGCGCGCCGTTCTCGGGCAAGCTCAATACGGTGCCCGGCGCCATCGTGGCGCTGGCGCTGTCGACCATCGTCGTCGCGCTGTTCAAGCTGCCGGTGGAGACGATAGGCAGCCGCTTTGGCGGCATTCCGGGAGAGCTGCCGGCGTTTGCGCTACCCGATTTTTCATGGGAATCGGCGCGCTTCGTGCTGATGCCGGCGATCACGCTGGCGCTGCTGGGCGCGATCGAGTCGCTGCTGTGCGCGCGCGTGGCCGACGGCATCATCGGCGACCGCCACGACCCCAACCAGGAGCTGATGGCCCAGGGCATTGCCAACTTCGTCGTGCCGTTTCTGGGCGGCATGCCGGCCACCGGCACGATTGCGCGCACCGTCACCAACGTCAAGAGCGGCGCCACCAGCCCGGTGGCGGGCATGGTGCATGCGGTGGTGCTTCTGGCCGTCATCCTGGTGGCCGCGCCGCTGGCCAGCTCGATTCCGCTGGCGTGCCTGGCCGCCATCCTGCTGCACGTGGCCTGGAACATGGGCGAGTGGCGCGCCTTCGTGCACCTGCGCCGCTACCGCGGCACCTACCGCGCCACGCTGCTGGCGGTGTTCTTGCTGACCGTGGTGTTCGACCTGACGGTAGCGGTGCAGGTTGGCATTCTGGCCGCCTGCGCCACCTTCATCTACCGCATGGCCGCGCTGACGCGCGCCGAGCCGCTGGCGCTGGCCGACGCGCCGCCCGGCGTCGCCGCCTGGCGCATGTCCGGCGCGCTGTTCTTCGGCTCGGCCACCGCGCTGGAGACGGTGCAGGACGCACTGCCCGCCCCCCATGCCGGCACCGGCGCGCTGGTGCTCGACCTGGGCGGGGTGATCTACATGGACTCGACCGGCGCGGGCACGCTGCAGACCCTGCTGCAGGCCTGCCGCCAGCGCGGCCTGCAGGTGCATCTGGCGGCGCTTGCCGGCCAGCCGCTGGACATGGCGCGGCGCATCGGCCTGCTGGAGGCCGGCGGCGCCGCGCTGCACGCCGACCTGGCCGCGGCCCTGGCGGCGGCGCCAGGCGCGAAAGCCTGAACAGCGCCGGTCAGCGCCGCGCCTGCTGGTACAGCCCCATCACGCGCGGTACGTTGCGCTCCAGCTCGCGGATGCGCTCGGGGCCGCTCGGGTGGGTCGACAGAAAGCTGGCACCGCCGCTGCCCGTCACCTCGCCCATCTTGCGCCACAGCGTGACCGCGGCCTGCGGGTTGTAGCCGGCGCGCGCGGCCAGCTCCAGGCCGACCAGGTCGGCCTCGCTCTCGTCGGAGCGGCTGTACTGCAGCGACAGCAGCTGCGTGCCCAGGTTGGCCGCTGCGTTGCCCAGGTCGCCCAGGCCCAGCAGCTGCGCGCCGATCGACAGACCCAGGCTGGTCGCCTGCGTCTTGGCCAGGCGCGAGCGCGCATGCTCGCGCAGCGCGTGCGCCATTTCGTGGCCCATGATCATCGCGATCTCGTCGTCGGTCAGCTTGAGGCGGTCGAGGATGCCGGTGTAGAACGCGATCTTGCCGCCGGGCATGCAGAACGCGTTGACCTCGCTGCTGCCGATCAGGTTGACCTCCCAGCGCCACTGGCCGGCGCGGCTGTTCCACTGGCTGGTGAACGGGATCAGGCGCCGGGCGATCGCGCGCAGCTTGACCAGCTGCGCATTGTTGTCCGGTGCCAGCGCGCGCTGCGCTTTTGCCTGGGCCAGCAGCTGGTCGTACTGCTTGTCGGCGGCCTGCTCCAGCGTCTGCGCCGGCACCAGCTTGCGCAGCGCCGAGGCGCTGCCCACGTCCACCTGCGCCAGCGCCGGCAGGGGCAGCGCCAGCGCCGCCGCGACGCCCAGCACCCAGGCGCACCGGCGGCAGGAAAAAACGAAGGGGTTCAGCAAAGCGATGGTCATGGCAGCAAATGGTTCGGGTGTGATTCACCGCTCGTCACCCCGGCGAAGATTGCAGCATGCGCCGGGATGACGTGGAGCGGCGCGTCATCTGCCGCCAAGTCTACGATTGCGCCCGCAACTCCGCCCACGCCACCACCCACAGGCCGGCAATCACACCAGCCAGCCCCAGCCAGGCCAGCAGTTGCTGGGGTTCGCCGACGACGAGCACCGCCAGCACGAAGGCGGTGACCGGCTCTCCCAGCGCCAGCGTGACCCCGGTGGCCCCCGAGATGTGCCGCAGCCCGCTGGTGAACAGCAGATAGGCCAGCCCGGTGCTGACCAGCCCCAGGAACAACACCACCGCCCAGCTGCTGGCGCCCGCCTGCAGCGCGCCGCCCAGCGCCCAGGCCGCAGGCACCGAAACCAGCGCCGCGCTGCCGAACACCGCCAGATTGGTGCGCACCGTGCCCAGCACCAGCACCAGTTGTTTGTTGGCCAGCGTATACGCGGCGTAGGCCAGGCCCGCCAGCAGGCATAGCGCCACGCCGGCGGCGCTCAGGTGCAGGCCGCCGCCCTGGCCCAGCGCCATGGCCACGCCGCCGGCCACGCTGACCAGCGTGCCCAGCCACCACAGCGGCGGCGGCAGGCGCCGCGCCTGCACCGTCTGCAGCAGCCCGGCCCAGATGGGGCCGCTGCCAATGGCGATCGCCGTGCCCAGCGCCACGCCGCTTTGGCGCACGCCGGCAAAAAAGCTCAGGTTGTAGACCGCGACGCAGGCGCCGGCGAGCAACATGCGCGCCCAGGGCCAGGGGCCAGAGCGCGCCGGTGCGCCCCAGGCCAGCAGCGCAAAAAAGCCGCTGCCGATGACCAGGCGCAGCGCCCCCACCCAATAGGGCGACAGCGTGGCCGGCGCCAGGCTTTGCGCCGTGCCCGTCGTGCCCCAGAGCATCGCGGCGGCCAGCACCAGCGCAATACCGCGGGCGGAATGTCGTGCGTCGTTCATGTGGCGATGGTGCGCCCGCCGGCGCCGGTCAATTGTCGAGAAACGCGCGCAGTGCTCCCGTCACTCCCTCCCCCTCTGGGGGGCCGGGGTGGGGGCCGGCGACGTTTGTGCTGTGCAATGCCGACAGGATGCCGGCGCTCCAGCCCGCCAATGCAAGCGGCTATTAGGGCCCTAATTCAATGCGCGGCGCAAATCGCGCGCGCCCACGCCGCGCTCGCGCCTGAGCGCGTAGGCCAGCGCGCTGGCGCTGGCGTAGCCGCAGGCCAGCGCCGTGGTCTCCAGCGGCTGGCCCGCGGCCAGCAGTTGCGCGGCGCGATCCAGGCGCAGGCCGCGCAGCCAGGCCTGGGGCGTCTGGCCGATCAGCTCGACCAGCCGCGCATGAAAGCGCTGCGCGCTCAAGTGGCACAGCGCGGCCAGCCGGGCCGTGGGCCAGTCTTCGTGCAGCGCCGCCTGCACCTGCTGCGTGAGCCGCGCCAGGTCGATGCGCCGGCGCGCGAGCAGCCCGGGCGCCTGCAGCACGGCGGCCAGACGCTCCGCCACGGCCTGCGGCGCCAGCACCTGGCCACGCCAGGGCGTCGGTACGGCAAAGCGGCGCAGGCGCGCCAGGCCCACCTGGTCGGGCGCGTCGATCACCAGGATGCGGGCGCTGTGCTCGGCGCAATAGCCGTGATCCAGGCCCGCGGGAATGACGATGCCGCAGGCGCTGTCGACAAAGGCGGCGCGCCCGGCGATCTCCAGATCCATACCGCCTTCGAGCGCGTAGAAAATTTGCGCGAAGTCGTGCGCATGTGCGTGGTGCTCGCCGCCATAGCGGCGCACCGAGCATTGGGGTTCGAAGCTGCGAGGGGCTGCCATGGCGCAATGGTAGGGCGGCGGCCGTCGGGCTCGATCAGTCCAGCCCGCGCACCACGTCCATCGCCTCCTCCACGCGCTCGACCGCGTGGATGGCCAGGCCGGCGATCGGCTTCCTGGGCGCGTTGGCCTTGGGCACGACGGCGACCGTGAAACCCAGCTTGGCCGCCTCCTTCAGGCGCTCCTGGCCGCGCGGCGCGGGGCGCACCTCGCCGGCCAGGCCCACCTCGCCAAAGGCGATGAAGCCCTTGGGCAGCGCCCGCGCGCGCAGGCTGCTGGTGATGGCCAGCATCACCGCCAGGTCGGCCGCGGGCTCGCTGATGCGCACGCCGCCGACGGCGTTGACGAACACGTCCTGGTCGGCGCAGGCCACGCCCGCATGGCGGTGCAGCACCGCCAGCAGCATCGCCAGGCGGTCGCGCTCCAGGCCCACCGACAGGCGCCGCGGGCTGATGCCGCCGCCGTCGACCAGCGCCTGGATCTCGACGAGCAGCGGGCGCGATCCCTCCAGCGTGACCAGCACGCACGAGCCCGGCACCGGCTCGCTGTGCTGGGAGAGGAAGATGGCGCTGGGGTTGGCCACCCCGCGCAGGCCGCGCTCGGTCATCGCGAACACGCCGATCTCGTTCACTGCGCCAAAGCGGTTCTTGATCGCGCGCACCAGGCGGAAGCTGCTGTGCGTGTCGCCCTCGAAATACAGCACGGTGTCGACCATGTGTTCGAGCACGCGCGGGCCGGCCAGCGCGCCCTCCTTGGTCACGTGGCCCACCAGCACCACGGCGATGCCGGTGGCCTTGGCCAGGCGCGTCAGGTGGGCGGCGCACTCGCGCACCTGCGCGACGCTGCCCGGCGCGCTGGTGAGCTGGTCGGAGTAAACGGTCTGGATCGAATCGATCACGACGATGGCCGGCTGCACCGCGTCGACCGTGGCGAGGATTTTCTCCAGCCCGATCTCGGCGAGCACCTGCACCTGGCTGCCCTCGATGCCAAGGCGGCGCGAGCGCAGCGCCACTTGCGCGCCGCTCTCCTCGCCGGTCACGTACAGCGTCGGCAGGCCCAGGCGCTGCAGCGCGTCGAGCGCCTGCAGCAGCAGCGTGGACTTGCCGATGCCCGGGTCGCCGCCGATCAGCACCACGCCGCCCTCGACCACGCCGCCGCCGAGCACGCGGTCGAGCTCATCCATGCCGGTGGCCGTGCGCGCCACGTCGGCCGCCTCGATCGCCGCCAGCGGCACCACCGGCTGCGCCTGCGCCAGCCCCGCGTACTGCCCGGGCACGGCCGCGCTCAGGCGGTTGCGCCCGGCCGCCGCAGGCTCGGCCAGCGCCTCGATCAGCGTGTTCCACGCGCCGCAGCCCGGGCATTTGCCCAGCCAGCGGGGGCTGGTGGCACCGCATTCGGTGCAGGTGTAGAGGGTTTTTTCCTTGGCCATCGGGCAGCGGGGGAAATCGGCGCAGCGAAGGCGCAGCAATGCAGGGGAGAGCGCAACAGGGCTGGCCTGCCCGGAGGGACTCGAACCCCCGACCTATTGCTTAGAAGGCAATTGCTCTATCCGGTTGAGCTACGGGCAGCCGCGCAACCCGCCATCATACTGCGCGCAATGGCGACGAGAGGCCCGAGGCCGGCCGGCTCAGGTGTAGAGGAATTGCAGCTGCGTGTCGGCCAGCGCGATGTGGTCGCCGTCGCTCAGCGGCACCGAGGCAAACGGGTCGATGCCCTTGCCATTGAGCGTGGGCGGGTGCGCGCCCTCGACATGGGCGAGCACGAAACCCTGGTGGCGCTTGGTGATCGACGCGACAGCCACGCCGGGCTTGCCGATGGTCGTGACCACCTTGACCAGCGCCATCTCGCGGCCGCTGGCGGCCCCGCTGACGACGCGCACCACGGCATTGCGCGTCGTGGCGACGGCCGCCGCCATGGCCTGGGCGTCGGCGCGCTGCGGCGCGGCGCCCGCGCCGGGCTGCACGAACATGGTTTTTTCGAATTCGCCCTCGCCCGGGTCGTCCAGGAAGCGGATGCGGTACTTGCCCATCTCGACGATGTCGCCGCTGCGCAGTTGCTGGCGCTGGATGATCTTGCCGTTGACGTAGGTGCCGTTGGTGCTGTTGAGGTCTTCGACTTCGACGCCGCCGTCCTGCAGGTGAAAGACGCCATGCTCGCCGCTGACCACCAGGTGGTCGATCACGATGTCGTTGTACGGGCGCCGGCCAATGGTGGTGTGCGCCTTGTTCAAGGACACCTCCTTGAGGACCACTCCGTCGATCGACACTATCAGTTTGGGCATGGCGTCACTCGTGTTTTCATGGCATGGCGTATCCGCACAGGGCGACACCCGTAGAGGTTGAGAATAAATTGGCCGTGCCCGAGAGGCGCACCAAAACGCACCCAATCAAGACGCAAAACACAGCCATGGCTCGGGCCATGGCGAGTATTTGCAACGATGAGTGGGAGTGTTTTGGCGTGCAAAGCGGGCATGGAGAATTTTCCCGACCTCTCAGGGCAGGCGCTGCAAGGGCGCCTGCAAAAGTCCATTGTCGGCGCAATCGCCGGCGGCACCAACCTGCACCAGCAGGACGCTGATATTGTCGTTGCCGCCATGGGCGTTGGCCAGGTCTACCAGGCTTTGCGCCTTGTCCTCCAGCGTCTGGCTACGAGCCAGAGCGGCTTGCAGCAGTGCGTCGCCGATCAGGTCGTGCAGGCCGTCCGAGCACAGCAGATACAGGTCGCCCGCCTGCACGGGCAGGTTCTGGCATTCCTCCTGAGCATTGTCCTGCACCCCGAGCGCCCGCGTCACCAGGTTGCGCGGGCCGTAGTACTGCGCTTCCTCGGCGCTGAGCCAGCCCGCGTCGATCTGCTCCTGCAGCCAGGAATGGTCGCGCGTGAGCTGCTGCAGGCTGCCCGCGCGCAGGCGGTAGCAGCGCGAGTCGCCGACGTGGCACAGCACCAGCGTGCCGGCGCCAAACACTGCGGCCACCAGCGTCGTTCCCATGCCGGCGCATTGCGCGTCGCTGCCGGCGTGCCGCACGATGGCCTGGTTTGCCGCGCGCACCGCGGCGGCCAGCGCCTGCTGTACCTGCTCGGCGCTGCTGCCCGGGTGCTGGCGCAGCCAGCGCAGCATGTCGCTGCCAATGCCGTCGACGGCCAGCGCCGCCGCCACCTCGCCGGCGTTGTAGCCTCCCATGCCGTCGGCCAGCACGGCAAGGCCGGTACCGGCGTGCCAGGCCATCGCGTCTTCGTTGTTGTTGCGCACCCGTCCGGTATCGGAGACGCCCGCGCAGTGCAGAACGAGACAGGGCAGAGATTTCATCGGGTGGATCAGCACAAACTGCCTGAAGCGAGCGGACAAGTGAGCGGGAGGATGCAGAAAAAAGCAGCGTGCATCATAGAAGAAGCGTGCAAACCGCCAATGGCTCGATCTGCCCCCTGGAATGAAAAAACGCCAGTGGATCGCTCCACTGGCGTCGTGCATCAAGTGCCGCGTTTACAGCAGGCCCTTGAGCAGGCGACCCATCTCCGATGGGTTGCGCGTGATGGTGAAGCCGCACTCTTCCATGATGGCGAGCTTGGCGTCGGCCGTGTCGGCGCCGCCCGAGATCAGCGCGCCGGCGTGGCCCATGCGCTTGCCGGGAGGCGCGGTGACGCCGGCGATGAAGCCGACGATGGGCTTCTTCATGTTGTCCTTGCACCAGCGCGCGGCCTCGGCCTCATCGGGGCCGCCGATCTCACCGATCATGATCACGGCGTCGGTGTCGGGATCGTCGTTGAAGGCGCGCATCACGTCGATGTGCTTGAGGCCGTTGATCGGGTCTCCGCCGATGCCCACGGCCGACGACTGGCCGATGCCCAGCTCGGTCAGCTGCGCGACGGCTTCATAGGTCAGCGTGCCCGAGCGCGAAACCACGCCGATGCGGCCCTTCTTGTGGATATGGCCGGGCATGATGCCGATCTTGATCTCGTCGGGCGTGATCAGGCCGGGGCAGTTGGGGCCGAGCAGCAGCGTGCGCTTGCCGCCGGCAGCTTCCTTGGCCTTCATCTTGTTGCGCACTTCCAGCATGTCGCGCACCGGGATGCCCTCGGTGATGCAGATCGCCAGATCCAGGTCGGCCTCGACGGCTTCCCAGATGGCGGCGGCTGCGCCTGCCGGCGGCACGTAGATCACGCTGACCGTGGCGCCGGTCTGCTGCGCGGCTTCCTTGACGGTGCCGTAGATCGGGATGTTGAAAATCTTCTCGCCGGCCTTCTTGGGGTTCACGCCCGCGACGAAGCAGTTTTTGCCGTTGGCGTATTCCTGGCACTTCTCGGTGTGGAACTGGCCAGTCTTGCCAGTGATGCCCTGGGTGATGACTTTGGTGTCTTTGTTGATGTAAATCGACATGGGTTCTCTCCGGGGCTTAACGGACGGCTTCGACGATCTTGGTGGCCGCTTCGGCCATGGTGTCGGCGCTGATGATGGGCAGGCCCGACTCGGCCAGCATCTTCTTGCCCAGCTCTTCGTTCGTGCCCTTCATGCGCACGACCAGCGGCACTTGCAGGTTGACGGCCTTGCAGGCCGTGATGACGCCAGTGGCGATGGTGTCGCACTTCATGATGCCGCCGAAGATGTTGACCAGGATGCCCTTGACCTTGGGGTTCTTGAGCATGATCTTGAAGGCTTCGGTGACCTTCTCGGGGGTGGCGCCGCCGCCCACGTCCAGGAAGTTGGCCGGCTCGCCGCCAAACAGCTTGATGGTGTCCATGGTGGCCATGGCCAGGCCGGCGCCGTTGACCAGGCAGCCGATGTTGCCGTCCAGCGAGATGTAGGCAAGGTCGAACTTGCTGGCCTCGACCTCGGCCGGGTCTTCCTCGTCCAGGTCGCGCAGCGCGACGATGTCGGGGTGGCGGAACAGCGCGTTGGAGTCGAAGTTGAACTTCGCGTCCAGCGCCATCAGATTGCCCTTGGAGTCGCAGTTGAGCGGGTTGATCTCGACCAGCGACGCGTCGGTGTCCATGTAGCACTTGTAGAGCTTGGCGAACAGGTCGACGGCCTGGTCGACCGAGGCGCCGGTCAGGCCGATGGCGGCTGCCACCTTCTTGCTCTGCTCGGCGGTGATGCCGGTGAGCGGGTCGATCATCTCGGTGATGATCTTCTCGGGCGTGCTGTGCGCCACTTCCTCGATGTCCATGCCGCCCTCGGACGAGGCGATCAGCGCGACCTTCTGCGTGGCGCGGTCGGTGACCAGCGAGATGTAGAGCTCATTCTTGATGTCGGCGCCGTCCTCGATGTACAGGCGGCGCACCTTCTGGCCCTCGGGCCCGGTCTGGTGCGTGACCAGCTGCATGCCGAGGATCTGGCCTGCCAGGGCCTTCACGTCGTCGATGGTCTTGGCGACCTTGACGCCGCCGCCCTTGCCGCGGCCGCCGGCGTGGATCTGCGCCTTCACGACCCACACGGGGCCGCCGAGTTTCTGGGCCGCTTCCACGGCTTCCTGCACCGTGAACGCGGGAATGCCGCGGGGAACGGGCACGCCAAAGCTGCGCAAGATTTCCTTGCCTTGGTATTCGTGAATCTTCATGAGGTCTCTCTCAGGGAAGGATGGTATTTTTGGGGCCCGTTCAGCCGGCGGGCGGTCGCAATGGCCGCAGTCGGGGGACGAGACAGCGGCTAACTGTATCATGCTGCGTCGCACCATTGCAGCGCATCCTACTTACTCCATCTTGACGATGCAGCCCGCGCGCTGCACCGCACCAGCCCCAGGAGAACACCCCATGCCCAAGGTTTTCATCGACGGCGAGGCCGGCACCACCGGCCTGCAAATCCGCGAACGGCTGCAGGCCATGGCCGGCGTGGAGCTGGTCAGCATCGACCCGGCGCTGCGCAAGGACGCGGCGGCCAAGCGCCGGCTGATCGAGGGCGTGGACCTGGTCGTGTTGTGCCTGCACGACGACGCGGCGCGGGACAGCGTGGCGATGATCGACGCGATCACCGCCGAGACCGGCCGCACGATCAAGGTCATCGACGCCTCGACCGCCCACCGCACGGCCGACGGCTGGGTGTTCGGCTTTCCCGAGCTCGCGCCCGGCCAGCGGGATGCGGTGCGCCAGGCCACCCGCGTGGCCAACCCCGGCTGCTACGCCACCGGCGCCATCGCGCTCTTGCGCCCGCTGGTGGATGCGGGGCTGATCCCTCAGGATTACCCGCTGGCCCTGCCCTCGGTCAGCGGCTACTCGGGCGGCGGGCGCACGATGATCGAGGCCTACGAGAGCGGCCAGGCCGCGCCCTACGAGCTGTACGCGCTGGCGCTGTCACACAAGCACCTGCCCGAGATCATGAAGTACACCGGCCTCAAGCGCCGGCCCATCTTCGTGCCGGCGGTGGGCAACTTCCGCCAGGGCATGCTGGTGGAACTGCCGCTGCACCTGGACCTGCTGCCCGGCCAGCCGCGCGTAGCCGACCTGCACGCGGTGCTGCAGGCGCACTACGCGCGCACCGACACACCGCAGCACTGGGTCAAGGTGATGCCGGCCACCGAGGACGGCAAGCTCGACGCCCAGGCGCTCAACGACACCAACCACCTGGAGCTGCGCGTGTACGGCAACGACGCCTACCACCACGCGGTGCTGGTGGCGCGCCTGGACAACCTGGGCAAGGGCGCCAGCGGCGCGGCGGTGCAGAACCTGCAGCTGATGCTGGGGCTGAGCGACTGAGCATCCGCCACCGCCCGCACTCCATCCACACCCCTGCCGCTCCTGCCCGCGCCCGCGCGCAGGAGCCCGTGCGCCGTGACCCAGCCGCCCCCTGAACACACACTCCCCGCCCCGGACGGCGCCGCCTACCTGGGCGCGCAGCTGCATGCGCAGCGCATCGCGATCCGCGGCGCGCGCACGCACAACCTCAAGAACATCGACCTGGACATTCCGCGCAACCGGCTGGTCGTGGTCACCGGGCTGTCGGGCTCGGGCAAGTCGTCGCTGGCGTTCGACACGCTGTACGCGGAAGGGCAGCGGCGCTACGTCGAGAGCCTGTCGAGCTACGCGCGTCAGTTTCTTGGGCGCCTCGACAAGCCCGACGTCGACCTGATCGAAGGCCTGTCGCCAGCGATCGCCATCGAGCAGAAAGCGACCAGCCACAATCCGCGCTCCACGGTCGGCACGGTCACCGAGATCCACGACTACCTGCGCCTGCTGTGGGCGCGCGCCGGAACGCCCTGGTGCCCCGAGCACCACCTGCCGCTGCAGGCGCAGACCGTCAGCCAGATGGTCGACGCGCTGCTGGCGCTGCCCGAGGGCACGCGGCTGATGCTGCTGGCGCCGCTGGCACGCCAGAAAAAGGGCGAGTTCACCGAGCAATTCGCGCAGATGCAGGCGCTGGGCTATGTGCGCTTTCGCGTCGACGGGAAGATCTACGAGCACGAGCAGCTGCCGGCGCTGAAGAAAACCGAGAAGCACGACATCGACGTGGTGATCGACCGCGTGCGCATCCGCGCCGACCTGGCCCAGCGCCTGGCCGAGAGCGTCGAGGCCGTGCTGCGCGTGGGCGGCGCCGAGGGCGCGGGCCGCGTGCTCGCCGTCGAGATGGACGGCGGCGCCGAGCACCTGTTCAGCAGCCGCTTTGCCTGCCCGCTGTGCAACTACGCGCTGGCCGAGCTGGAGCCGCGGCTGTTCTCGTTCAACTCGCCCAGCGGCGCCTGCCCGGGTTGCGACGGCCTGGGCCACCAGGAGGTGTTCGACGCGGCGCGCGTCGTCGCCTTTCCGTCGCTCAGCCTTGCCGCCGGCGCGATCAAGGGCTGGGACAAACGCAACGCGCTGTATTTCTCGATGCTGCAAAGCCTGGCGGCGCACTACGTCTTCGACGTCGAAACCCCGTTCGAGCAGTTGCCCGACGCGGTGCGGCAGGTGGTGCTGGGCGGCTCGGGCGACGAAGCGATCGCGTTCCAGTATTCACTGGGCGACGCGCAAGGCGCGCCGGTAACCAAGGAGCACCCGTTCGAGGGCATCCTGCCCAACATGGCGCGGCGCTGGCGCGAGACCGACTCCAACGTCGTGCGCGAGGAGCTGGCGCGCTACCGCGTCAGCCAGCCGTGCAGCGAATGCGGCGGCGCGCGCCTGCGCCTTGAGGCGCGCCATGTGCGCGTCGGCGAGGGCGAGGCCGCGCGCGCCATCCACGAGGTCAGCCAGATGACGCTGTCCGGCGCCCAGCACTGGTTCGACACGCTGCAGCTGAGCGGCGCCAAGGCCGAGATTGCCGACAAGGTGGTGCGCGAGATCGCCAGCCGCCTGCGCTTTCTGAACGACGTCGGCCTGTCCTACCTCAGCCTTGCGCGCAGCGCCGACACGCTCAGCGGCGGCGAGGCACAGCGCATCCGCCTGGCCAGCCAGATCGGCTCGGGCCTCACGGGCGTGATGTACGTGCTCGACGAACCCAGCATCGGCCTGCACCAAAGAGACAACGACCGCCTGATCGCCACGCTCACGCGGCTGCGCGACCTGGGCAACAGCGTCATCGTCGTCGAGCACGACGAGGACATGATCCGCGCCGCCGACCACTGCATCGACATGGGCCCGGGCGCAGGCGTGCATGGCGGCGAGGTCATGGCCGAAGGCGACTGGCAGGCGCTGGCGGCCAACGCCCGGTCGCTCACCGGCCAGTATCTGTCGGGCGCGCGCAGCATCGCGGTGCCACTCCAGCGCACGCCGTGGCTGCCCGAGCGCGCCGATGCCGGCGCTGCCGCACCGCGCAAGGCCGCCGCCTCCGGCTTTCCGCAGCCGCGCAAGACCGCCGCGGCTCCTGCGCCCGCGCCCGGCGCGCTGCAAAAGGTCAGCATCATCGGCGCCAGCGGCAACAACCTGAAGAGCGTCAGCGTCGACATCCCCGTCGGGCTGCTGACCTGCGTGAGCGGCGTGTCGGGTTCGGGCAAGTCCACGCTGGTCAACGATACGGTGCACCGCGCGGCGGCGCGCACCATCCACCGCGCGCACGACGAGGCGGCGGCGCACGAGGCAATCACCGGGCTGGAGCATTTCGACAAGGTCATCAACGTCGACCAGTCGCCCATCGGCCGCACGCCGCGCAGCAACCCGGCCACCTACACCGGACTCTTCACGCCGATCCGCGAGCTGATGGCCGAGACCACCACCGCGCGCGAGCGCGGCTACGGGCCGGGGCGCTTCTCGTTCAACGTCTCGCAGGCCAGCGGCGGCGGACGCTGCGAGGCCTGCCAGGGCGACGGCGTGGTGAAGGTGGAGATGCACTTCCTGCCCGACGTCTACGTGCCCTGCGACGTCTGCCACGGCCAGCGCTACAACCGCGAGACGCTGCAGGTGCAGTGGAAGGGCAAGAACATCGCGCAGATTCTGGAGATGACCGTGGAAGACGCCCACGCCTTCTTCAAGGACATGCCGGCGATTGCCCGCAAGCTGCAGACGCTGCTGCAGGTGGGCCTGTCCTACATCCGCCTGGGCCAGAGCGCGACCACGCTGTCGGGCGGCGAGGCCCAGCGCGTGAAGCTGGCGCAGGAACTGAGCCGCCGCGACACCGGCCGCACGCTCTACATCCTGGACGAGCCGACGACCGGCCTGCACTTTGCCGACATCGACCTGCTGCTGCAGGTGCTGCTGCAGCTGCGGGATGCCGGCAACACCATCGTCGTGATCGAGCACAACCTGGACGTGCTGAAAACCGCCGACTGGATCATCGACATGGGCCCCGAGGGCGGCGCAGGCGGCGGCCAGGTGGTGGCACAGGGCACGCCTGAGCAGGTGG
The DNA here is from genome assembly GCA_002894305.1 of Comamonadaceae bacterium CD01. Lineage (GTDB taxonomy): Bacteria > Pseudomonadota > Gammaproteobacteria > Burkholderiales > Burkholderiaceae_C > Comamonas_C > Comamonas_C faecalis. Next base: position 28,664 of record PGEI01000007.1, read on the forward strand.
CCGACTGCGCGGCCAGCCACACTGGGCAATACCTCAAGCGCGTGCTGGACCGCTGAGCGCAGCCGCGCGCCGCCGTCCCCGTCATACCGGCGAAGGCCGGAATGACGGAAGGGAAGTTTCGAGGCCCTTTGGCGCTTATTGCAAAGCCGGCACACCCCGGGCCTGCTGCAGGCGAAACACCGCCACGCCCTGCACCAGCTCCTGCGCCTGGCCGCTCAGGCTGGCTGCTGCGGCGGCCATCTCCTCGACCAGCGCGGCGTTTTGCTGCGTGGTCTGGTCCATCTGCGTCACCGCCTCGCCGACCTGGGCCACGCCCTGGCTCTGCTCGCGGCTGGCGGCGCTGATCTCGCCCATGATGTCGGTGACGCGGCGCACCGCGGCCACCACCTCCTGCATGGTGCTGCCGGCGCGCTCGACCAGCGCGTTGCCCGCGTCCACGCTGCGCACGCTCTCGCCGATCAAGGCCTTGATCTCGCTGGCCGACTGCGCGCTGCGCTGCGCCAGCTGGCGCACCTCGCCGGCGACGACCGCAAAGCCGCGCCCGGCCTCGCCGGCGCGGGCGGCTTCGACGGCCGCGTTGAGCGCCAGGATGTTGGTCTGAAAGGCGATCGAGTCGATCACGCCGATGATGTCGGCAATGCGCCCCGACGAGGCGTGGATGCCCGCCATGGTCTGCACCACCTGCGCCACCACCTCGCCGCCCTGCTGCGCCACGCTGCTGGCGTTGCCGGCCAACTCGGTGGCCTGGGCTGCGCTGTCGGCGTTCTGGCGCACGGTGGCGGTCATCTGCTCCATCGCAGCGGCGGTTTCTTCGAGCGCGCTGGCCTGGCTTTCGGTGCGCGCCGACAGATCCTGGTTGCCCTGGGCGATCTGGGCGCTGGCGGTGGCCACGCCGTCGGCGTTGCTGCGCACGCGCGCCACCACGCCGGTGAGCTGGCGGCGCATCTGCACCAGGGCCTCCATCAGCCGCCCCACCTCGTCACTGCCATGGACGATGTCGCCGCCGGACAGGTCGCCCGCGGCCACTGCGTGCGCCAGCTCGATGGCCTGGCCCAGCGGGCGGGTGATCGAGCGCACGAAGACCAGCATCAGCCAGCCGCCCAGCGCCACCAGGGCCAGCAAAAACAGCCCTTCGGTCAACAACAGGCCGCGCAGCTGCGACTGGCGCGCCTGCAGCGCCGCGTCCATGCGCTGCAGCGCCTGGGCATTCAGCGCGTACAGCGCGTCGATGGTGCGCGTAAAGGTGTCGTAATACGACGGCGCCGCCAGCATCAGCACGCTGGCGTCAATCAGTTCCTTGCGCGCCAGCGCCAGGGCCTCACCGGCCTCGGCGTGCGCCTTGCGTACCGCGGCCTGCAGCGCGTCACGGTCGCCGGCGTCGCCCTGCATGGCGCGCTCGTACTGGCCGAAGGCCTCACCCATCAGCTCGTCGATGCGCTGGCCCAGCGCGGCCAGCTCGCCGGCGCCGCGCACCGGCAGCTCGCCCTGCGCCAGGTAGCCGGTGCCACGCGCGCGCATCTGGCCCAGTTTTTCGCCCAGCACCGGCGTGCTCACCAGCGCCGCCTGGATCAGTGCATGCGTGTGCGCCTGGGGCTCGAGCTGCAGGCCATAGTCGTGCAGCAGCTCGCCCGACAGCGCCATCAACTCGGCAATCAGCGCGGTGTGCTCGGCGGTGCTCTGGTCGTGGCGCAGCGTACGGCCGGACACGCCCGCCTCCAGCTGCTGCCAGGACTGGCGCGCGCGCGTCCATTGCGCGCGGCGCTCGGGCGCCACGCCGGCCGCATCAAACGCCGCCTCGGCGCCTGCCGCCAGCTGCGTCAGCTGGTCGCGCACCGCCTCGCGGCGCTCAGCCATGCGCGCGTCGCCGCCCAGCATGCCGGCGGCCAGGCCGCGGTGCTGCTGCACACGCTGCACCAGCTGGCTGAGCGCAATCATGGGCGCCGCGCCCTGGGCCTCGCGCTGGGCGATGCGGATGTCGTGCAGCGACTCGCGTACGAACATCCAGGTGGGCAAGGCACTCATCAGCACACCGACCAGCGCCAGGATGAGGAATTTGTGCAGCAGAGGCAGGCGTGAGAGCAGCGGCATGGCGTGTTTCAGACAAAAAGCGGCAAATACGGCAACGCCGCGAAGCGCACGCCCCGCGGCCCCGGCCTCAAATGTATCTGAAAGCTACAGCGCTCACGCCCGGATCCTGGTCGCGATCCCGGTTTATTTCAGCCGTTCACAGCGGCCTTCGTCGCGCAAAACGCACGACGGTGACGCCGGCGCGCGCCTGGCGCGTGCTGGGCATGACGAGCACGCAGTCGTCGTAGGGCGTGGTGACCGGCTCGCCGTCGTTGTCGCCGATCACGGTGCCGGCGCGGGCGATCACCTCCAGGCCGGTGAAGGGCTCGGTGAAGGCAAAGCGCTCGCTTTTCGCCACCACCGGGCCGGTAACCTCCAGCGCCCACTGGCGCGGCGCATCCATCTGGCGCCAGCCGGGCAGCGCATCCGGGGCCAGCGTGCCGGCCGCCTGCAGGAAGCGCACGCACTGGTCGCGCGCCACGCCGCGGCTGGCCGGGTCGCCGTGAAAGCCGCATTCCACCAACAGCGAGCGACTGTCGCCGGCCTCGGCGTCGGGCAGGCCGAAGCGCCCGTAGTCGCGCAGCCGCGTGCCATCCTGGTGGCCGGCGTCGATGACGATGTGCTCGGGCGCGCCCATTGCGCGGGCCAGTTGCAGGTTGCGGGGCTGCATGCCGGTCAGCAGCAGCGGCGCGCCGGGCTCGTGCATCGAGTGCAGGTCGAGCAGCCAGTCGGCCGCCTGCGCAAAGGGCCGCAGCGCGGCGCAGCGGCGGCGCTCCAGCGTGTCGGCAGCGTCGATGCGCGCGTCCTGCCACTGGCGGTTCATGTCCTGGTCGACGAAGCGCGAAGCGTCGTGGTTTCCGGGGTCGAACTGGTCGAACGCCGCCAGGTTGCACAACGCCAGCGTCAGCTGTCCGGCCATCGGGCGTACGCCGGCGTCGAGCAGATCCTTGAGCGCCCAGGCGCCGCACAGCTCGTTGCCGTGGATGAGCGCGCTGATCATCACGCGCCGCCCGGGGCGGCCCGAATCGAAGTGCCAGACGCCTTCGACGCCGGTGTTGCCGGCGCGCCAGGCGCCCAGGTCGGGCGCGCCCAGATCAAAACGCAAGGCGGTGCTCATTCGTCGATCTTTGCGAACTTGACGACCTGGACGTACTTGGCCACTTCGTCCTTCCAGAACTGCGCCAGGTCGGCGTCGGGCGCGGCAATGGAAGAACCTGCGGCGGTCATCTTCTGGCGGAAGTCGGGCGACTGCAGCGTCTCGTTCAGCGCCTTTTTCAGCTTGCTGACGATGGCAGGCGGCAGCTGCGCCGGGCCGGCCAGCGCAAACCAGCTCTCGATGTCGACCTTGCTGAACTGCGCCAGTTCGGCCAGTGCCGGAATGTCGGGCGTGGCGGACGCCCGTTTGGCCGCCGTCGTACCCAGCGCGACCACCTTGCCGGCCTTGATGTGCGGCAGGCCGCTGGAGAGCACGAAGACGCCGAACTCCAGGTTGTTGCCGATCAGGTCGTTGGTCAGCGGGCCGACGCCGCGGTACGGGATGTGCGTCATGAACAGGCCGCCCTGCTCCTTGACCATCTCGCCGGCGAGATGCAGCGCGGTGCCGACGCCCGAGCTGCCGTAGCTGAACTTGCCCGGGCTGGCCTTGACGCGCTCGATGAAGTCCTGCGCGTTCTTCACGCCGGTCGAGGTGGACGCGACCAGCACCAGCGGCTGCGCGCCGATCAGGCCGATCGGCGTGAACTGCTCGGGGCTGTACTTGACGGTGCGCGGCGTGACCTGCTTGGCAATCGCCAGCTCGTTGCTGGAGCCGACCAGCAGCGTGTAGCCGTCGGGCGCGGCGTTGGCCACCTTCTGCGCGGCAATCGTGCCGCCGGCACCGCCCAGGTTCTCGACCACCACGGTCTGGCCCAGGCGGTTGCCCAGCTCGGTGGCCACAAGCCGGCCGGTCAGGTCGGTGCTGCCGCCCGGCGGGTAGCCGACGACGATGGTGATGGGCTTGCTCGGCCAGTCCTGGGCCGCGGCCGGCAGCGCGGCGGCCAGCGCCAGGCAGGTGCCCAGCAACAGCGGCGCCGCAAGTGCGCGGCGCGTCAGGCGGAAGGTGGGGCGCATCGGTGTCTCCTTGTATGTTTGTGCGCCGATTGTGCGAAGTGTCCCTGGGTGCGTGCGTGCCGAATCGGCACCGCGACCTGCCAAATCGAGCCGACAGGAATCAGCGCGGCTGCGCCGCAACCGCGCTCCACAGGCGCTCGGCCAGCGGCGCCAGGCGCCGCTTGGGGCGGTACAGGCGCACGTCGAAGCCCACGTCCAGGCAGGCGTCGCCAGCCAGCGCCAGGCGGGCGGCCGCGCAGTCGGCCTGCACCATCGACCAGGGCAGCCAGCACACGCCCAGGCCCTGGTGCACATACTCATAGCTCGCGTCGGGCGAGTCGCACTCCAGCAGCGTGCGCAGCGCGGGCGCCGCCGGGTGCTGGGCCAGGTGGTCTTCGAGCAGGCGGCCCAGCGCCAGCGTGCGCGCATAGGCCACATGCGGCACGGGCGCCGTCGCGCTCAGGCGAAACAGCGGCGCGCCGTCGGCCGTGGCACGCGCCACGGCCACCAACCGGTCGCGCGCCAGCGTCAGGTGCTGGAACTGGCGCCCGTCCAGCGGCACGACCAGCGCCTGGTGGTGGTACAGCAGCGCAAAGTCGGCACCGCCTGCGCGCAGCAGGTCGACGGTCTCGGCCAGCGACCCGGTGCGCACGCGCAGCGTGCCCAGCGGCCCCAGCAGCGGGCGCCACGGCAGCAGCCATTGCGCGACCAGGGTTCGTGCCAACGTGCGGCCGGTGGCCAGCGTCACGCTGTGCGCGCCGCGCCCGGCAATCGCCTGCAGCTCGTCGTGCGTCAGCGCCAGATGGCGCACCAGGTGCTCGGCGCTCTCCAGCAGCGCCTGGCCGGCCGGCGTCAGGCGCAGCGGCGTGCTGCCGGGCTCGACCAGCGGCGTTTGCGCCCAGGCCTGCAGCGCGCGGATGCGCCGCCCGAATGCGGGGTGGGTGACGTGGCGGCTCTCGGCCGCGCGGGTAAAGCTGCGCTCGCGCGCCAGCGCGATGAAGTCCTCCAGCCACTTGAACTGCATGGCCGGCGGACGGTGCGTCAACGCGCCGCGTTGAGCGTGTCGCGCGTGGCCAGCGCCGCGGCGCGCGCAGCCTGGGCAAAATCCTCGCCGGCCGAGGCGTAGAGGATGGCGCGCGAGGAGTTGACGATGATGGGCCCGCGCTCGGTCAGGCCGGCGCGCACCGTGGCGGCCGCGTCGCCGCCCTGCGCGCCCACGCCGGGAATGAGCAACGGCAGCGTGGGCGCCAGCGCACGCACGCGGGCGATCTCGTCCGGATACGTGGCGCCGACGACCAGGCCGAGCTGGCCGTTCTTGTTCCACGGCCCCTGGGCCAGGCGCGCGATGTGCTCGTACAGCAGCGGCTGGCCCTCGACGCTGGCCAGGCGCTGGCTCTGGAAATCGTCGCCGCCAGGATTGGAGGTGCGGCACAGCAAAAAGGCGCCCTTGCCGGGGTAGCGCAGATAGGGCTCGACCGAGTCCCAGCCCATGAAAGGCGAAAGCGTCACCGCGTCGGCGCCATAGCGTTCGAAGGCCTCGCGCGCGTACTGCTCGGCAGTGCTTCCAATGTCGCCGCGCTTGGCGTCCAGGATGACCGGCACGTGCGGCGCGTGCGTGCGGATGTGCTGCAACAGGCGTTCGAGCTGGTCTTCGGCGCCCTGCGCGGCAAAGTAGGCGATCTGCGGCTTGAACGCGCACGCCAGGTCGGCCGTCGCGTCGACGATGGCGGCGCAGAAGTCATACAGCGCGCTGGGGCGCTCCTGCAGCATCTTGGGCAGGCGGGTCGGCTCGGGGTCCAGCCCCACGCACAGCAGCGAGTCGTTGCGCGCCGAAGCCTGGCGCAGCATGTCTAGAAAAGTCATGGGCCGATTCTAGGGGCCGCGAGCCGCAGGGCGACGATCGCGCACAATCGGCGCCCATGCCCACCTTCTCCCGCCGCCAGCTCGTCGTGCTGGTGCTGCTCACGCTGATCTGGGGCCTGAACTGGCCCATCATGAAATTCGGCGTGGCCGACCTGCCACCACTTACCTTTCGCACGATTTCGTTCTGGATCGCGCTGCCCATCCTGGTGCAGGTGCTGCGCGCACAGGGCGTGGGCTTTGCCGTGCCGCGCAGCTTCTGGCCGCGCCTGCTGGTGTTGACGCTGACCAACATGGTCGCCTGGCACGCGCTGATGATCGTCGCCATCCCGATGCTGTCGAGCGGGCGCGCGGCCATCCTGGGCTACACCATGCCGATCTTCTCGGCCGTCATCGGCAGCTTCTTCTATGGCGACCGGCTGTCCGCGCGCGCCTGGGGCGGCGTGGCGGCCGCGGCCATCGGCGTGGTGCTGCTGCTGTGGAACGAGATGCAGCTGCTGGGCGGCAGCACGCTGGGCGTGGCGCTGATGCTGGCGTCGGCCGCCGCCTGGGCGCTGGGCGTGCAGCAGTTGCGCCGCTCGCAGGTGCCGGTGGCGCTGCTGACGCTGTCGTTCTGGATGGTGGCGCTGACCTGCGTTGCGATGACGATGCTGGCCGTCGTGTTGGAGCACCGGCACTGGCACTGGCCCGGCGCCGGCACCTGGGGCGCGATTGCCTACAACGGCGTGCTGGTGCTGGGTTTTGCGCAAGTCGCCTGGTTCTACCTGGCGCGCACGCTGCCGCCGGTGGCGTCCACGCTCAGCGTGATGATGATTCCGGTGATCGGCGTGTTCACCGGTGCCTGGTGGCTGGGCGAGGTGCTGCGCTGGCAGGACTGGAGCGCGGTCGGCCTGATGGTGCTGGCGATCGTCTCGGTGCTGTGGCCGCCCAGGCGCTGAGCGCCGCAGCGGACCGCAGCACAGCGCTCACCCACGGGCGCGCTTTTCCAGGATTTCGAACGCGGGCAAGGTCTTGCCTTCGAGCACCTCCAGGAAGGCGCCGCCGCCCGTGGAGATATAGCCCACGTCTTTCTCGATGCCGTACTTGGCGATCGCGGCCAGCGTGTCGCCGCCGCCGGCAATGCTGAACGCGCTGGACTCGGCAATCGCCCGGGCAATCGCCTGGGTGCCGCCGGCGAACTGGTCGAACTCGAACACGCCGACCGGGCCGTTCCAGACGATGGTGCCCGCGGCCTTGAGCTGCGCAGCCAGCCTGGCGGCGGTCTCGGGGCCGATGTCCAGGATCATGTCGTCGTCTGCCACGTCGGCGGCCTTCTTGACGGTAGCGGGCGCGTCGGCGGCAAAGGCCTTGGCGGTGACCACGTCGGTAGGAATCGGCACCTCGGCGCCGCGCGCGGCCATCGCGGCAATCACCGCCTTGGCCTCGCCCACCAGGTCGGGCTCGGCCAGGCTCTTGCCTACGGCTAAGCCCGCGGCCAGCAAAAAGGTATTGGCGATGCCGCCGCCGACGACCAGGCCGTCGACGTTCCTGGCCAGGCTTTGCAGAATGGTCAGCTTGGTCGATACCTTGGAGCCGGCGACGATGGCCACCAGTGGGCGCTTCGGGTTGGCCAGCGCCTTGGTGATGGCGTCGATCTCGGCCGCCAGCAGCGGGCCGGCGCTGGCAGTTTTGGCGTATTCGGCGATGCCGTAGGTCGTGCCCTCGGCGCGGTGGGCGGTGCCGAAGGCGTCGTTGACGTAGATGTCGCACAGGCTGGCCATCTTCTGCGCCAGCTCGGCATCGTTCTTCTTCTCGCCCTTGTTGACGCGGCAGTTCTCCAGCAGCACGACCTGGCCGGGCTGCACGCTCACGCCGCCGACCCAGTTGGCGACCAGCGGTACACCGTTCTCGTAGGGGTGGCCCAGCAGCTCGCCCAGGCGCTGCGCCACGGGGGCGAGCGAGTCCTCGGGCTTGAACTCGCCCTCGGTCGGACGGCCCAGGTGGCTGGTGACCATGACGGCGGCGCCCGCATCGAGCGCCATCTGGATGCAGGGCACCGAGGCGCGGATGCGCGTGTCCTCGGTGATGCGGCCGGCGTCATCCAGCGGCACGTTCAGGTCGGCACGGATGAAAACACGCTGGCCGCGGGCCTTGCCCTGGGCGCACAGGTCGGAGAAGCGAATGATTTGCATGGAAATAGGGGGAGAAGTCACGAAGTCGCGGCGATTGTAGGGGGTTGCTGCGCTGCACAACCCGCAGGGCGCCGGCAGCTCCTGCGCTACCAGCCCAGGCCGATGTGCAGCGGCAGATAGACCACCATGCCGGCGACGATGGTGCCCAGAATGGAGCGGCGCCAGAAGTAAAAGCCCATCGCGGCCAGCAGCGCCGGCAGGCGCGCGTCGGCCAGCGTGGCCAGCAGCTCGCCCTGCTGCATGAACAGCTCGGGCGCTATGACGGCGGCCAGCGCCGCCAGCGGCGCGTACTTGAGACCGCGGCGCAGCCAGTCGGGCAGTGGCAGCTCGCGCTCGGGCAGCATGAAGAAGGCGCGCGTGATGAAGGTGATCACCGTCAGGCCTGCAATCGCCAGCAGCGTGTCGGCCAGCGTCATGGCGTCTCCTCCGGCTGCTGGCGCAGCTGGGCGCGGCGCAGCGCGCGCTCGGCTGCCTCGGCGGCAAGGCCGGCGGTGACCGCCGCGGCAATCGCCACCAGGATGTTGAGCTTGAGCGGCAGCGCATAAGCGGCGATCGCCGCGCTGCACGCGACCACCGTGGCCAGCCAGCTGGCGCGGTCGTTGAGCATGGACAGCAGCACGCCCAGCAACGCCAGCACGCCGGCAAAACCCAGGCCCCAGGACAGCGGTATCGCCTCGGCCAGCACGATGCCGAAGATCGACGGAATCTGCCAGGCCAGCCAGTTGAGCGACGCGGCGCCCCAGAAATAGGCCAGTTGCCCCGGCGCGGGCTGCGGCTCGGGAAAGCGCTGCATGAAGCCTACGAAGATCACGTCGCCGCTGAAATAGCCCAGCACGATGCGCTGGCGCCGCGGCAGGTGGGCAAAGTAGCTGCGCCACATGCTGCTGAAGATGACGAAGCGCAGGTTCACGCACGAGGCGGTGAGCCAGACCACCCACAGCGGCGCGCCGACGGCCATCAGCGGCAGCACCGACAGCTGGGCGCTGCCGGCATACACCAGCAGCGACATGACGATGGCCAGCGGCGCCGACAGCCCGATCTTGACCATGGCGACGCCGGTGACCAGGCCCCAGGCGGCAATGCCCAGGCCGGTGCCCACCATGTCCTGGGCGCCCAGGCGAAAAAACGGGTCGTCCATCAGGCTGCGCAGCTGCTCGCGCTTGGCAGCCCAGCGGCTCATGGCGTGCGCCCCTGCAGCCGCTGGCCGGGCGCCAGCGCAAAGCCGTGCAGAAAGTCGCCCGCCGCCAGGCGCTTGCCACCGGCGCGCTGCAAGCGGGTGAGCGTGAGTGCCGTGCCCTCGCCGCAGGCCACGGTGATGCCGGTGGCGCCTGCCGCCAGCACCTGGCCGGGTGCGGCGTCGGCGGGCGCCGGCGCATCGGCCACGGCGCAGCCCCAGACCTTGATGGCAGCGTCAGCCAGCGCGGTGGCAGCGCCGGGAAAGGGGTCGAAGGCGCGCACCTGGCGCGCAATCGTGGCGGCCGGCAGCGTCCAGTCGATCCTGCTCTCGGCCTTGTCGATCTTGTGCGCGTAGGTCACCCCTTGCTGCGGCTGGGGCGTGGCCGCCAGCGGCTCCTGTTGCGCTTGGCGCAGCACGTCGACGACGAGCCGCCCGCCGATGGCGGCCAGCCGGTCGTGCAGCGTGGCGGTCGTGTCGTCCTCGGTGATCGCGGTCGTCTCCACACGCAGCATCGCGCCAGTATCAAGCCCTGCGTCCATCTGCATGATGGTCACGCCGGTCTCGGCGTCGCCCGCTTGAATTGCCCGATGAATGGGCGCCGCGCCGCGCCAGCGCGGCAGCACACTGGCGTGGATGTTCAGGCAACCCAAGCGTGGAAGATCCAGCACCCATTGCGGCAGGATGAGGCCGTAGGCGGCCACCACCATCACGTCGGCCTGCGCATCCAGCAACGCCTGACGCGCGCTGGCCGCGTCCTCGGGGTATTTGCCGTCCAGGCGCAGGCTGCGCGGCTGGGCCACTGCAATGCCGCGCTCCTGCGCCAGCTGCTTGACGGGCGAGGCCTGCAGCTGCATGCCGCGCCCGGCCGGGCGGTCGGGCTGGGTGAGCACGAGCGGCACCACAAAGCCCGCCTGCAAGAGCGCGTGCAAGGCCTCGCGGGCAAATTCCGGGGTGCCGGCAAAAATGACGTTCATGGGCGCAACAGACGAAAAAAAGCAGGATAACAGCGCAGCAGCGGTGCGCGTCGGCAGGCGTCGACCAACGTCAGTGGGCGCGGCTGTCCGGATCGCCGCGCTGCTCGTCGGTGAACATCACCAGGCGCACCACGCCCGCCGGGTCAATGTGCACATGCGCCTGACGCGGCTCGCCCATGTCCTCGATGCGGTAGGTCCAGATGTCGCCGTCAAAGCGCGCCACATGCTCGACCAACGCCGGCGGGCCGAACTGCGCGCGCACGCTCTCACGCGTATCGACGCCGGGCACCAGTGCCTGAAAGTGCGCCAGCGTCAGCACCTGCTCGACACGCGTCAGGCGCGCATGGGCGTCAAAGTCGATCTGGTAGACCTGCTGGCCCGCGGGCTGGCGGCTGTAGATCAGGCGCTCACCGCCGCCGGCCAACGGCACCGCGAGCGTGGGCGCGCCCAATGCTTCGACGACCTGCGCGCGCGGCGTGCCCGGCGTCTGGTGCTCGGGCACTGCGCAGGCGGTCAGCAGCAGCGCAAGCGCAAGCGCGGCCGCAAGCCTCATGCGCGCTCGGCCTGCTTCTCGGCCTGTTTTTGCTGCTTCAGCAGCTTGTTCTTGATGCGGCCACGCTTGAGCGGCGACAGGTATTCGACGAACACCTTGCCCATCAGGTGATCCATCTCGTGCTGGATGCACACGGCCAGCAACCCCTCGGCCTCGATCTCGCGCGGCTGGCCGTCGCGGTCGAGCGCGCGCACGCGCACCGCCAGCGAGCGCTCGACGCCGTCATAGATGCCGGGCACCGACAGGCAGCCCTCGTCGCCCACGCGCGTCTCCTCGCTGGCCCACAGGATCTCGGGGTTGATCAGCACCTGCGGCTGGTCGCGCTCCTCGGACACGTCGATGACGACGACGCGCTCGTGCACGTCGACCTGCGTGGCCGCCAGGCCAATGCCGTTGGCGTCATACATGGTCGCCAGCATGTCGTCGAGCAGTTGGCGAATGCGCGCGTCGACCGCCTGCACGGGCTGGGCCACCTTGTGCAGGCGCGGATCGGGATAGCAGAGAATGGGAAGGACAGACATGCCGAACGTAGGAAATTTGTCACTATTTTGGCCGCTTTTACCGGGGTCTGCCGCTGCAGCACTCAATAATCGTTGCCCAATCAAGGGCTTGGGCACAAAATCTGAAGCACTTGTTACGTTTTTTATCTCCTGCCTGCCGCCCTCCATGGGCCAGCGCAGAGAGGGTCAGCGGGAGGAAGGTTCGATTCATGCACCACACACACCACAATGCCTCGCTCCAGCCGGCCGCGCCGCGCCGCGTCGGCGCCCGCCTGGCGGCAGTGCTTGCGGCCGGCCTGCTGGCCGGCACCGCCCTGGCGCAGGCCCAGGCGCCGAACTACCCCATCACGGCCGCGCAGCGCGCCACGGCGCAGCAGGTGGCGCAGGACGGCGTGCCGCTCGACGAGCTGGCGCCGGGCGCGCCCGACGTCTACGTGGTCAAGCGCGGCGACACGCTGTGGGGCATTTCGGGCATGTATCTGCGCCAGCCCTGGCGCTGGCCCGCGCTGTGGGGCATGAACCTGGACACCATTGCCAACCCCCACCTGATCTACCCGGGCCAGACGCTGTACCTGGAAAAAGCGGGCGGCCGCGCGCGCCTGCGCACCAGCCGCGGCAGCGACGAGACCATCCGCGTGTCGCCGCGCACGCGCTATGACAGCCTGTCGGCCTCGGCCCTGCCGACACTGCAGCAGCACCTGGTCGAGCCCTTTCTGGTGCACGCGCAAATCGTCGACGAGCTGGCGATGGAGCAGGCGCCGCGCATCGTCGCCACGCGAGACCAGCGCGTGCTGATGTCCAGCGGCGACCGCGCCTATGCCCGCGGCCCCGAAGGCAGCCCACTGCAACTGGCACCGGGCGTGCCGCGCCAATATCAGATCTTCCGCAACCCCAAGGCGCTCAAGGATCCGCAGACCGGCGAAGTGCTGGGCTGGGAGGCGCAGTACGTCGGCCGCGCCGAGCTGGTGCGCAGCGAAGGCGTACAGGAAACCACCGACGCCAAAGGCCGCATCGACACCGACATCGTGCCGGCCACGGTCGACCTGATCTCCGCGACCGAGGAAGTGCGCGCCGGCGACCGCCTGCTGCCCGCGCCCGAGCGCAGCTTTGCCAACTACACGCCACACGCGCCAACGCAGGCGGTGGACGCGCGCGTGGTGTCGATCTACGGTGACGTGGCCGTCTACAACGCCGGCAACAACCAGGTGGTGACGATCAACCGCGGCAGCGCCGACGGCATGCAGCCGGGCACGGTGCTGACGCTGCTGACCGAAGGCAGGCGCCTGGTGGACAAGACCGACGACGCCAAGGCCATGCTGCGCCTGCCCAGCGAGGCCAACGGCCAGGCCATGGTGTTTCGCAGCTTTGACCGCGTCTCCTACGCGCTCATTCTGCAGTCGCAGCAAAGCGTGCGCGTGGGCGACCGGCTGGTCAATCCCGAGTGATCTGATCTGATCTGAACCGCACCATCCAGCCATGCAATACGACGAACTGCACGCATGGCTGAGACTGGTGCACAGCGTGGGCGCCAGCGCCGCGCGGCGCCTGCTGGCGCAGTTCGGCGCGCCCGAGGCCATCTGGCAGGCCAGCGCAGCGCAGTGGCGCAGTTGCGCGAGCGCCGCCCAGGCCCAGGCGCTGGCCCAGCCGCCCGAAGGCTTCGACGCGCTGCTGGCGCGCACCTGGCAATGGCTCACGCAGGATGACGGCGCCGGCGCGCGCGCCATCGTCACGCTGGGCGCCAGCGCCTACCCGCCGGCCCTGCTGGCCACGGCCGACCCGCCGCTGCTGCTGTACCTGCAGGGCGCGCCCGCCTTCGTGCGTCCCGCGCACGGCGGCTTTGCGCCGGCGGCAAGCCTTGCGATCGTCGGCAGCCGCAACCCCACGGCGCAGGGCGCCGAGAACGCCCGCCGCTTTGCCCGCGCGCTGCACGAGGCGGGCCTGACCATCGTCTCGGGCCTGGCGCTGGGCATAGACGCCTGCGCCCACGAGGGCGCACTCGACGCGCTGCCCGACCCGCAGCGCCCGGCGACGATTGCCGTCGTCGGCACCGGGCTGGACCGCGTCTACCCGCGCGCCCACCAGCAGCTTGCGCGGCGCATTGCGCAAAACGGCCTGCTGGTCAGCGAATACCCGCTGGGCACGCCGCCGCTGCCGGCCAATTTCCCCAAGCGCAACCGCATCATCTCGGGCCTTAGCCTGGGCACGCTGGTCGTCGAGGCGGCGCTGCAGTCGGGCTCGCTGATCACCGCCCGCCTGGCCAATGAGCAGGGGCGCGAGGTGTTCGCCATCCCCGGCTCGATCCACGCGCCGCAGTCGCGCGGCTGCCACGCGCTGATCCGCGACGGCGCCAAGCTGGCCGAGACCGCGCAGGACGTGCTCGAAGAGCTGCAACTGCCCACGCCCACGCAGTTGCCGGACACCGGCGCGACCGCGCAAGCAACACCCCCGGCCGATGGCGGTAGCGACGACCCCATCCTGCAAGCGCTGGGCTTCGACCCGATGGGGCTCGATGCACTCATCGCCCGCACCGGCTACGGCGCCGCAGAGCTGCAGGTCAGGCTGCTGGAGCTGGAGCTTGCCGGCCAGGTCGAGCGCCTTCCCGGTGGGCTGTTCCAGCGCGTCATGCGCGCCTGAATTCCCGTTCCCGCCGACCTCCCATGCACAACCCGCCCACCGAAACCGAAGCCCATGTCGCCGTGCTGGTCGACTGCGACAACACCAGCCCCGACATCCTGGAATACACGCTGCGCGTGGCCACGCAGTTTGGCCGCGTCGTGCTGCGCCGCGGCTACGGCAACCACGCCACGCTGGCCAACAAATGGCAGGAGGCGCTGGTGCGGCTGGTATTCACGCCCTGCCTGCAATACCAGTACGCCGCGGGCAAGAACACCTCGGACATCGCGCTGGCGCTGGACGCGATCGAGGCGCTGTTCGACGCCCGCGCCAACACCTTTTGCATCGTCACCAGCGACTCGGACTTTGCCTACCTGTGCCGCAAGCTGCGCGAGCGCGGCGCGCTGGTGCACATCGTCGGCGAGGCCAAGTCGCCCGACGCGCTGCGCAACGCCAGCGACCAGTTCTTCGAGTGGGCCCGCCCCGCTGCCGAACCGCCCCCAGAAGAGCCCGCCAGCGCCGGCCCCATCAAGGGAGACCCGGCCAGGCCCGTTGCCGTCGCCAAGCCCGCGCCCAAGCTGCGCCCGCGCCTCGTCGTCGACGCGGTCGCGCTGCTGGCGGCCGACACGCCCGAAGGCAAGGTCAGCGTGAGCGGCCTGGGCAACTACCTCAAGCGCAGCGACCCATCGTTTTCACCAAAAAACTACGGCCATTCCGGGTTGCTGGACATGCTCAAGACCTACGACCTGCTGCGCGTGCAGCAAGAGCCCGGAGGGCACTGGACGACGCAGCTGGCCGAGCCGGCGCGCGCTGAAGGCGGCAAATAACGCGCAGCGGCGGCGCGCTCAATCGTCCAACTGCTCGCGCTCGATCGCGCCGGTGTCGCCATTCACCCGCAGCTCGACCGCCCGGCCCTGGGCGTCGCGGGCCTCGACCTCGTAGCAGCCGTCGTCCCACTCGATCTCGCTGATCTCGCGGTAGCCGGCGGCGGCCATGCGGTCGTAAATCTCACGCACCGTCAGGCGGGCGCCGGCCGGCGCCATCGGCGTGGCGGCAGATGCAGCGCCCAGCGCGGCCTGCTGCGCCCGCAGCAGCTCCAGCGTCAGCGCAGTCATGCCTGTGCCAAGCGCCAGCGCCCAGCGGTAGCCCGCCAATGCCGGTGCCAGCATGGGCATGGCGAGCGGCGTGTGCGCCGCAACCGGCTCGGCGGCGGCGGCGGGATGGGTGGCGGTCTTTTTCATGGCAGTCCTTGGCGAATATGGCAGGAAGAGGCTCTCAGCTTCTCAGGCGGCCGTATAGCCGCCGTCGACGACCAGCCCACTGCCGGCCATGAAGCTGGCGCCGTCGGACAGCAAGAACGCCGCGGCGTGGGCGATTTCCTCGGCGCGGCCCAGGCGGCCGATGGCGTGCTGGCCGACCAGCGCGGCGCGGCGCTGGGCATCCAGGTTGGCCAGGATGGCCGTGTCCACATAACCGGGGTGGATGGAGTTGATACGCACGCCGCGCGCGGCATAGGCCAACGCGGCCGAGCGCGTCAGGCCGGTCACGCCGTGCTTGGCCGCCACGTAGGCCGGCGCGCCGGGGTTGCCGACCAGGCCCAGGATGGACGACATGTTGACGATGGCGCCGCCGCCGGCGGCCAGCATGGCCGGGATTTGCGCGTGCATCGCGTGCATCACGCCGCCGAGGTTGATGTCGATGATGCGCTGCCACTCATCGGGCGCCATGTCGGCCAGCGGGCGCGGCGTCTCGCCGATGCCGGCGTTGTTGAACGCCAGCTGCAGGCTGCCGAAATGCTTCAGCGCGCAGTCGACGGCGGACTGCGCCGTCTCGGGCCGGGACACGTCGCCCACATGCGCGACCGAGGAGCCGCCGGCAGCGGTGATCGCGTCGACCAGCTGCTGCACCGCATCGGCGTCGATGTCGGAGGCGACGACCTGCAGGCCGTTGGCCGCCAACAGCCTGGCCGTGGCCGCGCCAATGCCCGACGCTGCGCCGCTGACCAGAACGCTCTTGCCCTGAAAACTGTATTGCATGGTTTGCTCCTTCCGAAGACGGGTTGGGTAATGGGTGAAGCGCGCGCGGCATCACGCTGGCTTGCGGCGGATTGCTTGCGTGCGGGTGGTTTTTGCTGCAGGCGCCTTGCGCCTTGCGGGCGCCGCGGGGGCCGGCAATGCCGTCTCGGCACCAGCGGCCCGGCCGAACACCTGCTGCATTGCCTGCCAGCGCGCCAGCTCCTCGCCTGCCAGCGGCTCGGCGGCGTTGAGCACCGCGTCCAGGTGCGTCAGCGCCTGGCGGATGCTGCCGGCCGGCACGCCGTCCAGCAGCGCGGGCAGCGCGGCCAGGCTGGCCGCTTCATCGATGCGCATCAGCGCCGCCTGCGAGCGCGCCAGCGTGCGCAGGTCGCGCACGTTCAGGCGCTCACCCAGCTCGTGGTGGTAGATGCTCAGCGCGCGACGGTACTGGCGCTCGTCGGCCGCACGCCGCGGCGCCAACACGTACAGCAGCGCACGCATGGCGGCTGCGGCCAGGCCGCCCTGGCCGGCCGCGGCGTGCAGCGCGGCCAGTTGCTCACGCACCAGCGCGCGGTGCTCGGGGCTGTCGCCGGGGTGCGGGCGCACCGGCGCGGCGGCGTCGGCGTGGCCAGCCAGCGCCTGCAGCAGCGGGTGGTCGTAGATCGCCTCGAACAGCTGCTCCTGCGCCGCGTCACGCCACGCGGTGTACTGGCGCAGGCTGGCGCTGATCGCGTTGGACGCCATCTCCTGCGCCTGCCACCACGGGTTGTCCTGCGCCACCGGCTGGCGCTCGGCGCGCGCCTGCCTGGCCCGCTGCGCCACCCAGGGCGCCAGCGGGTGGCGGTCGCACCACACCTCGTAGCCCACGCGCAGCGGGTGCCAGGCTTGCAGCAGCGCCGCGCGCTCGGGCGTCACCATCCCGCGCACCCAGGGTTGCAGGTATTGACGGTACAGCGCCAGGTTGACTTGCGAGAGGTGGGCTGCGGCGGCAAAGCGGCGGTCGCTGGCGGCGGCCTCCTGCGGGTCGGGCATGACGATGGCGCGCACATCCTGCAGCGTGCGCTGGTGCACGCTCATCCGGTAGTCGCCCGGAACTAGGTCGTCATGCGGCTCGCCCGGCGACTTGTCCTGCACGCTCAGCTCGAACAGCCCGGCGGGCAGCAGGTCGATCAGGTCGATGTTGCTGGTGAACTTGGCGTGCTCTTTGCGCCCTACCGCGCCCGAGACGAAGATGCCCAGGTGGCCGATGCTCTCGTGCGTGGCCCAGGCGATGGTCTGGTTGTGCGCCAGCAATTCGTCGTCGCTGCGGTACAGGTCGCAGATCCAGCCCAGCGCCTGCGGCGGCGGCGTGATGTTGTCACCGTAGGAGCAGAAGACGACGATGGGCGAGGTGATGTTGCGCAGGTCGATGCGCACGCCGCCCTGGGTCACCAGCTCGGCCGAGCTGAGCTTGTTGCCGATGAACAGGTCGTCGACGATGGCCTGCATCTCAAGCTGGTCCAGGCGCACGTAGCCGCCCCAGTATTTCTCGAACTGCAGGTAGCGCTCGCCCTCGGTGTCGACCTCGGCATAGACATGGTGGTTCTTGTCCCACAGCGTGTTGGCCGGGTTCAGGTTCTCGAAGTTCTGCACCAGCCAGGCGCCGTCGAACCGGCCCGCGCCCAGGTCGCTGGCGAGCGCCGTGAGCCAGCTGCCGCCGGTGAGCCCGCCGCCGTAGCGCATCGGGTTCTGGCCGCGCCAGCCGGCCCAGTACGACAGTGGCGTGCCGGCCAGGATGATGGGGCCGAACAGCTCGGGCCAGACGGCCGCGGTCATCATGATCTGCCAGCCCGCCTGGCAGTTGCCGATCACCGCCGGCCTGCCTTGCGCCTGGGGGTGCAGCTCGATCACCTTGCGCAGGAACGCCGCCTCGGCGTGCATCACGTCTTCCAGCGTCTGGCCGGGCACCGGGTCGGGCGTGAAGCCGACGAAGTAGCAGGGGTGGCCGGCTGCCAGCGCCACACCAATCTCGCTGTCGGCCTTGAAGCCGCCGATGCCCGGGCCGTGGCCGGCGCGCGGGTCGACGACGATGAAGGGGCGCCTGGCCGGATCGACGGGCGCGCCCTCTGGCGCCACGATGCGCGCCAGCCCGTAGTTGACCGGGCGCGCCAGCGTGTCGCCGCGCAGCACCAGCTCGGCGTCGAAGTCGAGCACGTTGGGCACCGTCTCCTGCATGTGGGCGCGGTACTGGTTGCCGCGCTGGCGCATCACGTCGGCGTACAGCAGGCTGCGCTGCCAGGCGTCGTGCAGATAGTCCCAGCTGTCCTGGGCGGCGTTCGAGGGATTGAACATCGGGTGCTCCTTGCCTGCCATCGGGCGGTCAGGCCATCTGGCCAATCGTCTTTCTGAAGCGCGCCAGAGCCAGCGCAAACAGCACGCAGCCGATCAGCGCCAGCGCCGCGAACTGCGGCCACACGGTGGCGAGGCCCGCGCCGCGGTACAGCACGGCCTGGCCGATCTCGACGAAGTGCGTCGAGGGCGCGGCCAGCATCACGTCCTGCACCAGCTGCGGCATGCTCTCGCGCGGCGTGTTGCCGCCCGAGAGCATCTGCATCGGCATGATGGTCAGCATCATCAGCAGGCCGAACTGCGGCATGGTGCGCGCCAGCGTCGCCAGGTAAATGCCCATCGCGGTGGTGGCGAACAGGTTGAGCGCCGCGCCGGCAAGGAACAGCGCCATCGAGCCGGCGACCGGCACGCCGAGCGCCCCGCCCACGACGAAGCGCAGCGACAGCCACACTGCCACCAGCACGACGAGCCCCATCGACCAGACCTTGCCCAGCATGATCTCGGTGGGCGTCACCGGCATCACCAGCAGGTGCTCGATGGTGCCGTGCTCGCGCTCGCGGATCAGCGCCGCGCCGGTGAGGATGATGGCCACCAGCGTGACGTTGTTGATGATCTGCATCAGCGAGCCGAACCAGGCGTGCTCCAGCGCCGGGTTGAAGCGCGCGCGCAGCGCCAGCTCCACCGGCAGCGCCGTGGTGCCGCGGTGGCGCTGTACGTAGTCGCGCACCTCGCCCAGCGCGATCTGCTGCACGTAGCCGCTGCCCGAGAACGCCTGGCTCATGCGCGTGGCGTCGACGTTGAGCTGCAGCTCGGGCTGGCGCGCGGCCAGCACGTCGCGCTGGAAGTTGGGCGGAATGTTCAGCACGAAGGTGTAGCGGCCCTGATCCAGCCCTGCATCCATCTCGCTGCGCGTAATGCTTTGCGGCGCGGTGAACAGCGGCGGGTAGAAGGCGTCGGTGATGCGCTGCGACAGCGGCGACTGGTCCTCGTCGACCACCGCGATCGAGGCCAGGTGCAGCGTCTCGGGCACGGCGGTGGCGCCGGTATAGACCGAGACGCTGAACACGTAGACGATGAGCAGCAGCATGGCCGGGTCGCGCCACAGACTCCACAGCTCCTTGACGCCCAGGCGCCAGACGTTCTGCAGATGGCGAAGATGGCGTTGCATCATCTCAGCGCTCCTGTTTCCTGAGCAGCAGCACGGCCGCGCCCATCACCACCGGCACCGCCAGCAGCAGCGCATTGAACGACGAGCGCAGATCCGACAGGCTGAGCGCCTTGCCGAAGATGCCGCGCGCAATCGTCAGCATGTGCGTGGCCGGATAGACCTCGCCGATCAGCCTGCCCACGCCGTCGAGCGAGCTGACCGGGTGCAGCAGCCCGGCAAACTGCACCGCCGGAATCAGGGTGCCGATCATCGCCAGAAACATCGCCGCGATCTGGCTGTTGGTCACCGCCGACGCCACCAGCCCCATGCCGGTGGCCAGCACCGCATAGACGCTGGCGGCCAGCAGCA
Source organism: Comamonadaceae bacterium CD01 (assembly GCA_002894305.1). Lineage (GTDB taxonomy): Bacteria > Pseudomonadota > Gammaproteobacteria > Burkholderiales > Burkholderiaceae_C > Comamonas_C > Comamonas_C faecalis. The sequence goes on from PGEI01000007.1 coordinate 48,526, forward strand.
AGCCCCAGAAGCTGCCCTTGATCGGCACGCCGAACAGCCACACGGCCATAGCGCACATCAACAGGAAGTTGAGCAGCGCCAGCAGCACATAGGGCAGCTGCTTGCCGACGAGAAACTCGGTGCGGGTGACCGGCGTGGTGTAGAGGTTGAGGATGGAGCCCAGCTCTTTCTCGCGCACCACCGCCAGCGCGGTCAGCATGGCCGGCAGCATCAGCAGCAGCAGCGAGATGACGGCCGGCACCATGGCGGGCAGGCTTTTCACGTCGGCGTTGTAGCGAAAGCGCACCTCCACGCCGGCCGGCTGCACCAGGCTGATGCCGCGCTCGGACAGCTGCGCTGCCAGCCACTGCTGGTGCATGCCCTGCACATAGCCGCTGACGGTCTCGGCGCGCGTGGGCATGGCACCGTCGATCCACGCGCCGACCTGCGCCTGGCTGCCACGCAGCACATCGCGGGCAAAACCGGGCGGAATCTCGATGGCCAGCGACAACTCGCCGCTGCGCATGCGCCGGTCCATGTCGGCCTCGTCGGCAATCGGCGCGCGCTCGACGAAATACGGCGAGCCCGCCAGGTTCAGCGCGTAGCTGTGCGACAGCCCGGTCTGGTCGCGGTCGAGCACCGCGTAGCGCAGATCCTGCACGTCCAGACTGGTGCCGTAGCCGATCACCAGCATCAGGATCAGCGAGCCGACCAGCGCCAGCGTGGCGCGCACCGGGTCGCGCTGCAGCTCCAGCGACTCGCGCCAGAAATAGCTGATGAGGCGCTGCAGGCTGAAGGCGTGCTGGCGCGGCGGCTGTGCCGGCGCAGCGGCCACCGAGAGCGGCGCGTCGGCGCCGGGCGCGGCGCCGCCGGCTTCGATCAGATAGCCGATGAAGGCTTCTTCCAGCGTCGCCGCGCCGCGCTTTTCAACGAGGGCGGCAGGCGCGTCGCTGTCGAGCACGCGCCCGGCATGCATCATCGACATGCGGTCGCAGCGCGCGGCCTCGTTCATGAAGTGGGTCGAGATGAAGATGGTCACCCTGTCGCGGCGCGACAGCTCGACCAGCAGGCGCCAGAAGTTGTCGCGCGCCACCGGGTCGACGCCCGAGGTCGGCTCGTCCAGGATCAGCAGGTCGGGCCGATGCACCATGGCCACCGCCAGCGACAGGCGCTGGCGCACACCCAAGGGAATGGCCGCCGGCAGGCTGTGGCGCACGCCGGCCAGGTCAAAGCGCTCGATCATCTCCGCGACGCGCGCGTCGATCTCGCCCGCCGGCACGTGGAACAGCCGCGCGTGCAGCACCAGGTTCTGCAGCACCGTCAGCTCGCCGTACAGCGAGAACGCCTGCGACATATAGCCCACGCGCTGGCGCGTGGCCATGTCGCCGGCGTCGACCACCTTGCCAAACAGCTTGGCCTCGCCTTCGCTGGCCTGCAGCAGGCCGGTGAGCACCTTCATCGTCGTCGACTTGCCGCAGCCGTTGGAGCCCAGAAAGCCGAAGATCTCGCCGCGGCGGATGCGAAAGCTCACATGGTCGACGGCGGTGAAATCGCCAAAGCGCACCGTCAGCCCCTCGGCCTCGATGGCGATGTCGTCGGCCTCCACGTCCAGAGGCGGAATCACCACGGCGGCGTGGCCGCGTTTCTTCTCCTCGGGCAGCAGCGCGATGAAGGCTTCTTCCAGCCCCTGGGCCTGGGTACGCTCGCGCAGCTCGGCCGGCGTGCCGGTGGCCAGCACCTGGCCGGCGTCCATCGCCACCAGCCAGTCGAAGCGCTCGGCCTCGTCCATGTAGGCAGTGGCGACCAGCACGCTCATGCCCGGACGCTGGCCACGGATGCGCGCGATCAAATCCCAGAACTGCGCGCGCGCCAGCGGATCGACGCCGGTCGTCGGCTCATCCAGGATGAGCAGGTCCGGGTCGTGGATCAGCGCGCAGCACAGGCCGAGCTTTTGCTTCATGCCGCCCGACAGCTTGCCGGCCGGGCGCGCCAGAAACGGGTGCAGGCCGGTGGCGCGCGTCAGCTCGTCGATGCGCCGGCGCCGCTCGGCACCGTCGTGGCCGAACAGGCGCGCGAAGAATTGCAGGTTTTCCTCGACCGACAGCGTCGGGTACAGGTTCTTGCCCAGGCCCTGCGGCATATAGGCCACGCGCGGCTGGATGGCGTTGCGGTGGCGGCGCTCGGCAATGTCGCCGCCCAGCACCTCGACGCGCCCGCCCTGCACCACGCGCGCGCCGGCGATCAGCGACATCAGGCTGGACTTGCCGACCCCATCGGGGCCGATCAGCCCCACCATGCGGCCCGCCGGAATGTCCAGCGTGATGCCGGCCAGCGCCTGCACCTTGCCGTAGTGCAGCGCGACCTCGGTCAGGCGGATCACGGGCCCGGCCATCGTCTTACTCCGGAACCCTGGCGGTCAGGTTCTCGGGCCACTGCGCGGCCGGGTCGAGCTTGACCCAGGCCACGCCCGGCAGCCCGGTCTTGACCTGCTGCAGGTGTTTTTGCAGCAGCTCGGGCGCGATCTGCGCGCGCACGCGGAACATCAGCTTCTCGCGCTCGCTGGCCGTCTCCACCGTCTTGGGCGTGAACTGCGCGGTGGCCGAGACAAAGCTGATCGTCGCCGGAATCACCAGGTCGGGCGCGGCGTCGAGCACGATGCGCGCCTCGCTGCCCATCGCCACGCGGCCGGCAATCGCCTCGGGCAGAAAGAAGCTCATGTACACGTCCGACAGGTCGACCAGGTTGAGCACGCGCCCGCCCGCGCCCAGCACCTCGCCGGGCTGCGCCACGCGAAACTGCACGCGGCCGTCGCGCGGCGCGGTCAGCTGCGCGTCGTCGATATCGGCGTCGATGCGCGCGATGCTGGCCTGCGCGGCAGCGACCTGCGACTGGGCGCCAGTCACCTGGGTGCGGCTGGCGTCGACCGCGGCGCGCGCCGCATCCACCTGCGCCTTGGCCGCCGTCACCGCCGCCCGGGCGCTGCGCACGCGGGCGCTGTCATCGTCCAGCTCCTGCTGCGACGCGGCGCCGTCGCGCACCAGATCCTGCGAGCGCGCCAGGCGGCGCTGCGCGGCGTCCAGCTCGCTATTGCGCAGCGCCACCTGGGCGTCGGCGGCGCGCAGATCGCTCTGGCGCAGCGCCACCTGGGCGCGCGCCGTGGCCACGCCATGCTCGGCCTGCGCATGGCGCGCCAGCGCCTCGGCACGCGCCGCCTGCAGCGACGCCACGTCCATGCGCGCCAGCACCTCGCCGGCGCCGACGAAGGCGCCCTCGGGCACCAGCACCTCTAACAGGCGCCCGGCCAGCTTGGTGGCCACGTCGATCTCGGTCGCCTCGATGCGGCCGTTGCCCTGCACAAAGCCCGGCCCCGACCCGCTGTCCTGGCTGGCGCTCCACGCCAGCCAGGCCCCTGCGGCCACGACCAGCAAAGCCACTGCGCCCAGTCCCTGCTTGAGTTTGGTATTCATCCTGGTATTCCTTGCCTGATCTGCAAATTCATCGCGCCTGCGGCGTCTGGGGTTGGTCGGTGGCGGCCTGCGGCGTCATGGGCTCCAGTGCGCCCGAGCCTCCGCCCAGCGCGGTGTACAGCGACAGCTGCGCGCTCAGCAGCGCGTGCTCTGCGCGCACCACGTCCTGCTGCGCGTTCAACAGGTCGCGCTCTGCGTCCAGCACCTCGAAGTAGCGCGCCGCGCCCGCGTCAAAGCGCCGCTTGGCCAGCTGCGTGCGCCGCGCCAGCGTGGTCTCGATGCCGCGCAGTGTCTGCAGTTGCTCATCGAGCCGCTGGCGCGCCGCCAGCGCGTCGGCCACGTCGCGGAAAGCCGCCTCGATCGCCTGCTGGTAGCTGTTGAGTGCCTGGTCGCGGCGCACCTCGCTCAGCTCCAGGTTGGCCTGCCTGCGCCCGCCGTCGAAGATCGGCAGCGAGACGCTGGGCACAAAACTCCAGGCGCGGCTGCCCGAGGCGAACAGGCCGTCCAGCTCGGCGCTGGCGGTGCCGGCGAACGTGGTCAGCGCAATGCGCGGAAAGAACATGGCGCGCGCCGCGCCGATCTGCGCGTTGGCCGCCTGCAGCGCGTGCTCCGCGGCGCGAATGTCGGGGCGGTTCTCCAGCAGCTGCGACGGCAGGCCGGGCGCCAGCGGCGGCAGGCCCGCCAGCGCGGCCAGCGGCTGCTCGCTGGGCGGCAGACTCAGGCCCGGATCGCCCACCAGCACGCCCAGCGCGTGCAGCTGCGTGCTGCGCTGCAGCGCGAGCTGCGACAGCAGCGCCTGCGCCTGCTGCCACAACAGGTCGGCCTGCACCAGCTCCAGCTCCGAGGCCGATCCCACCTGCAGCCGACGCTGGAACACCCGGCGCGACTCGGCACGCGTGGCCAGCGCCTGCTCGGCCAGGCGCACGCGCTGGTCGATCTCGCGCAGGCCCAGGTAGCCGTCTGCCACCTGCGCCACCAGCACCAGCGTGGCGGCGCGCTGCGCCTCCTGCGTCGCCAGATAGCTTTGCACCGCCGCGTCGTCCAGGCTGCGGACGCGGCCCCAGAAATCGAGCTCCCAACTGCTCAAGCCCACACCCAGCTGGTGCTGGCTGGAGACCAGCGGCTGGCCGGTGAAGTTGAGGTCGCCCGGCACGCGCCCGCGCTCGGACTGCATGCTGGCGCCGACGGTTGGCACCCGGTCGGCGCGCGTGACGCCCCAGGCCGCGCGCGCCTCCTGCACGCGCAGCAGAGCGGCGCGCAGGTCGCGGTTGCGCTCCAGCGCCTGTTCGATCAGGTCTTGCAGCTCGGGCGCCGTGAAATAGTCGCGCCAGGCCAGTTCGGCCACCGGCGTGGCCGCTGCCTGCTCGGCGTTGAACTGCGCCGGCAGCGGCGCCTGGGGGCGCTCGTACTCGGGCGCCATCGAGGCGCAGCCGGCCAGCAGCAAGGCGGCAACGCCAGCGCCCAGGCGGCGACTACGGCGAGTGATCAAGGTATGCAATATGTGCGGCATGGCGCTCCACAAAAGACGGCCGCCCCGTGCGTGCTGACCGGCCCGGCCCACGGCGGCGCCAGCACCTGCCGGCGCTGCGGAAAACGGCAGCGCCGGCGCGGTCGATAAATGCAAAGGCAGCGGTTTCATTACGGGATTTTGCTAATACATGACTGACTGGTCGGTCATTAGTATAGTGTTAACCCTATGGATACCGCAAATTTCATCTCTACCAAAATGGATTCAAGTCAAAACAAGTCCAGCACACGGCAGGCGCATCGGCGCCGCCTTCCCCCCGAGGAGCGCGTGGCGCAAATCCTCGACGCCGCGCTGGAGCAGTTCTCCCAACACGGCTTCAACGCCACGCGCATGGACGACATCGCGCGCGCCTGCGGCCTGTCCAAGGGCGGGCTGTACGTGCACTTCGGCAGCAAGGACGCGGTCTTCGAGGCGCTGCTCGAACGCGCGCTGACACGCACCAACTGGGACGAACTGCCACAACTGGCCCAGGGTGCCAGCGCGCGCGCCGTGGCCACATGGATCGTCGACCGCCTGCACGCCGCGCTGCTGGAGCCGCAGAGCATTGCCATCCTGCGCCTGCTGATCTCCGAGCGTCAGCGCGTTCCCACTCGGCTGGAGCAATGGCGCGAAGGCGTGCTGCGCATGCGCGCGCAACAGGTGACCGCACGCATCCACGATGACCTGGCCGCCAGCATCTCGCCCGACAGCGTGCTGGCCCGCCACCCCTGGCTGGCCCTGTCGCCGGTCATGCACACGGTGCTGTGGCAGGCACTGTTCGGCGAAGGCACCGCGCCCGATGACGACGCGCGGCAGGCGCATATTGATTTGTTGTGTGCGTTGCTTGAGTGAAGGGGGGCACGGGCGGCGGGTTGAGTGCCATCAAAAATGCGCCATCGCCGCCTTTCAGCCAAGGGCCAGGCCTCCTACCGCCCGTAAGAACGTGTTCAAAGAGAAGGTTCTTGGTGCGACCTTGAATCAATCCCCGCGCCAGGGACAAACGCCGATACGCACCGGCAAGGCTGAGACAATCGCTGGTTGGCTTTGCATGCGCTCGCGGCCCCTGCAGGCGCGGGCGGACGCCCGTGGCGCAGCCGCACGCGGCACGGCCGCTTTTCTTCGTTTCCCGACAGACCTTCATGAACACCAAGCAACCCCGACGGATCGCCGCGTTGATGGCGCTGGCACTGGCCGGCTTGGCCCAGGCCAAGGACGACACCACCTTGCTCGACACCCTCGTCGTGACCGGCACGCGCACGCAGACCTCGTTGCGCGACAGCCCCGCGTCGGTGTCCATCGTCGGGCGCGAGGAGATCGAAAAGCGCGGCACCGACAGCGTGGCCGAGCTGCTGCGCGACGTGCCGGGCGTGTCCGTCGTCGACTCGGCCGTCGCCGGCATGAAACGCATCCGCATCCGTGGCGAGCAGTCCAACCGCGTCGTCATCCTCGTGGACGGCCAGGAGCTGACCGACCACAGCTCGTTCGGCTCGCCGCTGCTGGTCGACCCTGCCAATATCGAGCGCATCGAGGTCGTGCGCGGCCCGGCGTCGGTGCTGTACGGCGCCAAGGCGATTGGCGGCGTGGTCAACATCATCACGCGCAAGGGCGCGGCCACGCCGGTGCAAGTCGAAGTGGGCGGCGCTTACCACAGCGCGACCAGGGGCTGGGAGGGTTGGGCGGCGGTCTCGGGCACGGCCGACCGGCTGGACTACCGCCTGTCGGTCAGCGGCGACGACCACGGTGACCGCAAGGTGGCCAAAAGCCCGTACAGCGCCAGCGGCCGGCTGGAGAACTCGTCCTACCAGAACCAGGACGTCAGCCTGCACGCCGGCCTGAAGCTGGACGAAGCGGGCAGGCACTACGTCGCGCTCAAGGCCAACCACCACCACCTGAAGGCGGACGGCTGGCAGGATCCGTTTGCGCTGGTGACGCTCAAGAACATCGGCATCAATCCGACGATCGCCGGCAAGCAGGCGCAGATCAGCATCGACGAAGCCGAGCTGACCCAGTTCAACGCCAACCTGCCCAAGCGCGACCTGGACAAGGTCGGGCTGTACTACGAGGGCAAGGACCTGGGGCCGGTGCTGCGCAAGGCCAGTGCCGACCTGTTCGTGCAGCGCGTGGATCGGGAGTTCAACAACGACATCAGGATCAAGGGAACCGGGGGGAGTGCCTACATCCCCTTCCCGCCACCCTTTGGCCAGACTCTTGGATTGACCTCGGCCGATATCGGCATGAATTCGGTCTCTGTGGATCGCACGCAGACCTATGGCGCTAGTGGCCAGCTCGATTTCAGCTTCCACCCCGACCACTACACGCTGATGGGTGCGCAGTTTTTGCGCGACGACCTTGATACCAACAAAAGCAACACGATTCAAATCAGCAATATCAAATCGCCGTCACCGGGGGTGCCGACCGGAACGCTGAGTGTCAACAGCAACGCCTACGACCGCGCCACCATGCAGACCGCGTCCGCCTTCGTGCAGGATGAATGGTCGCTGACGCCCGACTTCAAGCTGATCGGCGGCCTGCGCTACTACCGGGTCGAATCGACGCTGGAACAGACCAGCAGCAGCACCCACAATGCCGGCGAGAGCAGCCGCCACGGCCGCTTCGTCAAGGCGCTGGGCCTGACCTGGACGGGGCTAGAACATTCCACGGTGCGCGCCGGCTATTCCGAAGGCTATGTGATGCCGTCGCTGCTGGAGCAATTCACCGACTCGCGCGCCGGCCGCGGCATCGTGCTGAGTGGCAACCCCGACCTGCTGCCCGAGCGCTCCAAGAACTACGAACTTGGCCTGCGCTACCAGAACCGCGGCGTGGTGTTTGACGGCACGCTGTTCTTCAGCCGCTCCAAGAACTACATCACCTTCGAGTCCTGCAGCATCAGCGGGCGCTGCGCCCCCGGCGGCGACATCTACGTCAACGCCGACCGCGCCAAGAGCCACGGCGTCGAGCTGCTGATGGAGTACCTGGTGCCCGGCACCTCGTTCACGCCGTATTTCACCGGCACCTGGATGCGCCGCCAGATCACCGTCGACGACTTCTCCACCTACCAGACCGACGTGCCGCGCCTGTCGGGCCGGCTGGGCCTGCGCTGGGAGGACACGCTGGCCAACTCCGAGGTCTGGGCCGACCTGTTCGTGCATGCGGCCACGGCCGTCGACAAGAAGGAGCGGGCCATCGAGAAATCGGGCAAGGTCTCGCGCCATCTGGCCGGCTGGGGCACGCTCAACTTCGCCGTTGGCAGCAACTTTGGCCCGCACGGGCGCCACCGCGTCGTCCTGCACATGGGCAACCTGCTGGACAAGGGCTACCGCGCATCGGTGGACGAAATGCCCGGCGTCGGCCGCAACGTCGTGCTGACCTTCTCGACCCGCTTCTGACCCGGTGGCGCGCCCATCGCGGCGAGGGCGCCGCTCCCCACCGCAACCGGGCGCCGTAGATACAAGGAGGCCAGCTCTCTGGCCGATGCGGCGATCGCAGCGCAAATGCCCTTTGCGCGCCCGCAGGGACTGCGGCTACGCAACCCGAACGGCCCAGGGTTGCGCAGGCGCGCGACAAAAAAAAGCGCCCCGAAGGGCGCCAGCAGTGGTCGTTTCAAAAAATCAGGGATACAGCCCGCGCATTTCGCGCGCATGCAGGATGCGCTTGCACGCGACGATGAAGGTCGCCGTGCGCAGCGTGACCTTGTTCTCCTGCGCGACCTGCCAGACGGCGGAAAACGCGTCTTGCATGATGCGCACCAGGCGGGCGTTGATCTCGTCCTCGGTCCAGAAGAAGCTGGTGAAGTCCTGCACCCACTCGAAGTAGCTCACCGTCACGCCACCGGCGTTGGAGATCACGTCGGGCAGCACCAGCACGCCGTTGTCGTTCAGGATGTCGTCGGCCTCGGGCGTCGTCGGGCCGTTGGCGCCCTCGATCACCATCTTGGCCTTGACCTTGCCGGCGTTGGCCTCGGTCAGCTGGCCCTCCAGCGCCGCCGGGATCAGGATGTCGCAGTCGACGCCCCAGAACTCGTCGTTGTCCATCACGTCCGCGCCGGCAAACCCGGCCACGCCGCCGGTCTGCTGCACGTGCTCGGACAGCGCATGCGCGTCGATGCCGCCGGCGCGGTGGATCGAGCCGGTGTGATCCTGCACCGCCACGACCTTGGCGCCGGCCTGGGTGAACAACTTGCCCGCCGTGCCGCCGACGTTGCCAAAGCCCTGGATGGCCACGCGCGCGCCGTCGATCTTCAGGCCGGTGCGGTGCGCCGCCTCGCAGCCGACGGTGAACACGCCGCGGCCCGTGGCCTCGACGCGCCCGAGCGAGCCGCCCAGGTCGACCGGCTTGCCGGTCACGACGCCGGTCGCCGTCGCGCCGACGTTCATCGAATAGGTGTCCATCATCCAGGCCATGACCTGGGCGTTGGTGTTGACGTCGGGCGCCGGAATGTCCTTGGTCGGGCCGATCAGCAGGCCGATCTCGCTGGTGTAGCGGCGCGTCAGGCGTTCGAGCTCGGCCTTGGACAGCTTCTTGGGATCGACCCGCACGCCGCCCTTGGCGCCGCCATAGGGCACGTTGACCGCGGCGTTCTTGATCGACATCCAGGCCGACAGCGCCATGACCTCGGACAGCGTCACGTCCTGATGAAAGCGCACGCCTCCCTTGCCCGGGCCGCGGCTGACGTTGTGCTGCACGCGGTAGCCCTCGAAGTGGGCGATGGTGCCGTCGTCCAGCTCGATCGGCACGTCGACGATCAGCGCGCGCTTGGGGCGCTTGAGCGTCTCGACCCAGCGCGACAGATTGCCCAGATAGGGCGTGACACGGTCGACCTGCTGCAGGTAAATGCCCCAGGGGCCGAGATGCTGGGGGTCGAGATAGGAAGGCAGGGGATGGGTGCTGGAAGGGGACGACATGCTTGTCCTCATGGGAAACGAATCAAGGCGGCAAGCTTAGGCCGGCGGCGCGCAAATGTCCAAGGCAGCTGTCTTTGTCCTCCATGCAGCACATGCATAGGCCCTGACGCGGACAAGGTTGCACCGCGGAACGTCTAACGGTTGCACCCTGCCCGCAAAAAGCGGCATCCGTTCCTCGCATCGGGATTTCCCTATACTTGTGCGCCATGGATTCCTCCGTCTCGCACCGCGGCCTGCAAGGCCCGTGGCGCCGCGTTCTATTCGTCTCGCTCTATGAGCTGATCGCCATCGCGGCCGCCAGCCTGCTGTTCATCGCCGTCGGGCAGCAGCCCATGGAGTCGGGCGTGATGTCGGTCATCGCATCGACGCTGGCCGTGGCCTGGAACGTCACCTTCAACCACTTGTTTGAGCGCTGGGAGATGCGCCAGAGCGTCAAGGGCCGCTCGGTCGCGCGCCGCGTGGCGCATGCCCTCGGCTTTGAAGGCGGGCTGGCGTTGATGCTGATCCCGCTGATGGCCTGGTGGTTTGGCGTAGGCCTGTGGCAGGCCACGCTGATGGAGGCGGGCCTGCTGGTCTTCTTCCTGCTCTACACCTACGTCTTCAACTGGGGATTCGACCGCATCTTCGGCCTGCCGGCCTCGGCGCAGGCGCTGGCTGCGTCGTCCTGAAAACAAAAGCCCGCTCGACGAGCGGGCTTGCATCGCGCTGCCTGCGCAGCAGCAGGCAGCGGTTGGTCGACAGCCGTGGTTACACCGGCAGCGCCACCAGCGGGTTGCCGTTCATCGGGTCGTCCTTCCTGGATGCCAGCGCCCGGGCCAGATCCAGCCCCAGCGCCTTGGCCACGCCGGCGCCGTAGGCCGGGTCGGCCGCGTGGCAATTGCGGATGTGGCGAAACTTGACGAACTCGGGCGCGTCGCCCATGGCGCGGCCGGTGTTGCCGAACAACACCTGCTTCTGCGCGTCGCTCATCAGCTGGAAGAGCTTTCTCGGCTGCTCGAAGTAGTTGGCATCGTCTTCGTGGAAGCTCCAGTGCTTCGCGTCGCCATTGATCTTCAAAGGCGGCTCGGCAAACTCGGGCTGGCCCTGCCACTGGCCGAAGCTGTTGGGCTCGTAGTGCGGGGCGCCGCCGTAGTTGGCGTCGACGCGGCCGTAGCCGTCGCGGTGGTTGCTTGCTACCTTGCAGCGGGCCTTGTTGACCGGGATCTGCTGGTAGTTGGCGCCCAGGCGGTAGCGCTGCGCGTCGGGGTAGTTGAACAGGCGCGCCTGCAGCATCTTGTCGGGGCTCACGCCAATGCCGGGCACCAGGTTGCTGGGCGAGAAGGCCGACTGCTCCACGTCGAGGAAGAAGTTCTCGGGGTTCTTGTTCAGCTCGAACTCGCCGACTTCGATCAGCGGGTAGTCGCCATGCGGCCAGACCTTGGTCAGGTCGAACGGGTGGTAGGCCACCTTCTCGGCGTCCTGCTCGGGCATGACCTGCACGTACATCGTCCACTTGGGGAAGTCGCCGCGCTCGATGGCCTGGTACAGGTCGCGCTGGTGGCTTTCCCTATCCTTGCCGACGAGGGTCTCGGCCTCGGCATCGCTCAGGTTCTGGATGCCCTGCTGGGTCTTGAAATGGAACTTGACCCAGAAACGCTCGCCCGCGGCGTTCCAGAAGCTGTAAGTGTGCGAGCCAAAGCCGTGCATGTGGCGGTAGCTGGCGGGAATGCCGCGGTCGCTCATCACGATGGTGATCTGGTGCAGCGCTTCGGGCAGCAGCGTCCAGTAGTCCCAGTTGTTGGTGGCCGACCGCATATTGGTGCGCGGGTCGCGCTTGACCGCCTTGTTCAGGTCGGGGAACTGGCGCGGATCGCGGATGAAGAACACCGGCGTGTTGTTGCCCACCATGTCCCAGTTGCCCTCCTCGGTATAGAACTTGAGGGCAAAGCCGCGGATGTCGCGCTCGGCATCGGCCGCGCCGCGCTCGCCGGCCACGGTGGTGAAGCGGGCGAACATCTCGGTCTGCTTGCCCACTTCGCTGAAGATTTTTGCGCGGGTGTATTTGGTGATGTCCTTCGTCACCGTGAAAGTGCCGAAGGCGCCCGAACCCTTGGCGTGCATACGCCGCTCCGGGATCACCTCGCGCACGAAGTTGGCCAGTTTTTCGTTGAGCCACACGTCTTGCGCCAGGAGCGGACCGCGCGAACCGGCCGTCAGGCTGTCGCGGTTGCTGGGCACCGGAGCGCCAAAGTCGGTCGTCAGATGGGTGACGGGGCAGCGGGGCGTGGTGTTATCGGTCATGGCAATTCCTGTCTGGGGAAGAAAATGGAATACCGAAGTGTCGGTGTCCGTCATGATAGGCAACAGTGATCGAAGTTAAAAATTGATTGATTTCATATTGCCGATAGTGAAATTCAAACCCATGCCTTCTTCCCGCGCACTGGCAGCCGCGGCCTGCCTGGCGGGCGCGCTGCTGGCCGGCTGCGCGTCGCACGCGCCGGCGCCCCATGGCGCGGTGCGCGGCCCCGATGCCAGCGGCCAGGAATGGCTGCAATCGGACGTCAACCGCATGGCCACGCTGGCGATGCAGGCCAACCTGGACAGCCTGTACCGGCTGATGGACAAGCTCTACCAGCGCAACCCTCGGCAGTGGCGCAGCGCCGGCCATACCAACCGAGCGCAGGCCATGGCCGGGGTGCGCCGCGCCATCGCGCAGCAGCAGCCCTGGGCGCCCCTGGAGGGCCGGCGCGACGTGGCCGCACTGGCGCTGGCTCTGTCGCCGGACTTTGCCGGCGACCGCGTGGCCGCCTTCATCCACGCGACGGCCGACATGATCGTCACGGCGCACGGCGGCAAGACCTCGTTCTACCTGACCGACAGTCTGGACGCCCAGCACCTGTACAACGCGGCGCGCAACGTGGAGATTGCGGTGTGGCTGCTGGCGCAGCGGCGGGGCGCCGAAGGCCGGCCGCTGCTGCTGGCCGACGCTTTTGGCCCCGACGTGCGTAACCTGAGCTTCGAGCGCGAGTTCGGCAAGGTCATCGCCCGCCTGGACTTGCTGGCGCAGGTGGGTGCCGAGAAATACCGCCGCGCGGCGATCAGCACCGTGCAGGGGCTGGCGGGCGGCACGCTGCTGCAGTTTCTGCCGGTGCGATGAACGAAACACTCATTCCATTTCTATATCGATCGAGTACGCGAAGGTGAAGCGCAGAC
>PGEI01000080.1 GCA_002894305.1 Comamonadaceae bacterium CD01
AAGCGCAGACAGTGCTGTAGCACGACAAGCGAAGCCGACAAAGTAATCGAGGAATGGAATAACACCCAGGCAGCACGCCACCACCCGCCAGGACAAGGCCGCCTGGCACGCTGAAGCCCCGTATACGCAACCCCTGTGCTGCGGGCATCTGCGCCCCCGCATGTCTTGCGCGGCCCGGGTAGGGCCTGCGCGGCATCCACATCCTGCCGACCGAGTCACGCCACCACCCATGCCGTGGCCGGGCTTGGCGGTGCACTCGCGCCCGGCAAAACACCCATCTGCCGCGGCACCTGCCACAGGACGGCAACCGCGGGACGGAGGCGGCACGGAAGTCGCACGGAGGCAGGACGGAGGCCGTACGGGGGCTACCGCCATGCCCTGCCAGAGCGAAAACCGGCTCCGGCCAAGCGGCGCCGGACACCGGATTGGTCTCAAAAATTTACATATCAGGCACGAAACTTTTCGCGAATCACACAAACGTTGATACAAATCATTATCATTACGCTTCTTGTTGGTATTGGGCCGCGATCCAAATCATCCGCGCCCGTCCGGTGCCGGCAGGTTTCCAGCGCTTCACAAGCCGCTTGCCATGCCCATATGGCAAGGGCTTGCTGGGTTTCATTTTTTTCTTGGAGGAGTTCACCATGGCTTACATCACGGGGCGCAAGCACGCCGCCGCAATTTCCGGCAGCACGACCATAGGCCTGCTCGCCGGCCTTGCGCTGGCCGCGCCGGTACAGGCACAGCAGGCGGGCGCAGGCGGGCGCACGTTTCCGGAGGTCAAGGTTCAGGCGGCGTCAGAGACCGGATATGAGCCAGCGCAACTGTCCTCGCCCAAATTCACCCAGCCGCTGGTGGACACCACGCAGACCATCTCGGTCATCAAGGAAGGCGTGCTCAAGGAGCAGGGAGCGACCACGCTGACCGAGGCGCTGCGCAACGTGCCGGGCGTCGGCACGTTCTACGGTGGCGAGAACGGCAACACCGCCACGGGCGACGCGGTCTACATGCGCGGCTTCGACACCTCCAGCAGCATTTTTGCGGACGGCGTGCGCGACCTGGGCTCCATCTCGCGCGACGTGTTCAACACCGAGCAGGTCGAGGTCACCAAGGGCCCGGCCGGCACCGACTACGGCCGCAGCGCCCCCTCCGGCTCCATCAACATGGTGACCAAACAGCCCAACCTGGTGGACAGCTTCTCCGGCTCGCTGGGCCTGGGCAGCGGCAGCTACAAGCGCAGCACGATTGACTGGAACAAGAGCCTCGCCGGCATGGGCGGCGCCGCGTTTCGCCTCAACGCCATGGTGCAGGACGCGGGCGTTGCCGGCCGCGACGGCATCAAGAACGACCGCTGGGGCCTGGCGCCCTCCTTCGCCTTCGGCCTGAACACCGCCACGCGCGTTTACCTCGACCTGCTGCACGTCAAGCAGAGCAACGTGCCCGACGGCGGCGTATTCACCATCGGCATGCCCGGCTACTCGTCGCCGGACAACCCGGGCTACGCGGGCCGGCGCGGCTTTCTGGACACGGCGGAGCGCGTCAATTCCAAGAATTTCTACGGCACCAGCTCCGACCACGACGACGTGACCGCCGACATGGTCACGGTGCGCGTCGAGCACGACATCTCGTCCGCCACCCGGCTGCGCAACACCACGCGCTGGGGCCAGACCAAGCAGGACTACCTGCTGACCGCCATCATGGGCCAGGGCTATTCGGCCACCGGAACGCTGGGCACCAACGCACTGCTGACGCCCGACCCGGCCGATCCCTCGACCTGGACGATTGCCCGCCTGGTCAACACCAAGGACCAGGTCAACCGCATCCTGACCAACCAGACCAACCTGACCACCAGCTTCACCACCGGCTCCATCAGGCACGACCTCAGCACCGGCCTGGAGCTGACCCGCGAGGAGCAGACCAACCGCGGCATGGCCACCACGGGCACCGTGCCCACCGTTGGCGTGTACAACCAGGATTCCAGCGTTGCGCTGCCCGCCTACGCACACAACGGCGCCGACAGCAAGGGCACGACCAGCACCATTGCGCTGTACGCCTTCGACACACTCAAGCTCAGCGAGCAGTGGCAGGTCAACGCGGGGCTGCGCGCCGACCACTACAAGACCAAGTACGACGCCCTGGCCGTCTGCGGCGGCCGCGGCCCGGCCTGCGGCAGCAACCCCACCGGCACCGTGCTGCCCAGCGCCAGCGGGCTGGAGGCGTCCGACACCATCCTGAGCTACAAGCTCGGCCTGCTCTACAAGCCCGCGCCCAACGGCAGCATCTATGCCAACTACGCTATCTCTCAGCAACCGCCGGGGGGCAGCAACTTCACGCTGTCCGCCGCGGCCAACAACGCCAACAACCCCGACATGAGCCCGCAAAAGGCCAAGACCCTGGAAGCTGGCACCAAGTGGGAACTGCTGGACAAGCGGGTGCTGGTCTCGGGCGCGCTGTTTCGCACCGAGGTGACGAATGAAATCGTCTCCAACCCCGACGGCACCGTCGACCAGACCGGCAAGAAGACCGTGCGCGGCCTGGAGCTGGGCATGACCGGCCAGATCACCCCCAACTGGGGCGTGATGGCGGGCTACACCATCCAGAACACCAGGGTGGCCAAGGGCGCGAACCTGGCGGCGGACGATTCGGACGGCCTGACCTACACGCCCAGGAACGCTGCTTCGCTGTGGACCACGTACCAGCCCATTCCGGGCCTGACCATCGGCGGTGGCGCGCGCTATTCGGGCGGTCTCAAGCGCGGCACCGACGGCGCCGTCGGAACGCCCAACTTCACCGAGTCGTACTGGGTGTTCGACGCAGTGGCCAGCTATCGCGTGAACAAGAACGTGGATCTGCAGCTGAACATCTACAACCTGTTCGACAAAGACTACGTGGCGGCCATCAACAAGAGCGGCTACCGCTACTTTCCCGGCATCGCGCGTTCTGCGCGCCTGACGGCCAACTTCAAGTTCTGACACAGGATCGGCCCCACGATGATGCTGCACATCCCAGGCGTGCTGAACACCGAGCAGGTGCAAGCGATACGCCGCACTATCGACGCCGGTCCCTGGGTGGATGGGCGCACCAGCGTGGGCGACCAGGGCGCGCGCGTCAAGCGCAACCACCAGCTGCGGGCCGACTCGGACGCCGCCCTGCAAGCCCGCCAGCTGGTGCTGCAGGCGCTCAAGAGCCATGCCGCGTTCTTTGCCGCGGCGCTGCCGCTGCGCATCGCGCCGCCCATGTTCAACCGCTACGAGGGCGGCGAAACCTATGGCCTGCACGTGGACGGCGCCGTGCGCCACGAGCCCGACGGCTGGCTGCGCACCGACCTGTCGAGCACGCTGTTCCTGTGCGAGCCGGGCAGCTACGAGGGCGGCGAGCTGGAGGTGATGGACACCTACGGCACGCACGAGGTCAGGTTGCCCGCCGGCGACCTGATCCTGTACCCGTCCAGCAGCCTGCACCAAGTGCGCCCGGTGACCGCCGGCGCGCGCGTGTGCGCGGTGCTGTGGCTGCAATCGATGATCCGCAACGAAGAGCAGCGCAGCCAGCTGTACGAGCTGGACCAGGCCATCCAGAGCCTGCGCGCCAAGATGGGCGACGGGCCGGAGACGCTGTCGCTGAGCAACCACTACCACAACCTGCTGCGCATGTGGAGCGAGGTTTGAGGGCGTGCGCCCAGGCTGGGCGTTGAACCTAAAAAAACACCCGCGCGGCCATCGCCACGCGGGTGTTTTTCACCCTGCCCGCTTACCTGGGCTGGATGCGGTGGATGTTGTTGCTGGCCACATCTTCGGCCTTGCCCTTGTTCAGGGCGTAGACCACGCCATTGGGCGCAAGGCTCAGGTGGTTGGGCAGCGGGCCGCCTTCCAGGTTGGCGACGATGGTGCCGTCGGTGTCGAGCACGGTGACGGTGCCGGCGCCGCGGTTGGCTGCGTAGACCAGCTTGCGCACCGGGTCGAACACCAGGCCCAGCGTGCCCGCGCCGACCTTCACGTCCTTGATGACCTCGCCGTTGTCGGCATTGGCCACGACCACGTTGTCCGTGCCCTGGGCGCCGACGAAGACGCGCCGCGTGCCACCGTCGTAGGCGATGGCGATGGCGCCGTTGACGCCCTTGACGGCGTAGGTCTTCTCGACGGCGTTGGTGGCCGCGTCGATCACCGCCACCTCGCCACTGGAGCCCACGACGAACAGCTTGCCCGAGGCCTTGTCGAACGACATGGCCATGGTGGCGAACGGCACGGGTCCGGCATTGCGCCCCGGGAAGCCGCCGGCCGCGCGCTGCGGCGCCGGGCCCTTGAGTTCAAGCGTGGCGGCCAGTTGCAGCGTCCTGGCGTCGAACACGGCCACCTTGTCGGACATCGCCCCGTTGACGAAGACCTTGCCGTTCTTCTCGTCCACCATCACGTCGCGCGAATGGCCAATGGCGCCTGGCTCGAACTGCTTGACCAGCTTCAGGTCGGACTGGCGGTAGACCGCCACCGTGTTCTGGCGCGTGTTGCTCACCCAGACATTGCCGTTGGCGTCGTCCACGCCCACGCCGTAGACCGCGAAGACGCCGCCGTCCTGCGCCTTGCCCTGGGCGTCCTTGCGCCCGGGCGCCTGGCCGGGCGTGACCTTGGCCACCACGTCCAGGGAATCAGGGTCAAGCTTGGCCAGCTCCGACTCCTTGACCGGCGGGCGGCCGATGGCAGAGGTCACGAACAGCGCCTTGTTCTTGGCGCTGTAGGCCGACTGGTAGACGCCCGTGACGGTCTTCCTCGCCTGGACGGCGAACCGATCCGCGCCCGACAGCGGCAGGTCGGGCGAGACCTTGAGCGTGTGAACCGCGCTGGCCGAGGGCTCGGTCGCGCTGACCAGCACCGCGTGGCGGCCCGGCGTGGCGGCCTGGGGGATGGTCGTCTCGGTGCTGAACTTGCCTTCGGCATCCGCGGTCACGGCGCCGGTGAGCGCGCCGCCCTCATAGAAGAGCTGCGCCTTCTGGCCGGGCTTGAAGTTGCTGCCCTGCACCTTGACCTGGCTGCCCGGCAGGATCACGCCCGGCTGGGTGCTGATGCGGCCCTGGAAGTCCGCGTCGGGCTGGCCGAAGCGCGGCGCGGTGGTGCATGCCACGGACGCCGCGGCAATGGCGACGACCGCGATGGCCAGGCGGGTGCGGGAGAAGGTTGCCATGGATTTCATGTTGGTGGTTGTGATGAAGTGGAAGGGAAATGGATCAGAACGCCGCGTTGTCGCTCACGTAGAAGCCGCGGCCCGGTTCGTTGTACGTAGAGCGCCCGCGTTGGACGCCAGGGCGCTTCGGCGCAGCGCTGCCCTGCGCTTCGAGTGTCTGGACACTGTGATTTCCTTCTCCTGAACAAATAAACGGATCGACAGGCAGAAGCGAATCCATGCACACACTCTGCACACCCTTTTGCCGCAGGGGTGCACACGCGCAAGAGACTGTTTCAACGGCGCCCGGAATGTGGCTGCGGCCACGAAAATCCGTGGCCGCCCGTGTGGAAAACACTTTTACAAATGATAGTGATTCCCATTCTATTTATGATTCAGATTACTTTCTGTGAAGTCAATGTAAAGTTCCAGGTGCAAGGAAAATCCGGAGGCCGAGGACTTTTCACCCGCGCGCGAAAAGCGAGCCCAAACCTCTGATCAAGGCACAAAACGCAATGCAGGGACGCAAGGCTCGGGCTGTGCCGAGTTTTGCAACGCCGTGCCGCTACTGCTCCAGGACGCGTCAGCCCGCGGGATCGTCATCCGGCTGCCAGCCGCCGCCCAGCGCGCGGTAGACGTCCACGGTCGAGGTCAGCCGTGCCAGCTGCTGCTGCACCAGCGTGTCCTGGGCGCTGAACAGCGTGCGCTGGGCGTCCAGCACCGTCAGCAGTGTGTCGGCGCCTTCGCGGTAGCGCAGCTCGGCCAGCGCCAGCGAGCGCCGTGCGTGGGCGACCACTTCCTTCTGCGTCTGCTCCTGGCGGCGGCTGGTCACATTGGCGGCCAGCGCGTCGTCGGCCTCCTTGAGCGCGCCGTGCACCGCGCTGGAATAGGCCTGGATCAGCACCTCGCGCTGCGAGCGCGCCGACTCCACCTGCAACTGCCTGCGTCCACCGTCGAACAGCGTCTGGGCCAGCGAAGCTGCAAGCGACGCGCTGCCGGTGCCGCCTGCCAGGCTGACCAGCGCCGCGCTGCTGATGCCGCCGCCGGCCGACAGCGAGAAGCTGGGCAGCAGCGCGGCGCGCGCGGCCGCGACGTTGGCGTCGGCGGCCGCCAGCCGCGCCTCGGCCGAGCGCAGATCCGGGCGCCGCGCCAGCAGCGCCGACGGCAGTCCTGCCCCGATGGCCGGGTGGGTGAGCTGGGCCAGCGCCTCCTGCGCGCCCGCGTCGAAGCCGATGGGCTGGCGCCCCAGCAGCAGCGCCAGCGCGGAGGCCGTCTGCCGCTCCTGGAACTCCAGCGGCGCCAGCGCGGTGCGCTGCTGCAGTACGGTGGTGGTCTGCTGCGAGACCTCCAGCGGCGTGGCCACGCCGTTGCGTGCGCGGGCCCGGACGATGCCCAGCACGCGCTCGGCGGTCGCCAGGTTCTGGCGCGCGATGTCCAGCCGCTCGCGCAACGCCAGCCGCTGGAAATAGGTGCTGGCCACCGACGCCGCAACCGTGATGCGGATCGTCTCCAGGTCGAAGCGCGTGGCGTCCAGCGCCGCCTGCGCGCTTTGCGCGTCGGCGTCCAGACGGCCCCACAGGTCGACCTCGTAGCTCACGTTCAGCGACACGCTGCTGCTCTTGCGCATGCTCGAGCCCTCGCTGCGGCTGGCCGAGCTGCCGGCCGACGCCGACACGCCGGGCAGGCGCGACGCGCCGGCGAGCTGCAGCGCGATGTCGGCCTGGCGCACGCGCTGCGCGGCCGTGAGCACGTCGGTGCTGCCGGCCAGGGCCTGCCGCACCAGCGCGGGCAGCTGCTTGGAGCCAAAGCCCGCCCACCACTGCGCAGGCACGACTTCATCGCTGCCGGTGGCGGCCTGCGCGGGAGATGCAGCCGCGGTGCTCCACGCGCCCGGAAGCGCGATGGCCACGCTGGTGCGCGGCTCCTGCACGGCGCAGCCACCCAGCGCAGCCAGCACCAGGCACAGGGGAGAGAGGACAAAACCAATGGGACGCATGGAAAACCCGTTTCTCATTCCGAAGCCAGCGCCACCACGGGGTCGAGCCCGGCAGCCTTCTTGGCGGGGAGGTAGCCGAACACCAGGCCGGTGGCAAAGGCGCAGCCAAAGGCCAGCAGCACCGGCAGCACCGAGAACTGCACCGGCGTGCCCAGTGCGCCGATCACCGCCGCCACGCCCATGCCGCCGGCCACGCCGACGAGGCCGCCGAGCGCCGAGACGACCAGCGCCTCGATCAGGAACTGCTGCAGGATGTTGTGCATGCGCGCGCCGGTGGCCATGCGGATGCCAATCTCGCGCGTGCGCTCGGTCACGCTCACCAGCATGATGTTCATCACGCCGATGCCGCCCACGAGCAGCGAGATCGCGGCGATCGAGCCCAGCAGGATCGTCATGGTGTTCTGCGTCTCGGTCGCCGTCTCGATGATCGAGGCCATGTTGCGGATCTGAAAATCCACCGTACCGTGGCGCTCGGCCAGCAGCGACTCGACGGCCTGCTGCGTCTCGTCGATGCGCGCGGTGTCCTGCACCGCTACCGTGACGTTGCGCAGAAAGCGCTGGCCCGACAGGCGCAGCTGGCTGGTCGCATAGGGCACGAGAACCACGTCGTCCTGGTCCTGGCCCATGGGCGAGGCGCCGCGCGCCGACATCACGCCGACGACCTGGAAGATCAGGTTGTTGACCAGCACGAACTGCCCCACCGGCTCCTGGCCGTCCGGGAACAGCGCATTGGCCACGGTCTGGCCGAGCACGGCCACGGTGGCGTAGCTGGCCTCGTCGTCCTCGCTGAAGAAGCTGCCGCGCGCCACCGGCCACTGGCGCGCCAGCGGAAACTTGGCCGAGGTGCCGGTGGCGCTGCTCGAATAATCGGCGCCGCCGTGGCGCAGCGTCACCGTGCTGTTCTGCTCGGGAATGGCGGCGAGCACGTTGGCCACCTCCTTGTCGATGGCCTGCACGTCGGACAGCACCAGCGTGGCGGTACTGCTGAAGCCGCGCTGGTTGGGCGCGCCGGGGCGCACCAGCAGCAGGTTGGAGCCCATGGCGCCGATGCGGTCGATCACCGCCTGCTTGGCACCGTCGCCGATGGCCAGCATCGCGATGACCGAGGCCACGCCGATCACGATGCCCAGCAGCGTCAGGACGGAGCGGAACATGTTGGCGCGCAGCGCGCGCAGCGCGGTCCGGGTGGCCTCCAGCACGTCGGCCAGCGCGCGCTCGCCCCGCCCCGCCACGGGCCGGGCAACGATGGCCGGCGCATCGGGCGGCTTGGGGCCGGGGTCGGAGACGATGCGCCCGTCGCTGATCTCGATGATGCGCCGCGCGTGGCGCGCCACCTCGGGCGCGTGGGTGATGAGGATGACCGTGTGGCCGCGCGCCGACAGCTCTTCGAGCAGGCGCATCACGTCTGCGCCGCTCTTGCTGTCGAGCGCGCCCGTCGGCTCGTCGGCCAGGATGACGTTGCCGCCATTCATCAGCGCGCGGGCAATCGACACGCGCTGCTGCTGCCCGCCCGAGAGCTGGTTGGGCCGGTGGTGGGTGCGCTCGCCCAGGCCGAGCGATTCCAGCAGCTCCAGCGCCCGCGCGTGGCGCTCGGCCGGCGGCATGCCGGCGTAGATGGCGGGCACCTCGACGTTGTCGGCCGCGGTGCCGGTGGCGATCAGGTGGTAGCTCTGGAACACGAAGCCGAAGTCCTCGCGCCGCAGCGCCGCCAGCTCGTCGCTGCCCAGGGCCGACACGTCGCGCCCCATGAAGCGGTAGCTGCCGGTGGTGGGCCGGTCCAGGCAGCCCAGGATGTTCATCAGCGTCGACTTGCCCGAGCCGGACGCGCCCATGATGGCCACCAGCTCGCCGGGGTAGATGGCCAGGTCGATGCCGTGCAGCACCTGCACGGCCAGCTCACCCTCGCCATAGGTCTTGGTGACGCCCTGCAGCTCGATCAGCGGCGTGGCGCCCGGCACCGGGCTCATCGGCGGCCTCCGCCCGGCGGCATGCCGCCCATGCCGCCCAGCCCTGGCCCCTGCTGCGCGGACGTGCGCCGCGGCGCGGCCTCGGCCTGCTTGGTGCCGACGACGACGCGCTCGCCCTCCTGCAGGCCCGAGAGGATTTGCGCCTGCACGCGGTTGCTCACGCCCACCGTGACCTCGCGCTCGGCAACGCCGCCCGCATCGAGCGCGACCTTGACCGTGGCCGGGCGGGGCTGGTCGGCCGCCTGCTGGGCGCCGCCCCCGTTCGGGCCACGCATGCCGCGCTGGCGCGCCTCGCCGCGCGGCGCCCCTGCCCGTTCACCGCGTGCTTCACCCCGTGCTTCGCCCTGCGCCTGGCCACGCGGCGCGCCCTGCCCTTGTGCTTCGGCCGGCCGGCCATCGCCGCGCTGCGGGCCCGGGCGCTGCAGGCTCACCGCCGCCATCGGCACCACCAGCGCATCGCGCGCCTGGGCGACGATGAAGAACACCTGCGCGGTCATCTGCGACATCAGCCGCTGGCCCGGGTTTTCCACGTCGAACAGCGCGTTGTAGAGCACCACGTTGTTGGTGACGGTCGGCGTCGGCTCTATCTTGCGCAGCGTGCCGTACCAGCGCCGCCCCTGGCTGCCCAGCGTCGTGAAATAGGCCTGCATTCCGGGCCGCAGCCGGCTGACGTCAGCCTCGGACACCTGGGTCTGCACCGTCATCGTCGACAGGTCGGCCACGCGCAGGATGATGGGCGCGGCCTGGTTGGTGTTGAGCGTCTGCCCCTGCTTGGCCGTGATGCTGACCACCGTGCCCGCAATGGGCGCGTAGATCCGGGTGTATTTGAGGTTGGACTCCTCCACCCGCATGGTGGCCTGCAATTGCTCGATCTGCGCCTTCTGCGTATTGATCTGCGCCCGCGTGGCGGCCACCGTGGTTTCGGCGTTCTGCACCAGCTCCTCGGTGGTCGCGTCCTCCTTCCACAGCCTGCGCAGGCGCTGCAGGTCGCGCTCGGCCTTGTCCAGGTTGATCCGGCTCTGGGCCAGCTGGGCGCGCTGGGCCCGCAGGCTGGCGCGGCTGGCATCAACGCGCGCCTGCGACTGCTCGGCGTCGATTTCCGCCAGCAGCTGGCCTTCGGTCACCTCGCTGCCCACCTCGACGTGCAGCTTCTTCAGCTGGCCGGACACCTGCGCCCCCACGTCCACATAATCGCGCGGCTGCAGCAGGCCGGTGGCGCTGACCAGATCCTCGAAATCGGTGTGTTGCGCGGTCGCAAAGACATAGTCCGGCCCCCGTGACCGCGCATCGCTCCAATGCTTCCACGCCCAGCCGCCCGCGGCGACCACGGCCAGCAGCGCTGCAACGGAGATCACCATGCGGCGTGCGCGCCGCGGCGGATGCTGGAGAAGTTGGGCAGCGTTGGTCATGAATCAGGCACAAAAAAGTCCCCAGACGCCGGGAACGAGTAATGGAATGTGAAGAGTGACCTGACCCGGTAACGTCAGCATGAACTTTTTGCAAAGTTTGCGTGAAGCGCTGGACACGCCCAACGGCGGGCCACCCCGCCCAGCCCCGGACACGGGCCAAGGCTGCATACTCCACGGCACTCCACGACACATGGGGAGCCGTAGCGGGCCTGTGCCGCCTGCCCAACCCCATCGCTCACAGAGCGCCCAGGCCTTGCCCGGGCCGCTCCCTTCTTGATTCACAAACCGCACGACGCAATGAAACTCGCCACCTGGAACATCAACTCGCTCAAAGTACGCCTGCCCCAGGTTCTCGCCTGGCTGCAGGACAACCCGGTCGACGCGCTGGGTCTGCAGGAGCTCAAGCTCACCGACGACAAATTCCCGCACGAGGCGTTCAGCGAAGCGGGCTACCACAGCAGCTGCTTTGGCCAGAAGACCTACAACGGCGTGGCGCTGATCACGCGTGCGCCGGCCGCCGACGTGGTGCGCAACCTGCCGGAGCTCGACGACGAGCAGGCGCGCGTGATCAGCGCCACGCTGGACACGCCCCAGGGGCCGCTGCGCCTGGTCAACGCCTATTTCGTGAACGGCCAGGAGCCGGGCAGCGAGAAATTTGCCTACAAGATGCGCTGGCTGGCCGCGCTGCACGACTGGATAAAAGAGCAGCTGCGCCAGCACCCGTGCCTGGTGCTGATGGGCGACTTCAACGTCACGCCCGAGGACCGCGACTCCTGGGACCCGGTGGGCCTGAAGGACACCATCCACCATACGGTGCAGGAGCGCACACATTTCCAGCAGTTGCTGGCGCTGGGCCTGCACGACGCCTACCGCCTGTTCGAGCAGCCCGAGAAAAGCTTTTCATGGTGGGACTATCGGCAGCTGGGCTTCCAGAAAAACCGCGGCCTGCGCATCGACCACATCCTGGTCAGCGACGCGCTGCACGCCCAGGTGACGGCCTGCACCATCGACCGCGCACCGCGCAAAAATCCCCAGCCCAGCGACCACGCGCCGGTGGTGGTGTCGCTGCAGGGGTGAGCCGCTGCGCATCAAGTCACTCGCCACCCACGAATGAGTGGCGAGTGCGGGGGCCCCGCAAAGCGGCCCTACCTGGGGTTCTTGCTCTCCACGATGGAGAAGTGCTCGACGTGAGGCGGCTCGGCGAAGTACGGGCCGATGATGGCTCTCCACTCCGCAAACGCCGGAGACTGGCGAAAACCGATGGTGTGGGCGTCGAGGCTTTCCCAGTGCACCGTCAGAATGTATCGGCCTTGGGTCTCTATGCACGACAGAATGCTGTGGCCAAGGTAGCCCGTGGCCTTCGACAGCACCGCGTCGGCCGCCTTCTTCAGAGTCTGGCCAAATTCCTCGTGCCTGGCCGGCTCCACCTTGAAATCTGCAATTTCAACAATCATTGGACTCTCCTGAATGTGCCTGGCGCGCCACTCGAACTCCGAGGCGGGCGCCAGCCACGTGATGGTCATCTCTGCTCTTTGGCTCAACGCGCTTCAACGCGCTACCGGGGCTTCTCTCACTCCTGCAGCGGCAGGCGCATCAGCACGTGGGGAATGCCTGCCTCCTCGAACACCGCACCCTCGGCGGCAAAGCCGGCGCGGCGGTAGAACGGCTCGGCGCTGCACTGCGCGTGCAGCTGTACCTCCTGGTCGCCGCGCTCACGCGCGGCCTGCACCAGTGCATCCAGCAGCTGCGCGCCCCAGCGCTGGCCACGCACGCCGCGGTCGACCGCCATGCGACCGATGCGCGCTGCGCCGTCCTGCGTCGCCAACAGGCGGCCCGTTGCCACGGCGTGGCCCAGGCGGTTGTAGGCCACCGCGTGCACCGCGACCGGATCTTCGTCGTCCAGCTCGATCTCGGGCGCAATGCCCTGCTCGTCGACGAACACCGCCATGCGCAACGCGGTGGCGTCGCGCCCCAGCGCCTGCCAGTCGCCCACATGCACCTCGGCCATCTCGCCGCCGGCCTCGAAGTGCTCGATGATGGCGCGCAGCGCCGCCGGCACGTCGCGCTTGGTCTGCGTGGCCGGGTCGGCAAACACGTAGACCAGCTCGATCGAGACCAGCAGGCGGTCGCCGCAGAACACGGCAACGTCGAACACCATCGAGCTGGCGCCTATGCGCGTGCAACGGATGCCCACGTCCAGCAGGTCGTCCAGGCGCGCGCTGGCGTGGTATTCGACGCCGGCCTTCTTCAGGTAGACCTCGCCGCCCAGCGCGGCCATCGTCGCGTCGTAGGGCAGCGCCAGGCTGCGCCAGTATTCGGTGACCGCGCAGTCGGCGTAGGTCAGGTAATGGGCGTTGAAGACGATCTTCTGTGCGTCGGCCTCCGACCAGCGCACGCGCAGGCGGTGGATGCAGCGGTAGTCCTTGCGTTGCATGGCGGGGGAACCTTTCAACCTAGAAGCGGCAGTTGGACACGCCCGCCAGTGCCGTGATCGGCGTGCCAGGCAAGGCGTGACGACGCAGCGGGCTCCTGCCCGCAAGGAGGAGCAACGCCGCGTGGCGCGTCGAGCGCGGTACTGGCGGGCGTGTAGCGCGTTCACCCTCCAGGTGAACTCCAACGAAGCAGCAAATGTCAGTATTCATGTGGCTCTCGCGAAGATGGCAAGGGGTCAACTGCCGTTTCTAGGTTCAAAGTGCAAAAGCGACGCGCAGCGCGGCGGCCGCGTCGTGGTGGGCCTGACGCGCCTGGGCAATCGCGCGGCCCATCTTGATGAATTCGTGCGTCACGCCGCGGTAGATCTCCAGGTCCACCGGCACGCCCGCCATGCGCAGGCGGTCGCCATAGGCCACGCCCTCGTCGACCAGCGGGTCGCACTCGGCCAGGCCCAGCCACGCCGGGGCCACGCCTTCCAGGTCGTCCGCCAGCAGCGGTGCGAAGCGCCAGTCCTCGCGCTGTGCATGGTCGGGAATGTATTGGGCAAACATCCAGTCGATTGCTGCCTTGTCCAGCACCGGGCCGTGGGCGTAGCGCGCATGCGATTCGGTGTCCTGGTGCGCCGTCGTGCCCGGGTAGAACAGCAACTGCAGGCGCAACGCCAGCGCCGCGTCGCGCGCCTGCAGGGCGCAGGCCGCGGCCAGCGTGCCGCCGGCGCTGTCGCCGCCGACGGCCAGGCGCGTGGCGTCCAGCTGCAGTTGCGCCTTGCCGTGTGCGACCAGCCACTGCAGTGCGTCCCAGGCGTCGTCGTGCGCGGTCGGAAAACGGTGCTCGGGCGCCAGGCGGTAGTCCAGCGCCACGACGGCGCAGTCCGACAGGCGCGCCAGCTCGCGGCACAGGATGTCGTGCGTGGCGATCGAGCCGACGGTAAAGCCGCCGCCATGCAGGTACAGCAGCGCGGGCAGGCCCGGCTGCGTGCCGGGTGCGTACAGGCGGGCACGCAGCGCGGCGCCGTCGCGCACCGTAATGGTGAAGTCCTGCACCCGCGCAAGCTCTGCGCGCGGCACTTCCAGCATGCCGGCGCCGGCCTCGTAGGCGGCGCGCGCCTGCGCCGGCGTCAGGGTGTGCAGCGGCGCGCGCGCGGCGCGCGCCATGCGCGTGACGACGCTGCGCATGGTGGGCGTGAGCTCGCCCAGGATGTCCTCGTCCGGCAGATGCAGTTGGGTCATCGCGGCACGCCCGTCAGGAAGCGGCTACCGGCGCGGCCGGAGCCGGGCCCTGCAGCGCGCGCACCGGCACGGCCAGCTGCAGCTCCTTCTCGGCCAGCAGGTCGAGCAGGTCGAAGTGGATTTGCTGCTGCACGTCGCGAAACACCGCGTAGCTGGGCGCCAGCACGTAGTACACGCACTCGAAGGCCATCCAGCCGTCACCAAAGCCGGTCAGGTGAAAGCGGTCGAAGCGCACCTTGTCGATGGCACGCAGCAACGGCGGCACGCTGTGCACGAAGTGCTCGATGCGCGGGCGCGAGGGGTCGATGGCCAGGCGCAGCTCGAACGCGATGCGCCGCTCGGTCATGCGGCTGTAGTTGTGCACCGTCTGCTGCAGCAGCTGGGCGTTGGCAATCGCCAGCTCCTCGCCCGACAGCGACTGGATGCGCGTGCTCTTGATGCCCACGCGCACCACCGTGCCCGACTCGCTGCCAAAGCCGATGTAGTCGCCCACCTCGAAGGGTTTGTCCAGGCCGATGCTGATCGAGGCGAACAGGTCGCCGAGCACGTTCTGCGCGGCCAGCGCCACGGCCACGCCGCCCACGCCCAGGCTGGCGATGAAGGCGTTGACGTTGACCCCGGCATTGGCCAGCACTGCCAGCAGCAGCATGACCCAGATGGCCAGCTGCGCGCTCCACTTGATGACGCCGATCATCACGGGGTTGCGCACCGCGTCGCGCTCGACCGCGCGGCCCAGCAGCACGGCGACGAGGCGGTTGAGCCACAGCGCCACCTGCAGGCCGACGAGCACATGGGTCAACTGCTCCAGCGGGCGCTGCAGCGCCGGCTCGGGCGCCCACACGCGCAGCGCCACCACCACCGACAGCAGCAGCAACACCCAGCCGCGCGTGGCGCGCACCACCGCCGCCAACATCTGCAGCGCGCCGCCAGGGCTGGCTTGCGCCAGCCGGTGCAGGCGCGCGCCCAGCACGGCCAGCGCGCCATGCACGATGGCATAGCCGACAACACCCGCCCCCAGAGCCAACAGCCACGCCAGCAGCGCGTGGCCCCTCCATTGCACGTCCCACAGATCCAAAACAAACACTCCTGTCAAAAAAACCAATCCGCGCCAGCGCGGTTGCGCGCTGGCGTCGCCACTATCCGTTGTTTACTGGAAGTTCACCTGCACCGGCTTCGCCCCGGGCAGGCCGGCGTAGTCCACCGTGACGCTCAGGCCGGCGCGCGGGGGCATCAACGGCGAGAACGAGCCCAGGCTGACCAGGTCTCCCGGCTTGAGCGCCAATTTTTCCTGCGCCAGCGCCTGCGCGATCCAGCTGACCGCGTTCAGCGGATGCTCCAGGATGTCGCTGCCCTGCCCCACCGACAGCACCTTGCCCTGGCCGTCGCGCACCTGCACCTGCATGCGCGCCAGCGCTTCGAGCTGCTGCTGGCGCTCGCCTCGCGTGCGAGCCACGGCAATCGGCGTGCCGGCCACGCCCAGGCGCGCGCCGACGTTGATCGCCGCCACGCCGGCGCCGTTGAGCTTGGGCGGCGCCTGCACGACCAGGTCGGGCAGCTCGATGAACGGGATGATCTGGTCGATGTGCTGCATCACCTCCCAGGGCGTGCGCGCCTGGTTGATGCCCGCGTCCTTGACGCGCACCAGCATGTCGGCCTCGAACAGCGGACGCGCGCCGAACGCTGCCGTCGTGGTGAAGCCGCTGGGCTGAACCATGCCCTCGTAGAGCACGCCCCAGACCGGCGCATTGGTATTGAAACGCTTTTGCACCGCCGGGTTGGTGAGGCCCGCCTTGTAGCCCGCCACCTTGCCCAGCTGGCGCGCCAGCAGCGCGTTGAGCTTGGCGCGGGTGCAGGCGGCATCGGCGTCGCTGAGCGTCTCGAAGTTGGGCGCCGGCGTCTTGGCCGCGTAGTGGCTGGCCAAAGCGGCCACCTGGGCGTCGTCCAGGCAGGCGGCGCCGGCCGCGGCGCTGGCAGCCAGCGCCAGCGTGGTCAATGCAAAGCGAATCTTCATGCGGGTCTCCTCGGGTTGTCATGGGTAGATTGTTGTATTGGCGATTCAGCGCGCCGCAGCCCTTCATTCCATTTTCAAATCAAACGGTTACTTTGTCGGCTTCGCTTGCCGT
>PGEI01000081.1 GCA_002894305.1 Comamonadaceae bacterium CD01
GGTTGCGCGAGAAGGATTTGAACCTCCGACCTTTGGGTTATGAGCCCAACGAGCTACCAGACTGCTCCATCGCGCGATATAGATTATACCCTAGCTTTTAGGCGTTCGCCTCAGCTTCCGCATTTTTATCTTCAGCACGGTCAACCAGCTCGACATAGGCCATCGGAGCGTTGTCGCCCACGCGAAAACCCATCTTCAAAATGCGCGTGTAACCACCGGGACGGGCATTGAAGCGCGGCCCCAGGTCGTTGAACAGCTTGGTGACGCTGTCGCGGCTGCGCAGGCGGTTGAATGCCAGGCGGCGGTTGGCCAGGCTGTCGGTCTTGGCCAGCGTGATCATCGGCTCGATGACGCGGCGCAGTTCCTTGGCCTTGGGGACAGTGGTCTTGATGGCCTCGTGCTCGATGAGCGAGTTCATCATGTTCTGCAGCATCGCCAGGCGGTGCGCGCTGGTGCGATTGAGTTTGCGAAGGCCATTTCCGTGGCGCATGGTGCTTTCCTTTTACTTCAATTAATACGGGCAGCCGTATCAGGTACTGCCCGCTGCACTGACTCTCGAAGTGAGAGCCCAAGATTATATATCAGCGCTTTTCCAGACCGGCGGGCGGCCAGTTCTCCAACTTCATGCCCAGGGTCAGGCCACGCGAAGCCAGCACTTCCTTGATCTCGTTGAGCGACTTGCGGCCCAGGTTCGGGGTCTTGAGCAGCTCATTCTCGGTACGCTGGATCAGATCGCCGATGTAGTAGATGTTCTCTGCCTTCAGGCAGTTGGCCGAGCGCACCGTCAGCTCGAGTTCGTCGACCGGGCGCAGCAGGATGGGGTCGAAGGTCGACGCACCACGCTGGCTGCTGCCCTGCGCAGCGAAGATGTCTTCGCCGCCCTCGAGCTGAGCAAACACGGCCAGTTGCTCGACCAGAATCTTGGCCGAGGCGCGCACTGCGTCTTCGGCGGTGATCGCACCGTTGGTCTCGATGTCCAGCACCAGCTTGTCCAGGTCGGTGCGCTGTTCGACGCGGGCGCTCTCGACCGTGTAGCTCACACGCTTGATCGGCGAGAACGAAGCGTCCAACACGATGCGGCCAATCGACTTGGATGCCTCATCCGCATAGCGGCGCAGGTTGCCGGGTACGTAGCCGCGGCCCTTCTCAACCTTGATCTGCATGTCGAGCTTGCCGCCCTGGGACAGCGTGGCGATCAGGTGTTCCGGGTTGACGATCTCGACGTCGTGCGGCGTCTGGATGTCATGCGCCGTGACCACACCTTCGCCGTCCTTGCGCAGAGAGAGCGTTACTTCGTCGCGGTTGTGCAGCTTGAACACCACGCCCTTGAGGTTGAGCAGGATGTTGACCACGTCTTCCTGGACGTTGTCGATCGACGAAAACTCATGGACGACACCGGCGATCGTCACTTCAGTGACTGCATACCCGATCATGGACGAGAGCAGAACGCGGCGGATAGCGTTGCCCAGCGTATGGCCGTAGCCGCGCTCAAAAGGCTCCAGCGTGACTTCGGCGCGGTTGGCGCCGAGTTGCTCGACACTGATGGTCTTGGGCTTGAGCAAATTGGTTTGCATGCAGACTTCCTCTCAATACCCCCGGCTCGTTACACCGGTAAGGCTGATGAAGCACCCGCAGCGCAATGCCTTGCGGTGCGGGCGCGTTTTTGGAGTGATCTCAGGATTCAGAATCAACGCGAGTACAACTCGACGATCAGCGATTCGTTGATATCCGCACCAAACTCGTCGCGGTCGGGAGCCTTCTTGAAGACGCCTTCGACCTTCTCGGCGCTGACCTCAACCCAGGCGGCGATGCCCACTTGCTGGGCAAGCTGCAGGGCCTCGACGATGCGCGCCTGCTTCTTGGACTTCTCGCGCACTGCGACCACGTCGCCAACCTTGACCAGGTAGGAGGCGATGTTCACGCACTGGCCGTTGACGGTGATGGCCTTGTGCGACACCAGCTGGCGCGCTTCGCCACGGGTCGAGCCAAAGCCCATGCGGTAGACGACGTTGTCCAGGCGGCTTTCCAGCAGACCCAGCAGGTTGGCACCCGTGTTGCCCTTGCGGCGGTCGGCCTCTTCGAAGTAACGGCGGAACTGCTTTTCCAGCACGCCGTACATACGCTTGACCTTCTGCTTCTCGCGCAGCTGCAGACCGTAATCGGAGGTGCGCTGGCCCGAGGTGCGGCCGTGCTGGCCGGGCTTGGAGTCGAACTTGGCCTTGTCCGCGATTGAGCGGCGAGCGCTCTTGAGGAACAGGTCGGTGCCTTCACGGCGGGAGAGCTTGGCCTTGGGGCCGAGATAACGTGCCACTTGGTTTTCCTTGTCAATCAACTACCGCTGCCATGCAACAGCGGGAGCCACCAACGCGCAAGGCGTTTGGTGGCGGTGGGCTTCAAAAAAAGAATTAGATACGACGGCGCTTCTGAGGGCGGCAGCCGTTGTGGGGAACCGGCGTCACGTCGGAGATCGACGTGATGCGGATGCCCAGCGCACCCAGCGCGCGCACCGAAGACTCACGACCCGGGCCGGGACCCTTGATCTCGACATCCAGGTTCTTGATGCCCTGCTCCATGGCGGCGCGGCCAGCCACTTCCGAGGCCACCTGGGCGGCAAACGGCGTGGACTTGCGCGAACCCTTGAAACCCTGGCCGCCGGAGGAGGCCCAGGACAGGGAGTTACCCTGGCGATCGGTGATCGTGATGATGGTGTTGTTGAACGAAGCGTGGACGTGAGCAACACCGTCAGACACGTTCTTGCGCACTTTTTTGCGAACGCGCTGCGCTGCGTTACTGGCAGGAGACTTGGCCATTGTGTTCTTTCAGTCCTTATTTCTTCAGTGCCGCTGCGCCCTTGCGCGGACCCTTGCGGGTGCGGGCGTTGGTGCGGGTGCGCTGGCCGCGCATGGGCAGGCCGCGGCGATGGCGGAAGCCCCGGTAGCAGCCGATGTCCATCAGGCGCTTGATGTTCATCGTGGTTTCGCGGCGCAGATCGCCTTCCAGCGTGAAATGCGCCAGCTGATCACGGATTTTTTCCAAGTCGGCGTCGGTCAAATCCTTGACCTTCTTGGAGTATTCGATGCCGCATGCTTCGCAGATCTTGCGTGCACGCGAACGCCCGATGCCGAAGATGGCCGTCAGACCAATCTCAGCATGCTGATGGGGCGGGATGTTGATACCAGCGATACGAGCCATGTGTGTCCTCTTTAAATCAGAATCAACCTTGGCGCTGCTTGTGGCGCTGGTCGGTGCAGATCACACGTACCACACCCTTGCGGCGGATGATCTTGCAGTTGCGGCAAATTTTCTTGACTGAGGCCGAAACTCTCATTGCATTCTCCTAAGCTTGTCCAATCGTTTCCGGCTTGCGGCACGGAAATTTCATACCAGTGCCCGCGACGAAACGATGGGCATCTCTTGATTGCAATTTCTGGCGAACCGAAGATTATAGGGCATACGCCAAAAATTGCGTTGGCAGTTTCACAGTGTCGTCTTGAAATTGGCTTTCTTGAGCAACGACTCGTACTGCTGGCTCATCATGTAGTTCTGCACCTGCGACATGAAGTCCATCGTGACGACCACGATGATCAACAGCGACGTTCCACCGAAATAGAACGGCACGTTATATTTCAGGATCAGGAATTCGGGCAGCAGGCACACCAGCGTGATGTAGATCGCACCCACCAGCGTCAGGCGCACCAGGATCTTGTCGATGTAGCGCGCCGTATGCTCGCCGGGGCGGATCCCGGGGATGAAGGCGCCACTCTTTTTCAGGTTGTCCGCGGTTTCCCGGCTATTGAAGACCAGGGCCGTGTAGAAGAAGCAGAAAAAGATGATGGCAGCCGCATACAGCAGCACATAGATCGGCTGTCCGGGTGTCAGCATGCCGGCCATGTCCTTGAGCCAGCGCATCGACTCACCCGCACTGAACCAGTTCACCACGGTGGCCGGCAGCAGGATGATGGACGAAGCGAAGATCGGCGGAATCACACCTGCCATGTTCAGCTTCAAGGGCAGGTGCGACGACTGTCCGCCATAGACCTTGTTGCCGACCTGGCGGCGCGCGTAGTTGACCAGGATCTTGCGCTGACCACGCTCGATGAACACCACGAAGTAGGTCACGAGCGCCACGATGGCGATGATCAGGATGGCCGCGATGACACTCATTGCACCGGTGCGCACCAGTTCCAGCATCCCACCGATCGCACTGGGCAGGCCCGCCGCGATACCAGCAAAGATCAGGATGGAAATGCCGTTGCCCAGACCACGCTCGGTGATCTGCTCGCCCAGCCACATCAGGAACATGCTGCCCGCCGTCAGACTGACCACTGCCGTCAGGCGAAAGCCAAAACCCGGGCTCAGCACCAGGCCTGCCGAGCTCTCCAGCGCCACGGCAATGCCGAGCGACTGGAAGATGCACAGGCCCAAGGTGCCATAGCGTGTGTACTGCGTGGTCTTGCGTCGGCCCGCCTCGCCCTCTTTCTTCAGTTGCTCGAACGTCGGAACGACGTAGGTCATCAGCTGCATGATGATCGACGCCGAGATGTACGGCATGATCCCCAGCGCGAAAACCGTGAAGCGCGACAGCGCTCCACCCGAGAACATGTTGAAGAGGTTGAGGATTCCGCCCTGCTGGCCGCTGAACAGCTGCTGCAGTTGGTTCGGGTCGATTCCCGGAACGGGAATGTGCGCACCGATGCGGTACACGACCAACGCGAGCAACAGGAAGACCAGGCGACGGCGCAGATCGCCGTACTTGCCCGTCTTTGCCAGTTGAACTGCGTTCGTAGCCACGTTTGTCCTTTACGCAGGTATCAGGCGACGCTGCCGCCAGCGGCCTCGATGGCCGCCTTGGCGCCAGCGGTCGCACCGATGCCGGTCAGCTTGACCGCCTTGGTGATCTCGCCGCTCTTGACGACCTTGACCACGCGGATCAGGTCGCCGATCAGGCCAGCGCTCTTGAGCGCCAGCAGATCGATCTCGGGCAGGCCCAGGCGGTCAAGCGTCGAGAGCGTGATCTCGGCGTTGAACTTGATCGTCTGCGACTTGAAGCCACGCTTGGGCAGGCGACGCTGCAGCGGCATCTGGCCGCCTTCGAAGCCCACCTTGTGGTAGCCGCCCGAACGCGACTTCTGGCCCTTGTGGCCACGACCCGCGGTCTTGCCCAGGCCGGAGCCGATGCCGCGGCCAACGCGGCGCTTGGCGTGCTTGGCGCCGTCTGCGGGCTTGATGCTATTGAGTTCCATCATCAATCCTTTACAGAACCTTCACCAGGTAGGCGACCTTGTTGATCATGCCGCGCACCTCAGGCGAATCCTTCAACTCGCTGATGCTGTTGAGCTTGCGCAGGCCCAGGCCGCGCACGGTCGCGCGGTGCGACTCCTTGGTACCGATGATGCTGCGCACCAGCTGCACCTTGATGGTTTGTTGGGTTGTCATGCAATACCTTCCTGTCAGGCGTTGAACAGGTCTTCGACCTGCTTGCCACGCTTGGAAGCCACTTCAGCCGGGGTCGTGGAATTGGCCAGAGCGTCCAGCGTCGCACGCACCATGTTGTAGGGATTGGACGAACCATGGCTCTTGGCCACGATGTCGGTGATCCCCATCACTTCGAACACGGCGCGCATCGGGCCGCCGGCGATGATGCCGGTACCCTTGGGAGCGGGAGCCAGCATGACGCGGGCGGCACCGTGGTGGCCGTTCACGTCGTGGTAGATCGTCCCGTCGCGCAGCGACACCTTCATCAGCTTGCGGCGTGCTTCTTCCATCGCCTTTTGCACGGCGGCGGGCACTTCCTTGGACTTGCCCTTGCCCATGCCAATACGGCCATCACCGTCGCCCACCACGGTCAGCGCAGCGAAGCCGAGGATACGACCGCCCTTCACGACCTTGGTGACGCGGTTGACCGCGATCATTTTTTCGCGCAGACCGTCGTCACGACCTTCGTCTTGCACCCTGGGAGAAAATTTCGCCATTATTATCTGCTCCGCTTAGAACTGCAGGCCCGCTTCGCGGGCGGCTTCTGCCAATGCCTTGACACGGCCGTGGTAGGCGTAGCCTGCACGGTCGAAAGCCACCTTCTCGATGCCGGCGGCCTTGGCCTTCTCGGCAATGCGCTTGCCGATGGCAGTGGCCGCGGTGGCGTTGCCGCCCTTGCCGGCGCCGCCGATGGCCTGGCGCACCTCGGCCTCCAGCGTGGAGGCACTGGCCAGCACCTTGGTGCCATCGCTGGAGATCACATTGGCGTAGATGTGCAGATTGGTACGGTTCACCGTCAGACGTGCCACGCCCTGCTGTGCAATGCGGATGCGCGTTTGACGCGCGCGGCGCAGACGCTGCTCTTTCTTGGTCAACATGCTGCAGTTCCTTACTTCTTCTTGGTCTCTTTGATCACGACGCGCTCATCCGCATAGCGGATGCCCTTGCCCTTGTAGGGCTCGGGCGGGCGAACGGCGCGGATCTCGGCGGCCAACTGGCCGACGCGCTGACGGTCGGCACCTTTGATCACGACTTCGGTCGGCGTCGGGCAGGCCACGGTGATGCCCGCGGGCATCTCGAAGTCCACCGGATGCGAGAAGCCGACGTTCATGTTCAGCTTGGAGCCCGAGGCCGAGGCCTTGAAGCCCACGCCGATCAGCGACAGCTTTTTCTCGAAACCCTTGCTCACGCCGACGACCATGTTGTTCACCAGCTGGCGCACGGTGCCGCTCATGGCGTTGGCTTCACGGGAAGCGTCGACCGGCTCGAACGACAGCTTGCCGTCGTTGCTGGTCACCTTGACCAGCGTGTTCTGGGCCATGGCCAGCGAACCGCCGGCGCCCTTCACGCTGATCTGTTGTGCATCGATGGCCACATCCACGCCTGCGGGGATCTGGACCGGCATTTTTGCTACGCGAGACATTTCAGTATTTCTCCTTCAATGCCCGTCAGGCCACATAGCACAGCACTTCGCCGCCGACACCGGTGGCACGCGCCTTGCGGTCGGTCATCACACCCTTGGGGGTGGTGACGATGGCCACGCCCAGGCCGTTCATGACCTGTGGAATGGCGCCTGCACCCTTGTACACGCGCAGGCCGGGGCGGCTCACGCGCTCGATGCGCTCGATCACCGGGCGACCGGCGTGGTACTTCAGGGCGATTTCAAGTTCGGACTTGCCGGCTTCGGTCTTGACCTGGAAGCCGTCGATATAGCCCTCATCCTTGAGCACCTGCGCGATGGCGATCTTCACCTTGGAAGAAGGCGCCGAAACGGTGGCCTTGGACACCATTTGCGCATTGCGGATGCGGGTCAGCAAGTCAGCGATGGGATCACTCATGCTCATATTGTTCTCTCCTGCTTCGCTTACCAGCTGGCCTTGGTGACGCCGGGAATGTC
This sequence comes from Comamonadaceae bacterium CD01, assembly GCA_002894305.1. Classification (GTDB taxonomy): domain Bacteria; phylum Pseudomonadota; class Gammaproteobacteria; order Burkholderiales; family Burkholderiaceae_C; genus Comamonas_C; species Comamonas_C faecalis. The sequence continues at coordinate 7,373 of PGEI01000081.1, forward strand.
GCCGGCGAACGCCAGTTCACGGATCTTGGAGCGACCCAGACCAAACTGACGGAAGGTGCCACGCGGGCGGCCGGTGATTTCGCAACGAGCGCGCTGGCGCGTCGGGTTGGCGTTGCGCGGCAGCTTCTGCAGACCCAGGCGGGCCGCGTCGCGCTCTTCGTCGCTGCGCTTGGCATCGCCGGCAATCGCCTTCAGTTCTGCGTACTTGGCAGCGTACTTGGCGGCCAGTTTTTCGCGCTTGAGTTCGCGCTGGATCAAAGATACTTTAGCCATTGCGCTGCCTTCAGTTCTTGAACGGGAAACGGAAACCAGTCAGAAGCGCCTTGGCTTCCTCGTCGTTCTTGGCCGTCGTCGTGATGCTGATGTTCAGGCCACGCAGGGCGTCGACCTTGTCGTACTCGACCTCAGGAAAGATGATCTGTTCCTTGACGCCGATGTTGTAGTTGCCGCGGCCGTCGAACGCACGCCCCGAAATACCGCGGAAGTCACGCACGCGCGGCAGAGCCACGGTGACGAAACGGTCGAGGAATTCGTACATGCGCACACCGCGCAGCGTGACCATGCATCCAATGGCCTGGCCTTCGCGGATCTTGAAGCCAGCAATGGCCTTGCGCGCCTTGGTCACCACGGGCTTCTGGCCGGCGATCTTGGTCAGATCGGCAACCGCGTTGTCCATGATCTTCTTGTCGGCAACGGCCTCGCTCACGCCCATGTTCAGGGTGATCTTGGTCAGGCGCGGGACTTCCATGATCGATTTGTAGCCGAACTTTTCCTTCAGTTCGCCCGCGATCTTTTCACGATAGAGTTTTTGCAGTCGTGCCATGTTTACCCCTTAGGCAGCCTTGATTTCGGCGCCGCTGGACTTGAACACGCGCACGCGCTTGCCATCGTCCTGCACCTTGATACCCACGCGATCGGCCTTGCCCGTGGTCGCGTTGTAGATGGCGACGTTGGACTGATGGATCGGCATGGCCTTTTCCACGATGCCGCCCGTCGTACCCTTCATCGGGTTGGGCTTGACGTGCTTCTTCACCTGGTTGATGCCTTCGATCACCAGGTGGGTGTCGTCCTTGCGCAGCAGCACCGTGCCACGCTTGCCCTTGTCACGGCCGGCAATGACGATGATCTCGTCGCCCTTGCGAATCTTGTTCATGTCGCGCGTCCTCAGAGAACTTCAGGAGCCAGGGACACGATCTTCATGAAGCGCTCGGAGCGCAGTTCACGCGTCACGGGGCCGAAGATGCGGGTGCCGATGGGCTCCAGCTTGGCGTTGAGCAACACTGCAGCGTTGCCGTCGAATTTGATGAGCGAACCGTCAGGGCGGCGCACGCCCTTGGCCGTGCGCACCACCACCGCGCTGTAGATCTCGCCTTTCTTGACGCGACCACGCGGAGCGGCTTCTTTCACACTCACCTTGATGATGTCGCCGACACCTGCATAACGCCGCTTGGATCCGCCCAGCACCTTGATGCACTGAACAGACTTGGCGCCGGTGTTGTCGGCAACCTCTAAACGAGATTCTGTCTGGATCATTTCAATATTCCCAACTTGCTCCAGCGGGCCATTCACCGGACCGCCGGTCAGTCTTGGTCCCGTCGTCCATGCCGCAAACCACTTGCAGCACTTCCCGCTGGGAAGAAAACTCCGCACGCAATTAGTGCGAAGCCGCGTATTCTCGCAGTATTTTTCTGGCCCGTCAAACAGTTGCAGCATCCGCCGGCGACGGAACATGGCTGTACTGTTGCGCCAACGCCTCGAACTCGGCCAGCGCCGGCCGTTGCACGCCCTCGCTGCGCAGAATGTCTGCCACCTGCGGCGCCAATTGCGCCGCCTGGCGCGCATCGAGAAACAGCAGGCGGCAGCGCCGCGCCAGCACATCCTCGACGGTGCGCGCATATTCGTGACGCACCGCAAAGCGCACCATGGCCTCGCTCAGCCCGGGCGCAAGCCACTGGCTGGCGCCCGGCAGCGCCTGCACCTGGTCGGCCTCGCTGCCATAGGAATGCAGGCCCTGGGCGTCGCACATGCGGTGGCGCACCGGCTGCGATGGCGCGCCGACCAGCGGCAGATCCACCGTGATGCCCGCCGGGCGCTGTGCCAGCAGCCGCTCATCCATGCATTTTTGCAGCACGTCCTCGGCCATCGCCCGGTAGGTGGTCCACTTGCCGCCCGTGACCGTGACCAAGCCGCTCGCGCTTGCCAGCACCGTGTGCTCGCGGCTGATGGCCTTGGTGTTGCCGCCCTCGTCGTCGGCTGGCTTGACCAGCGGACGCAGCCCCACCCAGATGCTGCGCACATCGGCGGCAGTCGGCGCGCGGCGCAGGTATTTGGCCGCCTCGCCCAGGATGAATGCGACTTCCTCGGGGAAGGCCTGCGGCTCGCGCGCATGGTCCTGGCGCGGGCTGTCGGTCGTACCCAGGATGACTTTGCCCAGCCACGGCACGGCGAACAGCACCCGTCCGTCGGCGGTCTTGGGCACCAGCAGCGCATGGTCGGACGGCAGAAAGTCGCGGTCGACCACGATGTGCACGCCCTGGCTGGGCGCCACCATGGGCTTGAGCGTGCGGCCCGCGGCCTGCGCGTCCAGCGCGCGCACCTCATCGACCCACACGCCGGTGGCGTTGACCACGGCGCGTGCGCGCACCGTCAGGCGCCGGCCGGTTTCAAGATCCTCGCAGACCGCGCCACTCACCTTGCCGCCCTCGTGCAGCAGCTCGCGCACCGGGCAGTAGTTGACCAGCAACGCGCCGCGCTGGGCCGCGCTACGCGCCAGCGCCAGCGCCAGGCGCGCATCGTCGAACTGGCCGTCCCAGTACTTCACCGCGCCCTTCAGGCCCTCGGCCTGCACCGTGGGCAGGCATTGCAGCGTCTGCATGCGGCCGAGAAACTGCGTCGCGCCCAGGCCCGCGCGGCCGGCCAGCGCGTCGTAGGCCACCAGGCCGGCGCCATAGAACGGCGTTTCCCACCATTTGTAGGACGGCATCACGAAGGCCAGCGGCTGCGCCAGGTGCGGCGCGTTGTGCAAGAGCGTGGTGCGCTCGTGCAGCGCCTCGCGCACCAGACCGATGTTGCCCTGCGCCAGGTAGCGCACACCGCCGTGCACCAGCTTGGTGGCGCGCGACGAGGTGCCCTTGGCAAAGTCCAGCGACTCCAGCAGCACCACCGAGAACCCGCGCGCCGCGGCGTCCAGCGCCACGCCCAGGCCGGTGGCGCCGCCGCCGATGACGAGCAGGTCATAGGTCTGCGGCTGCGCCAGGCGCTGTAGCAGGGCGGCGCGGTCGGTGGGCAATGCCGATGGCGTGGGTTGCTCGGTTGCAATCATCGTGGTCTTCCTGTGGTGCGCGGTGCGCGACGCCTGTTACGCTTTCAAAGGTTCGGTCGAACAAATTCGTTTATGTTCGTTTCGCTTCGTTTTTGATTATATTCCGTGCTTTCCTTCGACGCACCCGCCATGAACCACAACCCGCGCCAGCTCCGCCTGCTGCACACCGTGCAGCAGAACCAGTCGGCCAGCGTCGAGCACCTGGCCGATCTGCTGGGCGTGACGCTGCAGACCGTGCGCCGTGACATCCAGCGCCTGTCCGAGCAGGGGCTGCTGGTGCGCTTTCACGGCGGCGCGCGCGTACCCGGCTCCACGGTGGAGAACCTGGAGCACACGCAGCGCGAAACCCTCAACGCCGAGGGCAAGCGCCGCATTGCGCAGGCCGTGGCACAGGCCGTGCCCCACCACTGTTCGCTGATCCTGAACATCGGCACCACGACCGAGGCGATTGCCCGTGCGCTGGTGCACCACCAGGGCCTGCGCGTGATCACCAACAACCTGAACGTGGCGGCCACGCTGTCGAGCAATCCCGACTGCGAGGTCATCGTCGCCGGCGGCGTGGTGCGCTCGCGCGACCGCGGCATCATCGGCGAGGCCGCAGTCGACTTCATCCGCCAGTTCCGCGTCGACATCGCATTGATCGGCATCTCGGGCATCGAGTCCGACGGCACGCTGCGCGACTTCGACCTGCGCGAGGTCAAGGTGGCTCAGGCCATCATCGGCCAGTCGCGCGAGGTGTGGCTGGCGGCCGACCACAGCAAGTTCAACCGACCGGCCATGGTCGAAGTCGCCACGCTGGCGCAGGTCGACCGCCTGTTCACCGACGCGCCGCCGCCCAAGCCCTTCCCAGCGCTGCTGCAGGAATCCGAGGTGCGGTGCACCATCGCCCAGCCCTGAACACATCCAAAAACCCGACACCCGCCATGACCTACCTGCTTGCCCTCGACCAGGGAACCTCCAGCTCGCGCAGCATCGTGTTCGACGAGCACGGGCGCATCGTCGCGCTGTCGCAGCAGGAGCTGCCGCAGATCTTTCCGCAGCCCGGCTGGGTCGAGCACGACCCGCGCGTGATCTGGCACACCCAGCTGGCCACGGCCGCGCAGGCGCTGGCGCAGGCCGGCCTGCGGGCGGGCGACATCCGCGCGCTGGGCATCACCAACCAACGCGAGACCACGGTGCTGTGGAACCGTGCCACCGGCCAGCCGGTGCACCACGCCATCGTCTGGCAGGATCGGCGCGCCGAGCCGCTGTGCGCCCAGCTGCGCGAGCAGGGCCACGGCCCGCTGATCCAGCAGAAAACCGGCCTGCTGATCGACGCCTATTTCTCGGCCACCAAGCTGCGCTGGCTGCTGGACAACGTGCCCGGCGCGCGCGAGGCGGCCGAGCGCGGCGAGCTGGCGTTTGGCACCGTCGACAGCTGGCTGATCTGGCAGCTGACCGGCGGGCGTCGCCACGTGACCGACGTCTCCAACGCCAGCCGCACCATGCTGCTGAACGTGCACACCAACCAGTGGGACGACGAACTGCTGGAGCTGCTGTGCATCCCGCGCGCGCTGCTGCCCGAGGTGCTGCCCTCCTCGGGCGACTTCGGCACCACCGATGCCAGCGTGCTGGGCGCGCCGATCGCGATCGGCGGCGTCGCCGGCGACCAGCAGGCAGCGCTGTTCGGCCAGGCCTGCTTTGGCGCCGGCATGGCCAAGAACACCTACGGCACCGGCTGCTTCATGCTGATGCACACCGGCGACCAGTTCCAGACCAGCCACAACGGCCTGCTCACCACCAGCGCCGCACAGACCGGCAGCGCACCGCAATACGCGCTGGAGGGCAGCGTCTTCGTCGGCGGCGCCGTCGTGCAATGGCTGCGCGACGGCCTGCGCGCCATCGAGCACAGCGGCCAGGTGCAGCAGCTGGCCGAGAGCGTGCCCGACTCCGGCGGCGTGATGCTGGTGCCGGCCTTCACCGGTCTGGGCGCGCCCTACTGGAAACCCGACGCGCGCGGCACCATAACCGGGCTCACGCGCGGCAGCACGCTGGCGCACATCGCGCGCGCCGCGCTCGAATCGATTGCCTACCAAAGCGCCGCGCTGCTCACCGCGATGGGGCGCGACGCCGTGGCCGCCGGCGGCCACCCGGTCAGCGAATTGCGCGTGGACGGAGGCGCCTGCGTCAACGACCTGCTGATGCAGTTCCAGGCCGACCTGCTGGGCATTCCGGTGGTGCGTCCGGCCTGCATCGAAACCACCGCGCTGGGCGCCGCCTACCTGGCCGGCCTGGCCAGCGGCGTGTACCGCAGCACCAGCGAGATTGCCCAGCTGTGGCAGGCGCAGCGGCGTTTCGAGCCGACGATGGCGCGTGGCCAGGCCCAGGCGCTGATGCAGCGCTGGGAACACGCCGTCGCCCAGGCGGCACTGGAGCGTGCATAGCGCAAGCGGCGCAGCCCGCACCGGCCACCCGAGCGACTATCTTCCCCCCTTTTTTCGAGGCCTTCGATGCCAACGCACACCACAACAACGCACCTCACCATTGCCTTCATCGGCGGCGGCAACATGGCCAACGCCTTGATCGGCGGACTGATTGCCCAAGGCCAGCCTGCCGCGCAAATCGAGGTGGTCGAGCCCTGGGACGAGGCGCGTGCGCGCTTGTTGCAAAGCTTCGGCGTCACCGCGCAGGCCGCGCCCGGTGCGGCGCTTGCACGCGCCGACCTGGTGGTCTGGGCCGTCAAGCCGCAAACCTTTCGTGACGCCGCGCACGCCGCTGCCCCGCACCTGCCCACAACAGCACTGCACCTGAGCGTGGCCGCCGGCATTCCCACGGCCAGCATCGCGCGCTGGCTGGGCAGCGACCGCATCGTGCGTGCCATGCCCAACACGCCGGCACTGGTGCAGCGCGGCATGACCGGCTTGTTTGCCTGCCCTGAAGTGGACTCAGCCGGCCGCGCACAAGTCGAGCAGGTGATTGCCACCACCGGCCAGTGGCTGTGGGTTGAGGCCGAGGCGCAGCTTGATGCAGTCACCGCGCTGTCAGGCTCGGGCCCGGCCTATGTGTTCTTGTTTCTTGAGGCCATGGAGCAGGCCGGCATCGCCATGGGACTGCCGGCGACGCAGGCGCGCCAGCTGGCCGTGGCCACTTTTCAGGGCGCGTCGGCGCTGGCGGCGCAGTCCCATGAAGCGCCCGAGGTGCTGCGCCAGCGCGTAACCAGCAAGGGCGGCACGACGCACGCGGCCATCAGCCACATGCAGGCACAGCGGGTGCCCGAGCATTTCATCGCCGCCATCCGCGCCGCCGAGCAACGCGCGCGTGAACTGGCGCAGGAGTTTGGCGAATAGTCAGACGGATCTGGTTCAGCCCTGGCCGCGGCGGCAGCCAGGGATGTCGTTGTCCCAGCGCTTGCCGTCGAGCACGCATTTCCAGAAGGTGGCCGGCCTCTCGATGAAGCAGACGGGGCGCATCAGCAAGCTGGCGCCGTCGCAGGTTGTTACCTTGGCCGGTTCCGCATGGGCCACGGGCGGCGCCGTATGCACGCGGGCAGCCGGGGCGGGCACCACCGCTGCCGGAGCCCGCGACACCGCGGCTGGCGCGGCAGCCACAGCCGGCGCCTCGGTACGCGCAGGTGTCGGGCCGGGCGTCACCTCGGGCGCATGCTCGGTCTCAGGCCCAGGGCCAGGCTCTGCAGACGATGCGGGTGCCGCTGCGCCATCGCGAATGGCCCAGAACGCGGGCGGCTGCTCCACCCGGGGCGCAGCAGGCGGGCCAGCCACCTCTTTGAGCGCTTTGGGCTCTTGGGATATTTCCACGCGCTCCATCTCTGCATGCGCCGGCACGACTCCCAAATCCTCCTGTGGCGCCGGCTGTGCAACCGGCGCCGCGGCGTCCGGTTGCGGTGCATCGGCCGCCACCTCGTCGCTCCCCTGCATCCAGGCATAAGCCGCCAGCAGCAGCGCGAGCCCGGCTGCCACCGCCACGGCCCTGGCGCGCCCCGTGGCCTTGCCGGGCGGCTGGGCACCGCCCTCCTCTTGCCCAGCTTCTGCGCCAAAGCTGCTGGATCCGCCCTCTTCCAGCAGAGCCTCGGGGGGCATCGGGCGGGTGGGCGCATCGGCGCCGGTGCGCTCCAGCGGCTGCGTGGGCGCAAAGCCATCGGCCGGCATGCCGGCGTCAAGCGGAACCCGCACGCCGCAATGCCGGCAGAAGCGGTCGTCGGCGCTCAGCGCTTGATGGCAGTGGAAGCAGTGCACGGTGGGGCGGTCGGCTCAAAAAAGCACAAAAGCTGCCATGGTAGCGCCCGGGCCCGCCGGCGCCGGGCCCGCGCCAGGGGCCGCCTCAGCGCAGCGCATAGCCCAGCGCCACGCCGGCAAACAGCGCCACGCCCATGTAGTGGCTGTTGCTGAACGCGACGAAGCAACCCTCGCGCGTACGTGCGCGGATCAAGGTGAAATGCCATGCCACCTGCGCCGCCGCCGCGCCCAGGCCCAGCACCAGCGGCCAGCCCAGGCCCAGCGGCCAGAGCACGGCAGCGGTGAGCAGCAGGCAGGCGACGAAAAACCCCACCACGCCCGCCACGTCGAAGCGCCCCAGCGTGATGGCCGAGGTGCGCATGCCGATCTTGAGATCGTCGTCGCGGTCGACCATCGCGTATTCGGTGTCGTAAGCCAGCACCATGCACAGATTGGCCAGCCACAGCAGCCAGCCCTGCAGCGGCACCTGCCCCTGCACCGCGGCAAAGGCGATGACGATGCCGAAGTTGAATGCAATGCCCAAAAAGGCCTGCGGCATCGCAAAAAACCGCTTGGTGAATGGGTAGAGGATAGTGAAGGCCACCGCCGGCACCGACCAGGCGACTGCCTCCCAGCGCGTGGTCAGCACCAGTGCCAGCGCCAGCAGCGCCAGCACCGCGCCGACCAGCGCCGCCTCCGCCACCGACAGCTCCCCGCTGGTGATGGGGCGCGCCGTGGTGCGCTTGACGTGGCGGTCGAAGTCCCGGTCGGCAATGTCGTTGATGGTGCAGCCGGCACTGCGCATCAGCACCGTGCCCAGCACGAAGACGATGAGCAGATGCCAGCCGGGAAAGCCGTCCGACGCCACCCACAGCGCCACCAGCGTGGGCCAGACCAGCACCAGCCAGCCGGCCGGGCGGTTGAAGCGGATCAGGTCGAGGTACAGCGCCAGGCGCGAGCGCGGCGCGCGCGCAGGGGCAATGGAGGAGGAGTCAGCCATGGCGGAAATTGTCGCGGCAAATCCGGCCAGCGCGGCGCGACGGGCCTATTTCGCCGCGCACGCGCGCCCCACCTGATCGCAAAAACGCCCGCACGAGGCGGGCGCTTGTCACGGCGATGCGCGCGGATGGCCGCTTATTCCATTTCCATATCAACCGATTACTTTGTCGGCTTCGCTTGTC
>PGEI01000082.1 GCA_002894305.1 Comamonadaceae bacterium CD01
GGTGTCAACTTAAACCAATCAGCCTCCTTGAAACCCGGGGCGGTTCACAACGGGTGCTACGCCGATGGCGGACCGCTGGCCATCCACTGGCGCGCTGTGTCCGACAGGCGTCGCGGCAGCGACATCAACCAGTTCTGCGCCGACATCAAGCGCCTGCCGAAGCATCAGCTCTGGCGCTACGGTCAGGCCGGCGACCTCCCGGGGGACACCCATAGCGTCGACATTGACGCACTCCAGAAAATCGTCCAGGCCAACCGCGGCCGCAAAGGCTATGCATACACCCACTACTCGCCATTCAAGCCGGAGAATGCCCGAGCCATCACCCAAGCCAACGCGCAAGGCTTCACCATCAACCTGTCAGCCAACAACCTCGAACACGCAGACGATCTCGCAGATCTCGGAATCGCTCCTGTCGTCACGGTATTGCCGGCGGGGCAGCGAACCAGCACGACCACCCCGAAGGGGCGCACCGTCGTTGTGTGCCCTGCTGTGACCAACGACGACATGGACTGCGCGCGCTGCGGCATCTGCGCAGTCGCAGGGCGCAAAGCCATCATCGGATTCCCCGCGCACGGAGCGGGTGCGAAGAAAGTGCAGCAGGTGTTCAACCGCAAAGCCAGTGTGTCCACGACTGTGTCCACACCGACGTCGCTCCCTATGGCGTAACCGCTGATCGTTGACGATCCACCAAAAGATAAAGGGCTTGACGATTAAGCCAAGCCCTTGAATTCATTGAACAATACTGGTGGGTGATACATGGATCGAACATGTGACCCCTGCCGTGTGAAGGCAGTGCTCTACCGCTGAGCTAATCACCCGTTGTCGAAGTAACGACAGCCGGCAATTATGGCACAGCTTCAACTCATCTCCGGCAATTTGCGCCAAAGGGTTTTGCCGTCGCTGGATTTGTCGAGTTCGGCCAGCACGGTCTCGTGGGCGACGCATTCCTGTTCGCTGGCACGCAGCACCGGCAGGTCGAACTGGCGCAGGTCGACGATGGCGCGCACCGGGCCATCGGACTCCGCGGCCGACTCCTCCATGTTCAGCAGGTTTTCCTGCCCGCGCGTCATCTGCAGGTAGACGTCAGCCAGCAGTTCGGCGTCGAGCAGCGCGCCATGCAGTGTGCGGCCCGAGTTGTCCACCTCCAGGCGGTCGCACAGCGCGTCCAGCGAGTTGCGCTTGCCCGGGAACAGCTCCTTGGCCATGGCCAGGGTGTCGGTGATGGCGTCGACGTGGTTGACCAGCGGCGCAATGCCAGCCAGCGCCAATTCCTTATTGAGAAAACCGACGTCGAAACTGGCGTTGTGGATCAGCAGTTCCGCGCCCCGCAGGAAATCCAGGATTTCCTGCGTGCAGGTCTCGAACCGCGGCTTGTCGCGCAGGAATTCGTTGCTGATGCCATGGATGCGCAGCGCATCCTCGTGGCTGTCGCGTCCCGGATTGAAGTACAGGTGCAGGTGCCGGCCGGTCAGCTTGCGATCGAGCAACTCGACGCAGCCCAACTCGATGATGCGGTCGCCGGTTTCGGCCGACAGGCCGGTGGTTTCGGTGTCCAGGACGATCTGGCGACTCATGCGCGGTGCTCCTGCAGCAAACGGGAATCAGACACGAAAGCTCTCGCCGCAGCCGCAGCGGTCGCGCTCGTGGGGGTTGTTGAACTTGAAGCTCTCGTTGAGCCCCTCGCGCACATAGTCAAGCTCGGTGCCGTCGACGAAGGCCAGATCCTTGGGATCGACCATGAGCTTGATGCCGTGCTGCTCGAAGACTATGTCGCCCGCCAGCGGCTCGTCCACATAGTCCAGCTTGTAGGCCAGGCCAGAGCAGCCGGTGGTCGTGACGCCCAGGCGCACGCCGGCGGTGTTGCCACGGCGTTGCAGGAAACGCGCGACATGCTGCGCTGCGGCTTCGGTCAGGGTGATAGACATGGTGTGCTCCTATTCGTGATGGACGGCCAGCGCCTGGCGCTTGGCCTGGTAGTCGGCGATGGCGGCGCGCAGCGCGTCCTCGGCCAGCAGTGCGCAATGCATCTTGATGGGCGGCAGTTGCAGCGATTGCGCCAGCGCACTGCCCTGCAAACGGCTTGCTGCCTCCAGCGCCATGCCTTCGATGGTCTGGGTGAGCAGCGACGCGGTGGCAATCATCGCTGCCGACCCGTGTGCCTTGAAGCAGGTTTGCGCAACAGTCTGCGCACCGGCATCGACTGCGATCTGCAGGCGCACCACATCGCCCTGCTCCACGCTACCGGCGCTGCCCGTGCCCACATCGGGGCGGGCCGGGTCAAAACTCCCGACGCCGTGGGGCTGCTCGAAGTGGGCCATCAAGGCGGTGCTGTATTGCATGGCGAAGGTGGCGACATGGCCAATGAAACATGACGCCGCACCGGAGACGAAGCCGGGTGCGTGCAAGATATTCGGAATTTTTGCATCGCGGCACATCACGAACCGCAATGCCGGGATTTCAGGCGCTGGCACCCTCTTCGTGCGCTTCCCACAGCGGGCTGATAGCACGCAACTTTGCCACAGCGGCACGGATCATGCCGACCGCCGCGTCGATCTCCGACTGCGTGGTGAACCGTCCCATGGTAATGCGCAGACTGCTGTGCGCCAGTGCGTCGCTGCGCCCCAGCGCGCGCAGCACATGGCTGGGCTCCTGGCTGGCCGAGGTGCAGGCCGAGCCGCTGGACAGTGCCAGCCCGGGCAGCGCCAACATCAGTGCCTCGCCGTCGACGTAGCCAAAGCTCAGATTGAGGTTGTGCGGCACGCGGTGTTGCAGGCTGCCGTTCACGGTCATCTCGGGCAGATCCTGCAGGCCGGCAAGCAGCCGCTGCTGCAACGCCCGCAGGTGCTGCAGATCCTGATTCATCTCCAGCCGCGCCAGACGGTAGGCCTCGCCCATGCCAACGATCTGGTGCGTAGGCAACGTGCCCGAGCGCAGACCGCGCTCATGCCCGCCGCCATGCATTTGCGGGTGCAGGCGCACGCGGGGCTTGCGCTGCACGTACAACGCGCCAATGCCCTTGGGGCCATAGGTCTTGTGCGAGGCCAGGCTCATCAGGTCGACGGGCAGCGCCGCCAGGTCGATTGCGACCTTGCCCGTGGCCTGCGCCGCATCCACGTGCAGCAGCACACCACGCTCGCGGCAGATGGCGCCCAGCGCGGCGATGTCCTGTACCACGCCGATCTCGTTGTTCACCAGCATGACGCTGGCCAGGATTGTGTCCGGGCGGAGGGCCGCCTTGAACACATCCAGATCGACCAGCCCGTCGCCGCGCACCGGCAGCACCGTGGTCTCGAAACCCTGGTTCTGCTGCAGTTCGTGCATCACGTCGAGCACAGCCTTGTGCTCGGTGCTCACCGTGATCAGGTGCCGACCCTTCTCACGGTAGAACTGCGCCGCGCCGATGATGGCCAAGTTGTTCGACTCGGTGGCGCCGCTGGTCCAGACGATCTCGCGCGCATCGGCGCCGATCAGCGCGGCCACGTGGCTGCGGGCCTCTTCCACGGCCTCGGCCGCCTCCCGGCCCCAGGCATGGCTGCTGGACGCGGGGTTGCCGAAATGCGCGCCCAGCCAGGGCATCATGGCCTGCACCACCCGCGGGTCGACCGGGGTGGTGGCGCCGTTGTCGAGGTAGATGGGAAGGTGCTCGGTCATATCAAGTCGGCCAGGTGAATACAACATTGCCGACAATCATAGGCCGCCGACCGCAACTGCGCAGCGCGCAGGCTGGATGCGTCGCGGCGCGCTGCTAATCTCAGGATTTGGCGAACGCGTTGCCCAGCGCGAAGACCGAGTTGGGTGCATTGACGCGAATGGGCTTGACCACCGGCGTGGTCGAGATCGCGCGGCGCACGACGGGCTTGTCCTCGAGCTTGAAGCCCTTGGCGATCTGCTCGTCCACCAGTTTTTGCAGCGTGACCGAGTCCAGGAACTCGACCATGCGCTGGTTCAGCGACGCCCACAGGTCATGCGTCATGCAGCGCGCGCCGTCCATGCAGTTTTCCTTGCCGCCGCACTGGGTCGAGTCGATGGGTTCGTCGACAGAAACAATGATGTCGGCGACGGTGATGTCGCCCGCCTTGCGCGCCAGCGTATAGCCGCCGCCGGGGCCGCGGGTGGACTCGACCAGCTCATGACGGCGCAGCTTGCCGAACAACTGCTCCAGGTAGGACAGCGAGATCGACTGCCGCTGGCTGATTGCGGCCAGCGTAACCGGGCCATTGTTCTGGCGCAGCGCCAAGTCGATCATGGCGGTGACCGCAAAGCGGCCTTTGGTGGTGAGACGCATTGCATGCTCCTTCGTGCAGCGGTTGACTGTCAAAACGCCAGGGAAAAGCCCTGGCTGCCGTCCCCACCCTTTCCTCACGCACTGCGCAGGCTCGTCGCCCTACGTACGCCGTGAAGCCCTTTCGTTATCTGGGGTTGTTTATGGCCGCGAGGATACCACAAACCCAACTAAATCAGTCGGATAAATAGACTGATCAGTCACATTTTCCTCTCTCCAGTCACTGCGCAGCCACGGAGTCGCTTCCATGACTGCCAAACGCCCTGTCTTTGAGCAGTGCCAACTGGTCGCGCACGCGCGCCGCCTGCTCGAATTCGAGGTTGCGCGCATGCTCCAGCATCTTCTTTTCCAGCCGCGCCATCTCGCGCGCCAGGTCTTTTTCCGGCATGTCCTCGATGCGCGCGCGTTGCAGCGCCTCCTGGGCGATGCGCTCGGCGTCGCGCCCGGCCTTCTCACTGTAGACACCGTCGATCAGGTCGCGCACCTGCTTGACGATGGCGCGCGGCGCAATACCGCGCGCCTCGTTGTAGGCCATCTGCCTGACGCGGCGGCGCTCGGTCTCGCCGATGGCCTTTTTCATCGACTCGGTCACCCGATCGGCATACAGAATGGCCTTGCCGTGCAAGTTGCGCGCCGCGCGGCCAATGGTCTGGATCAGGCTGCGTTCGGCGCGCAGAAAACCTTCCTTGTCGGCATCCAGAATGGCGACCAGCGACACCTCGGGGATGTCCAGGCCCTCGCGCAGCAGGTTGATGCCAACCAGCACGTCGAACGCGCCCAGACGCAGGTCGCGGATGATTTCCACGCGCTCGACGGTGTCAATGTCGCTGTGCAGATAGCGCACCTTAACGCCGTTGTCGGCCAGATAGTCGGTCAGCTGCTCGGCCATGCGCTTGGTCAGCGTAGTGATCAGCACGCGCTCGTTCTGCTGCACACGCAGGTGAATTTCCTGCAGCACGTCGTCGACCTGCGTGCTGGCGGGGCGCACCTCGATCTCGGGGTCGACCAGGCCCGTGGGGCGCACCAACTGATCGACGACCTGGCCGCTGTGCTGCTTCTCGTAGTCGGCGGGCGTTGCCGAGACGAAAATCACCTGGCGCATGCGCCGCTCGAACTCCTCGAACTTCAGCGGCCGGTTGTCCAGCGCCGACGGCAGGCGAAAACCGTATTCGACCAGCGTCGTCTTGCGCGAGCGGTCGCCGTTGTACATGGCCGACAGTTGGCCGATCATCTGGTGGCTCTCGTCCAGGAACATCACCGTGTCCTTGGGCAGATAGTCGGTCAGCGTCGACGGCGGCTCGCCCGGCGCCGCGCCCGAGAGGTGGCGCGAGTAGTTCTCGATGCCCTTGCAGTGCCCCACCTCGCCGAGCATCTCCAGATCGAAGCGCGTGCGCTGCTCCAGGCGCTGGGCCTCGACCAGCTTGCCTTCCTTTTCGAAGAACGCCAGGCGCTCGCGCAACTCCTCCTTGATGGTTTCCACCGCGCCCAGTACCACGTCGCGCGGCGTCACGTAGTGGCTGCTGGGGTATACGGTGAAGCGCGGGATCTTCTGCTGGATGCTGCCCGTCAGCGGGTCGAACAGCTGCAGGCTGTCGACCTCGTCGTCGAACAGCTCGATGCGCAGCGCCAACTCCGAGTGCTCGGCCGGGAACACGTCGATGGTGTCGCCGCGCACGCGAAACTTTCCGCGCGAGAAATCCTGCTCATTCCTCTGGTACTGCATGCGCACCAGTTGGGCGATAGCGTCGCGCTGGCTCAATTTGTCGCCATAGCGCAGCGTCATGATCATGCGGTGGTAGCTCTCGGGGTTGCCGATGCCGTAGATCGCCGACACCGTGGCGACGATGACCACGTCGCGCCGCTCCAGCAGGCTCTTGGTGCAAGACAGGCGCATCTGCTCGATGTGTTCGTTGATCGCGCTGTCCTTCTCGATGAACAGGTCGCGTTGCGGCACGTAGGCCTCGGGTTGATAGTAGTCGTAGTAGCTGACGAAATACTCGACCGCGTTCTTCGGGAAAAACTCACGGAACTCGCTGTACAGCTGCGCCGCCAGCGTCTTGTTGGGCGCGAACACGATGGCCGGGCGCCCCAGCTGGGCGATCACGTTGGCCATGGTGAAGGTCTTGCCCGAGCCGGTCACGCCCAGCAGCGTCTGGAAGGTCTCGCCATCGCGCACGCCCTCGACCAGCTTGGCGATCGCCTCGGGCTGGTCGCCTGCCGGCGGATAGGGCTGGAACAGCGCAAACGGTGAATCAGGGTACGAGACGAACGTCCCCTTCGGCACGCTGCTCGGCGCGGGGCTTTCCTTGTTTTGCATGATGTTATGTGAATTGCGCATAATATGCGCCGTCGCTAAAATTCAGGGTTGCCCCGGGTACAAGGCCCGAAAGCATATAGGCCACAACTGGTGGCGCACCGCGTTTTTTCTACCCTCAAGGACGACCATGTCTCTGTTTTCCGCCGTCGAAATGGCTCCGCGCGACCCCATACTGGGTCTGAATGAACAATTTGCCGCCGATCCCAACCCCAACAAGGTGAACCTGGGCGTGGGCGTGTACTTCGACGACGACGGCAAGCTGCCGCTGCTGGAATGCGTGCAGCAGGCCGAAAAAGCCATGATGGAAAAACCCAGCGCGCGCGGCTACCTGCCCATTGACGGCATTGCCGCCTACGACAACGCCGTCAAGGGTTTGGTGTTCGGCAGCGCCAGCGAGCCGGTTGTCAGCGGCCGCGTGGCCACGGTGCAGGCGCTGGGCGGCACGGGTGGCCTGAAGATCGGTGCCGATTTCCTCAAGCGCCTGAGTCCCGGCGCCAAGGTGCTGATCTCCGACCCGAGCTGGGAAAACCACCGCGCGCTGTTCACCAACGCCGGCTTCCACGTAGAGACCTACGCCTACTACGACGCAGACCGCCGCGGCGTGAACTTCGACGCCATGCTGGCCAGCCTGAACGCAGCGCCAGTGGGCACCATCGTCGTGCTGCACGCCTGCTGCCACAACCCCACCGGCTACGACATCACGTCCGCACAATGGGATCAGGTGGTGGCCGTCGTGAAGACGCGCGGCCTGACCGCCTTCCTCGACATGGCCTACCAGGGCTTTGGCCACGGCATTCAGGAAGACGGCGCGGTGATCCAGAAGTTCGTCGCAGCCGGCCTGACCTTCTTCGTCTCCACGTCGTTCTCCAAGAGCTTCAGCCTGTACGGCGAGCGCGTGGGCGCGCTGTCGGTGCTGTGCCAGGACAAGGACGAGGCCGCGCGCGTGCTCTCGCAGCTCAAGATCATGATCCGCACCAACTACTCCAACCCGCCGACGCACGGCGGCGCGGTGGTCGCTGCCGTGCTCAACACGCCGCAGCTGCGCGCGCTGTGGGAGCAGGAGCTGGCCGGCATGCGCGCGCGCATCAAGGTCATGCGCCAAAAGCTGGTCGACGGCTTGAAGGCCGCGGGCGTGCAGCAGGACATGTCGTTCATGACGCAGCAGATCGGCATGTTCAGCTACTCGGGCCTGTCCAAGGATCAGATGGTGCGCCTGCGCAACGAGTTCGGCGTCTACGGCACCGACACCGGCCGCATCTGCGTGGCCGCGCTCAACAGCAAGAACATCGACTACGTCTGCCAGGCGATTGCCAAGGTGGTTTGAGTTCTCCGACCGCTCCGACGACCAAACCGCCCTCGGGCGGTTTTCATTTCCACAATACCGAGCGCATCGAGATCGACGCCGCCTGGAACCCCGTATTGAAGAAGTGCGGCGCCTCGCCCGGCTGCGCGCAGGCCGCGGCGTACAACAGCGGCAGGTAGTGGTCGTGCGTCGGGTGCGCCTGGCGGGCAACAGGGCCCCAGTCCAGGAAGCCGGCCAGCGCCTCCAGGTCGCCCGCCTCGACCAACGCCGTGACGCGCGCATCGAAGGCCTGCGCCCAGTCGTAGGCGGCATTCACCCCGGCGCCCGTACGCATCATGCGCAGGTTGTGCACGATGTTGCCGCTACCCACGATGAGCACACCACGGCTGCGCAGCGGCGCCAGTTGCCTGCCCAGTGCCCAATGCTCGGCGGGCGGGCGGGCGTAGTCCATGCTCAACTCGATGACCGGAATGTCGGCCTTTGGAAACATCGGCTTGAGCACGCTCCACGCGCCGTGATCCAGCCCCCACTCCTGCAGGTCGACGCCCAGCGCCCCACCCGTTGGCGCCTGCAACTGCTGCGCAAGCTGCTGCGCCACCTGCGGCGCACCCGGCGCCGGGTATTGCTGTGCATACAGCTCCTGCGGAAAACCGCCAAAGTCATGAATGGTGCGCGGCTGCGCCATGCCGGTCAGCCACCAGCCGCCCTGCGTCAGCCAGTGCGCCGAGATGCACACAATCAGCTGTGGCCGCGGCCCGCGCGCCAACAGCTCCTGCCCCAGATCCTGCCAAGCGCGGTGCCAGGCATTGGCCTCGATGGCATTCATCGGGCTGCCATGGCCGACGAACAGCAGCGGCATGCGGGCCGAAGGCTGCAAGGACGGCAGCTGCGAAAAATCGGTGAAAAGTTGCGGCATCGATCGGACTTTCTGCAAGGCAGTAACGACAAGACGGTACACCAGATACGAGCAGGATCGACGCCAGCGCGGGCCCGCCGCAGACGCTGCCCGCCGGGCGCTGGCGTACGGCCGAAGCGCAGGCAAAGGCTTGTCAGGCCTCAAGGAATTACAATAGCGGGTTCGAGCTGACATGCAACACACCCTGAGCGCTCCCGTCCACAGTGAACTCATCGTCAAGAAAAGCCGCTTCATCGGTTGCGTGCAGCCTGTGGCCGACCGCGACGGCGCCCTGGCCGTGGTTCAGTCGCTGCGCCAGGCCCACCCGCAGGCCACCCATGTCTGCTGGGCCATGCTTGCGGGCACGCAGGCAGCGGCGGTGGACGACGGCGAACCCAGTGGCACCGCAGGGCGCCCGATGCTGGAAGTGCTGCGCCACCAGCAGTTGCACAACGTGGTGGCCACGGTGGTGCGCTACTTCGGCGGCGTGAAGCTGGGTGCGGGCGGTCTGGTGCGAGCCTATACCGACGCGGTGGCCCAGGCCCTGCGCGATGCGCCCAAGGTGCCCATCGTGGCCATGCAAACCTTGTGCCTGGGCCTGCCCTATGCACTCGAAGGGCTGCTGCGCCGCTGCATCGACGCCGAGGGCGCGCAGCTGTGCAGCGCCCACCACGGCGCTCTGGTGCAACTGCGGGTGCAACTGCCGCTGGCACGGGTTGCAGCGTTCAAGGCCCAGGCCGAACACCTGGGCCAGGGACAGCTGCAGTGGCTGGATGACGCGAACAACAGCGTCAAGTGCCACTGAATACCATGGAGAAGGTACGGGCTCCGGGCGCGACAATGTACAGAAAAACATAAAGATGCATACGATATGCATGTTTAAGTCTTCCAACCTAGAACGATTTCATGTCCCCACTCACTGAAACAACCACCATCACGCCGGTCAGCGAGGACAAGCGCCAGGCGCCCGAGCTGGAGCAGGCGCTGGCGCGTCCCTATCAGCACGGCTTCGTCACCGACATCGAGTCGGTCAGCCTGCCGCCAGGGCTGAACGAGGACACGATCCGCTCGATCTCGCGCATCAAGAAGGAGCCCGAGTTCCTGCTCAAGTGGCGCCTGGATGCGCTGGCACGCTGGCAGAAGATGCAGACGCCCGACTGGGGCTACCTGAAGATGGAGCCGATCGACTACCAGGCACTGTCGTACTACTCGGCGCCCAAGTCGATGAAGGACAGGCCCAAGAGCCTGGACGAGGTCGACCCAAAGCTGCTGGAGACATACGAGAAGCTGGGCGTTCCGCTGCACGAGCGCGCCAAACTGGCGGGTGTGGCGGTGGACGCGGTGTTCGATTCGGTCTCGGTCGGCACGACGTTTCGCGAGCAACTGGCCGAGGTAGGCGTGATCTTCTGCTCGTTCTCGCACGCGGTGCAAACCCACCCCGAGCTGATCGAGAAATACCTGGGCACCGTCGTGCCCCAGAGCGACAACTACTACGCGGCGCTCAATTCTGCGGTGTTCTCCGACGGCTCCTTCGTCTACATCCCCAAGGGCGTGAAATGCCCGATGGAGCTGTCGTCGTATTTCCGCATCAACGCGTCCAACACCGGCCAGTTCGAGCGCACCCTGATCATTGCCGAGGAGGGCAGCTCGGTCAGCTACCTGGAAGGCTGCACCGCGCCCCAGCGCGACGAGAACCAGCTGCACGCAGCCGTGGTCGAGCTGATCGCGCACGACGACGCCTTCATCAAGTACTCGACGGTGCAGAACTGGTACCCAGGCGACGAGAACGGCCTCGGCGGCATCTACAACCTGGTGACCAAGCGCGGGCTGGCGGCCGGCAAGCGCTCGCGCATTGCCTGGACGCAGATCGAGACCGGCTCGGCCGTCACCTGGAAATACCCCAGCGTGGTGCTGCGCGGCGACGGCTCCAGCGGCGAGTTCTTCTCGATCGCGGTGTCCAACCACTACCAGCAGGCCGACACCGGCACCAAGATGATCCACTTGGGCAAGAACACCACCAGCCGCATCGTCTCCAAGGGCATCAGCGCCGGCCACGCGCACAACAGCTACCGCGGCCAGGTGCGCATCAACGCCGGTGCCGAGGGCGCGCAAAACCACACGCAGTGCGACTCGCTGCTGATCGGCGGCAACTGCGGCGCACACACCTTTCCCTACGTGGACACCGCGCGCAGCGACGCCATCGTCGAGCACGAGGCGACGACGACGCGCATCTCCGAAGAGCGCATGTTCTATTGCCAGCAACGCGGCATCGACCCCGAGGAAGCCACCTCGCTGATCGTCGGGGGCTTTTGCCAGGCGGTGCTCGAAGAGCTGCCGATGGAGTTCGCCCTGGAAGCCAAGGGCCTGCTGGCCGTCTCGCTCGAAGGCGCCGTCGGCTGATCTCCCTGGATTGGCGCGAATCCGCACGCCTCAACACCTTTTGCTATCGAAAGAATTTTTCATGACCTCCTCCTCTCCCCTGCTGCAAGTGCGCGACCTGCGCGTGGACATTGGCGAGCGCACCGTGCTGCATTCGGTGTCGCTGGACGTCCCAGCGGGTTCGCTGGTCGTGCTGATGGGCGCCAACGGCAGCGGCAAGAGCACGCTGGGCATGGCGCTGGCCGGCCACCCGCGCTACAACGTCGTCCACGGCCAGGCGCTGCTGGACGGCAAGGACTTGATCGGCCTGGAAGCCCATGAGCGCGCCCGCGCCGGTCTGTTCCTGTCGTTCCAGTCGCCACCCGATATTCCGGGCGTCAAGAACAACCTGTTCATCCGCACCGCGATGAACGCGGTGCGCGAGTCGCGCGGCGAGGCGCCGCTGGATGCCTTCGACTTCCTCAAGAGTGCCAAGTCCGGCGCCAAGGACTTGGGTCTGCCCGAGACCATGCTGGGCCGCCCGGTCAACGAGGGCTTCTCCGGCGGCGAGCGCAAGCGCAACGAGCTGCTGCAGCTGGCCATGCTCAAGCCGCGCCTGGCACTGCTCGACGAGATCGACTCGGGCCTGGACGTCGACGGCGTGCGCGCCGTGGTCGCGCTGATCGAGCGCCTGCGCGCGCAGGGCACCTCCTTCATCGTGGTCTCGCACTATCTGCAGATGATCGAACTGCTCAAGCCCGACACCGTGCTGCGCCTGGATCAGGGCTGCATTGCCGAGACCGGCGACCTGGAGCTGGCGCGCAGCATTGCCCGCACCGGCTTTGCCCGCAACGCAGCAACCGCGGAGGCATGACGATGGACAGCGCACGCGCACAAATGCTGGCCGCGCGCGAGCACCTGCAGCAGCATGGCTGGGTGTCGCGCCGCAGCGAAGCCTTTCACCACCTGCCGCCGCCGCCCGCCGACCAATGGCTGGGCACGCAGCCGCAGGACGCCTGCCAGGCCGCGCCGCTCGACGGCAGCGGCTGGACGCTGCAGCCCGTGGGCGGGCACCCGGGCCAGGGAGGCGTCGACGCACGCTGGCTGGACGCGCTCGACCCCGCGCAGCGCAGCGCCCTGTTTGCCGGTCTGCCCGTGCCGGGCGACGGCGAGGACGCCCCCTTCGTCTGGGCCCACCGCGCGCTGTGCCGCCAGGGCCTGCGCCTGAGCGTGCCCGCCGCCGCCGGCCGGGACACGGCCGAAGGCACCGTCTGGCTGCACCTGCACCACCGCTCGCACAGCCCGGTCGAAGCGCCGATGCTGGTGATCGACCTGGCCGCCGGCGCGCGCTGCGTGCTGGTCGAGACCCATGAGCGCGACACCGGCGCCGACGCCTGCCAGCAAGCGGTCACGCAAAACCTGCAGGCCCACATCCACCTCGGCACGGGCGCGCAGCTGCAGCACCTGCGCATTGCCGCGCCGGCCGCGCAGGACCAGCTGGCCCACCATGTGCACGCCGTGCTGGACGACGGCGCCCAATACTCCCAGGCGCTGGTGGCCACCGAGGCCGCCTACCACCTGCAGCGCAATACCGTGCAGTTGCGCGGCAAGGGCGCGCACGCCCGCCACGCAGGCCTGCTGCTGGCCGGCGGCCAGCAGATCGACCAGCAGGTCTACACCGACATGCGCGCGCCGCAGACGACGAGCCAGGTCGAGATCCTGACGCTGGCCAGCGGCAAGGCCCGCGTGGTGGCCAACGCCTATACGCGCATCGCGCCGGGCAGCACCGATGCCGACGTGCACCAGCGCCTGTCGGGCATTCCGCTGTCGGGCCAGCCGCGCCTGATCATGCGCCCCCACCTGGAGATCCTGCACGACCAGGTACAGGCCGAGCATGGCGCCACCTGGGGCGCGCTGCCCGAGGACGCGCTGTTCTATGCGCGCCAGCGCGGCCTTGACGAGGTGACCGCGCGCGCGCTGATCATCCAGGGCATGGCCCACGCGGTGCTCTCGCGCAGCCTGGAGCAGCCCGAGGACAACGGCCTGCTGTCGCAGTGGTTGGAGGGCGGCTGGCTGGTCGGCGCCATCGAGCGCCACCTGCAAACCATGCCGGAGGTCACCCATGGGTGAAGCACACCCCGCACTGCACCAGGACGGCGCACATCAGGCGCTGCCCGTCGCACAGCTGCGCGTGCAGTACCCGGCGCTGGCCCAGCAGGTCAACGGCGTTGCGCTGGCCTATCTGGACAACGCGGCCACCACGCACATGCCGGCGCAGGTGCGGCGCGCCATGGACGAGTTCGAGTGCCATGACCGCGCCAACATCCACCGCGGCGTGCACACGCTGAGCCAGCGCGCGACCGACGACTTCGAGCGCGCGCGCACCACGCTCAAGCAGTACATCGGCGCGACCGGCGTGCACGAGCTGGTGTTCACCTCGGGCACGACCGAATCGCTGAACCTGGTTGCCCAGGGCCTGTGGGCCGCCGGCCCCGACAAGGCCTGGCTGCGCCGCGGAGACCGCATCATCACCAGCGCGCTGGAGCACCACGCCAACCTGGTGCCCTGGCAGCAGGCCGCGCGCATGACCGGCGCCGAGCTGGTCGTGCTGCAGCCGGACGCGCAAGGCCGCCTGCACCTGCAGGATCTGCAGGCACTGCTCACACCCAATACCCGCGTGGTGGCTATCACCGCCAGCGCCAACGCCACCGGCGAGCGCCCGCCCTACGAGGCCATGCTGCAGCTGGCGCGCCAGGCCGGCGCGCTGACGGTGCTCGACGCCGCGCAGGCAGTGAGCCACGCGGTGCCGCAGCTGAGCCAGCTGGACTGCGACTTCATGGCCTTCTCGGGCCACAAGATGTATGGCCCGATGGGCATTGGGGCGCTGGCCGGGCGGCGCGACGCGCTGGAGCGCCTGTACCCGCTGCGCCTGGGCGGCGACATGGTCGAGTGGGTAACCTGCGAGGCCGCAGGCTTCGCCGGCCTGCCCGCCCGCCTTGAAGGCGGCACGCCCAACGTGGCGGGCGCCGTCGGCATGGCGGCCGCCGCGCACTACATCACACAAATCGGCCTGGAGCCCATCGACGCCCACGTTCACGCCCTGCGCGCGCAGGCCTTGGCAGGCCTGTCGGCCATCGACGGCATCACCGTGCTGGCGCCGCACGCCACGCAGTCGGCACTGGTGTCCTTCGTCGCGCGCGACGTCCATCCGCACGATATCGGCACGCTGCTCGATGAGCGCGGCATTGCGGTGCGCACCGGCCACCACTGCGCCCAGCCGCTGCACGACCACCTGGGCCTGGGGCCAACGACGCGCGCGTCGTTCGCGCTGTACAACACCGCCGAGGAAGTCGAGCGGCTGGTTGCTGCCGTCGCCTACGCCATGGAGGTTCTTCAATGAGCGGCGCCGTCAACGACCTGTACCAGGAAGTGGTGCTTGAACACAAGCGCGCACCGCGCAACTTCGGCCACCTCGCCCACCCCACTCACCAGGCGCAGGGCACCAACCCATCGTGCGGCGACCAGATCGCGGTCGAGCTGCAGCTGGACGGCGAGCAGCTGCAGGACATCCGCTTCACCGGCCAGGGCTGCGCGATCTGCATGGCCTCGACCTCGATGATGACCGAGGCCGTCAAGGGTCACGACCTGTCGGTGGCGCGCGAGCTGCAAAAGCACTTTCGCGCCGTTCTCACCGGCGAGGAAGATCCCGAAGAAGCACCGCTGGGCAAGCTCATCAGCCTGGCCGGCGTGCGCCAATACCCCAGCCGCATCAAATGCGCGCTGCTGGGCTGGCACGCACTGATGCACGCCATTGCCCAAGGAAGCGGGAGCACCAGCACCGAAGACGCGCCCGCCCAGGAGCCCCAACCATGAACCGCCGCCCCCGCGAAGATGTCCTGGTACGCCGCAACGTGATGGTCGAGACCATCCCCAGCGGCCAGCCCATCGAACTCGAACAAGGCCAGCTCGCGCAGATCACGCAGGCGCTGGGTTCGTCCTTCACGCTGCTGGTCGAAGGCCAGCTGGTGCGCCTGAAGGGCACGGATGCCGACGCCATCGGCAAGACCGAGCCCAAGCCCATCGACGTTCCCGAGCATGTCAGCGCCGAGGACGTCGAGCCGCTGGTGTGGGAGACGCTCAAGACCTGCTACGACCCGGAGATCCCGGTCAATATCGTCGATCTGGGCCTGATCTACCGCTGCGACTTCGAGCCATTGGAAGAAGAAGGCAAGCTGCGCGTCGTGATCGACCTGACGCTCACGGCGCCCGGTTGCGGCATGGGCGAGGCGATTGCCAACGAGGTCTGCGACAAGGTGCTGGCGCTGCCGCGCGTGGGCGAGATCACGGTGAACGTGGTGTTCGACCCGCCCTGGGATCGCTCGATGATGAGCGAGGAAGCGCTGCTGGCGCTGGGGCTGTAATTCCATTTCTATATCGATCGAGTACGCGAAGGTGAAGCGCAGA
>PGEI01000083.1 GCA_002894305.1 Comamonadaceae bacterium CD01
GTAAGGGAATTCCTGTCTTTGGGTGGGCAGCGAGCTGCGGAAAGATCGTGAACACGCTCTTAGGTTTTCATCCAGGCCGTGAGGCGTTCGTGATGATTCGCTGAACCGGCAGACAAAAAAATACCGGCCTGAAAATCCAGGCCGGTATTTTTTTGTACTGACTCGTCAAACTATTGCACGGATTGGCGACGGCGGCGCAAGGCCATGCCGCCCAGGCCAGTCATCATGAAGAGCGCCGATG
Organism: Comamonadaceae bacterium CD01; assembly: GCA_002894305.1. Lineage (GTDB taxonomy): Bacteria > Pseudomonadota > Gammaproteobacteria > Burkholderiales > Burkholderiaceae_C > Comamonas_C > Comamonas_C faecalis. The sequence goes on from PGEI01000083.1 coordinate 242, forward strand.
CGGGCAACGGAACAGCGGAGACGGCTGGGTTGGCTACCAGAAAAAACGATTCGGGCCCATCATTCATGCCACTCAATTTCAGTTTAAATTGCACCGTGGCGTCGGATGCGTATCCGTTCAGGTCTGTAAAGCCGGTCAGCAAATAATCGGCAAACCCTTCTCCATTTGCAGTTGTCGGCACATTCTCCTTGCTTCCGTCATAGCGGTCGACAATCGTTCCGTTGACCAGCATGTAGAAAAAATCCAGTGTCTGTGCCCCTTTGCCCTTGGCCTCATTGATATCGATTCCAACCGAAAACCCGGAAGCAAACATATTCAAAAGCCATCCAACGGTATACGTTGGCGATGACTCCGTGACGGTCGTAACTCCACCATTTGCGTACTTCGTAAAGTCAAATCCATCTGGTTGTTTGTTGCAACTCTGTCCAGAAATAATGCAAGGCGAATTTTCCGTATGGTTGTAAGTTTTGTCCGGAGCAGCCGTCAAAGACAGAGTCTCGGCCGAGACAGACGTATTGAACGCCAACAGGCCAAGCGCGGCTCCAATTGTGAAGAATTGTTTCAACATCGCGGTCTCCGTCAAACATAAAAAAACGATTGTGACGAGATGCAGTTTATGAATTTTCCTCTCTGTAACAATAGCGCGGATGGGCTATCGCGAGTCGCCGTACCAGCCCTGAAGCGCACCGTAAAAAAGGATGTATGTCGCGCGCTACCATTGCCCGCATGACATCACAGGCTCAGGACATGACAGCAAGAGCCTCTCTTGCCGCACGCATCGACGCGGCACTGCCCCAGACCCAGTGCGGGCGCTGCGGTTGGCCCGATTGCGCGGCCTACGCCGCGGCCATTGCCCGTGGCGAGGCGGACATCAACCAATGCCCTCCTGGCGGGGCAGAAGGCGTGCGCCGGCTGGCCGCCATCACCGGCCTGCCGGCCAGACCCCTCAACCCAGACAACGGCTTGGAAGGCCCACGCGACGCGGCGCTGATCGACGAGGACTGGTGTATTGGCTGCACCTTGTGCATCAAGGCCTGCCCGACCGATGCCATTCTCGGGCTCAACAAGCGCATGCACGCCATCATCGAAGCGCATTGCACCGGCTGCGCGCTGTGCGTGCCGGCCTGCCCGGTCGACTGCATTGCCATGGTCAACGCCAGCGGCGCGTTGACGGGCTGGGCCGCCTGGTCCGAGCCGCAGGCGCATACCGCCCGCACACGCTATGCACAGCGCCAGGCGCGCCTGCGGGCGCCACAAGCGGTGGGGCGCGTGAATGCTCCGCCCATGCCGGCCAGCGGTGCCCCACAGAAAGACGCGCAACAAGGTGGCTTGCCGGTGCCGGCCGAGCCAACCCATGCTTCGGCGGTCGTGGACGATACAGGCAAAAACGCGCTGATTGCCGCGGCGCTGGCGCGCGCCCGGGCACAGCGCCAGTCAGCACCATGACGTTCTGGCGCAGCGCCCGGCAAGCCGTTCGCCACGTAGAATTCAACCGGGTAACAATTTGAGAGGACAAGAGGCGATCCCTCATCCGTCACCACCCACCGCCCGACACAACGCGCCTTTTCTCAGGAATCCGTACATGAGCACGATGGAGCGAATTCTTCGCCTGATGGGCGAAAAAAAAGCCTCTGATGTCTACCTCTCGGCCAATGCGCCGGCGTTGATCAAGATCAACGGCGAATGCATTCCCATCAACAGCCAGCTGCTGCCGCCCGACGCGCCCAAGAACCTGCTGGCCGAGGTGGTGCCGCCCGAGCGCATCGAGGAGCTGGAGGAGACGGGCGAGCTCAACATGGGTGTTCCCATCACCGGCGTGGGGCGCTTTCGTATCAGCGCCATGCGCCAGCGCGGCACCTATGCGGTGGTGATCCGCTTCATTGCCCAGGACATTCCACGCCTGGACACGCTCGGCCTGCCGCCCGTGCTCAGCGAGCTCATCATGGAAAAGCGCGGGCTGATCCTCGTCGTCGGCGCCACCGGCTCGGGCAAGAGCACGACGCTGGCGGCCATGCTCGACCGGCGCAACGAGCACATCACCGGCCACATCCTGACCGTCGAAGACCCGGTCGAATACCAATTCAAGAACAAGAAATCCATCGTCAATCAGCGCGAGATCGGCAGCGATACGCAGTCGCTGCAGACGGCACTGAAAAACGCGCTGCGCCAGGCGCCCGACGTCATCCTGATCGGCGAGATCCGCGACCGCGAGACCATGTCCGCGGCGATTGCCTACGCCCAGTCCGGCCACCTGTGCCTGGCCACGCTGCACGGCAACAACAGCTACCACGCGCTCAACCGCATCCTGTCGTTCTACCCGGTGGAGGTGCGCCCCACCATGCTGACCGACCTGGCGTCCGCGCTCAAGGCCATCGTCTCGCAGCGCCTGGTGCGCACGCGCACGGGCGAGCGCCTGCCCGCGGTCGAGGTCATGCTCAACACCAAGCTGGTCGCCGATCTGGTGGAAAAGGGCGATTTCTCCAGCGTGCGCGAGGCCATGGAAAAATCGATGGCCGAGGGCTCGCAGACCTTCGAGGAGGCGCTGGCGCGGCTCATCCTGGACGAACGCATCGAGCGCAAAGAGGGCCTGGCCTACGCCGATTCGCCCACCAACCTGATGTGGCGGCTGCAAAACGACTTTGCGATGGCCGCGAAAACCCGCCAGGAGCAGCCCGACGAGGCCGGCGAGGATGACGGCCCGTCGTTCACCGAAATCGTGCTCGACGTGAAACACGGATGAGGCCGATCTCTCCCGCACCCTCCACCGAGCCGCACGCCAGCACCGTGGGCGCGCAGGTCGAGCGCGTGGCGCTGCAACTGCAGGCCGCGGACGTCGGCTTTGGCCACGGCACGGCCAACGCCCATGACGAGGCCGCCTGGCTGGTGCTGTGGAGCCTGGGCCTGGCGCTGGACAGCGAACTGACAGCGGATTCGCCCGCCAGCGTTGCACAACAGGCCGTGGCGCACGACCAGGTCGCTCGCATCACCCGCCTGGTGCACGAACGCATCACGACGCGCAAGCCCGCCGCCTACCTGACGCGCGAGGCCTGGCTGGTCGGCGTGCCGTTCTATGTGGACGAGCGCGCCATCGTTCCGCGCAGCTTCATTGCCGAGCTGCTGGCCGACGGCAGCATCGACGAATGGCTGTCCGACCGCACGCACGACGTGCTCGACCTGTGCACCGGCAACGGCTCGCTGGCCTGCCTGGCGGCCATGGCCTGGCCCGAGGTGAGTGTGACCGGCGCCGACCTCTCGCCCGACGCACTGGCCGTGGCGCGCATCAACGTCGACCGCCATAGCCTGCAGGAGCGCATCGCACTGGTGCAATCCGACGGCCTGGCCGGCGTGCCCGGCCCCTGGGATCTGATCCTGTGCAACCCGCCCTACGTCAACGCGCACAGCATGGCGCAGCTGCCGGCCGAGTACCGCGCCGAGCCGGAGCTGGCCCTGGCCGGCGGCAGCGACGGCATGGACTTCATCCGCCAGCTGCTGCAGCGCGCCCCCGCCTGCATGACCGAGGACGCGGTGCTGGTGCTGGAGATCGGCAACGAGCGCGCGCATTTCGAGGCTGCCTTCCCCGGCCTGCCGGTGTTCTGGCTGGCCACCAGCGCGGGCGAAGACCAGGTGCTGCTGCTCACGCGCCAGGCGCTGGCCACCTGGGCGGGCTGAGTCGCCGGGCACGCCATGGACCTGCGCGCGCTGCGCTATTTCAACACCGTCGTCGAGGCCGGCAGCCTGTCGCGCGCGGCGCACCAGCTCTATGTCGCGCAGCCGGCGCTGACCGCGCAAATCAAGAAACTGGAGGCCAGCCTGGGCACCCAGTTGCTCGAACGCAGCCACGCCGGCGTCACGCCCACGCCGGCCGGCAGCCAGCTGTACGAGGACGCGCGCCGCCTGCTGTCCGACGCAGAGGCCATGGGCGAACGCATCCGCCGCCTGCCACAGGGGCCGGAGGGATCGGTGACGATTGCCGTGCCTTTCCTGCTCACCACGCTGCTGCTCGGTCCGGTGATCGAGGCGCTGGCGCGCAGCCACCCGCGCATCCGCGTCTTCGTGCTCGACGGCATGAGCCTGACGGTGCAGAAAGCCATGCTCGAGCGCCGCGCCGACATCGGCATCCTGGTCGACACGCCTGCGCTGGCCGGCCTGGACTGCCAGCCGCTGGCGCAGGAAGACATCCTGCTGTGCGGGCGCGACCGCGACGGCCAGGTCGCTGCCCTGCTGCAGCCGGCCACGGACGGCGGCCTGCCGCTGATCGACTTCGCCCACGCCTGCCAGCTGCCGCTGGTGCTGCAGTCGCGCCGCTACGCCATCCGCCAGAGCGTGGAGGCGGCGGCTGAGCGGCGCGGCCTGCGCCTGAACATCGCGCACGAGCACGATTCGGTGCGCGTCATCCGCTCGCTCTACCACTGCGGCGCGGGCTTCACCTTCTCGCCGGCGTGCACGCTGGCCGAAAGCGCGCCGCGCCTGATGCTGGACACGGCGCCCCACGCCGAGACAGCGCCGACGGCCGCGCCCGGCTGGATCGTCGCGCGCCTGGTCAACCCGGCACTGCAGCGCCACTACCAGCTGGCCACCCCGCCCCAGCGGGCCAATGAGCCGGCCAGCGCCGCAGTGCGCGACTGCCTGCTGGCGCATGCCCACCGCATGATCGAGCGCGGCCGCTGGCAGGCACGCTGGCTCTACCCGGGATAAGCGCGTAGCCAAAGTACCTCCATCGCGGCGGAGCGCCGCGATCAACTCCACGCCCCGCGCAGGCCATCAAAAAATATGATGGGAGCTGATCATTAAACAGTATTTCCTCTAGATCACCGGTTTCTGGGACAGTGATTGCCAGGCCGCGCACCGTGCACGGCTCCACGCAAGGACTCCCCATGGCCGCCTCCGACCTGCCCGCCCCGGGCGCTCCCATTCCCAACGTCGCCACGCTGATCGCGCGCAGCTGCCAGGCCCACCGCGACCTGCCGGCCGTCACCAGCGCCGGGCGCAGCCTGCGCTACGGCGAGCTCGACCAGCGCGCCAGCCGCCTGGCCAACGCGCTGCTGGCGCTGGGCCTGGTGCGCGGCGACCGCGTCGGCATCTACCTGCCCAACTGCACCGAGATCGTCGAGATCGAGCTGGCCTGCTACAAGGCCGCGCTGGTCAAGGCGCCGTTCAACGCCCGGCTGTCGCCGCGCGAGGTGGGCGAGATCGCCGCCAACAGCGGCGCGCGGCTGATCGTCACCACCGCCGAGCGTGCCGAGGCCTTCCGTCCCCATTTGCAGAACCCACAGGTGCAGCTGCTGCTGCTCGACGGCCCCGAGGGCGAGAATTACGAAGCGCAGCTGGCGCGCGCCAGCGACCGCTTCGACATCGCGCCGGTGCATGCCGGCGACCTGGCGGTGCTGCACTACACCTCGGGCTCGTCGGGCGTGCTCAAGGCGGCGATGCAGACCTTCGGCAACCGCCTGGCGCAGCTGCGCAAGTTCCTGATGCGCGGCGAGCAGATGCAGCCCGGCCACACGCTGGGGCTGGTCGGCCCGATCACCCACGCCTCGGGCATGCAGATCGCCCCGGCGCTGTGCACCGGCGCCACGGTGCACCTGTTCGGGCGCTTCGAGCCCGCCGCCTTCATCGACGAGATGCGCGCGCTGCGCGTGACCCACACCTTCATGGTGCCGACCATGGTCAACATGCTGCTGCAGCAGGTGCAGGGCCAGTACCGGCCGCTGCCCGACCTGCTGCGCCTGGGCTATGGCGCGGCCCCCATGGCGCCGGCGCGCATCCTGCAGGCCATGGACGTGTTTGGCCCCATCCTCAGCCAGGGCTACGGCGCCGGCGAGACTACCTCGGGCGTGTGCGCGCTGACCGTGCAGGATCACCTCTACGCCCGCGCCGCGCGGCCCGAGCGCCTTGCCTCGTGCGGGCGGCCCTTCCTGGAGTCGCTGGTGGAGATCGTCGACGACGCCGGCCGCGCCCTGCCCCCGGGCGAGATCGGTGAGATCGTGGTCAGCGGCGACGACGTGTTCGCCGGCTACTGGCGCGCGCCGGATCTGACCACCGAGGTGCTGCGCAACGGTCGCTACCACACTGGCGACCTGGCGCGCACCGACGAGGACGGCTTCGTCTACATCGTCGACCGCAAGAAGGACATGGTGATCAGCGGCGGCTTCAACGTCTACCCGAGCGAGGTCGAGGCCGTGCTCTACGAGCACGCCGCGGTGGCCGATGCCTGCGTCTTCGCCATTCCCGACGACAAATGGGGCGAGGCAGTGGCCGCGCACGTGGTGCTCAAGCCCGGCCAGCAGCCCGACCTGCAGGCGCTGGACGGCTTTTGCGCCGAGCGCCTGGGCGGCTTCAAGCGTCCGCGCCACATCGAATTCGTGCAGCAGCTGCCCAAGAACCCCAACGGCAAGGTGATGCGCCGCGCCGTGCAGGCGCCGTACTGGACCGGCCTGGATCGAAAGGTGAACTGATCATGAGCACTCCTGAACTCAACCCTGCGGCGTCCGCGCCAATCTTCCCCGGCCCCTTCGAGGGCTCGGAGCGCGCGGCCGAGTTGATCGAGCGCGTGCATGCCTTTCTGACCGGCGAGCTGGCCGATCTGGCACGCGAGCACCAGGTGGACAGCGAGCACGGCGCCCCGCGCGCGCTGCTGCAGCGCGTATGGCAGCGCTCGCGCGAGCTGGGTTTCTACGGCATGACGCTGCCCGAGAAAATGGGCGGTCTGGGCCTGTCGGTGCTCGACCACGTGCTGGTCAAGGAGGCGATCTACACCACCGGCTCGCCGTTCGCCCCGCACGTGTTCGGCGAGCTCAGCGGCCCGCCGCGCGTGGGGGCGCTGGCGCGCTTTGCCACGCCCTGGCAGATGCAGAACGTCATCCTGCCCGTGGCGCAAGCCGAGAAGGCCATCTGCTTTGCGCTGACGGAAGAAAACGCCGGCTCCGACGCCGGTGCGGTGCAGACGCACGCTGTGCCCGACGGCGAGGGCTGGATCATCAACGGCCGCAAGCGCTTCATCTCGGGCGCGCCGTTTGCCGACTTCGCGGTGCTGGTGTGCTCCACCGCCGCCGACCCCAATCCCGACCCGAAGACGCGCGAGATCTCGGCCTTCTTCGTCGACCTGCACGCGCCCGGCGTGCGCGTGGAGTCGGGCTACAAGACCATGGCCGGCCAGGCCAGCACCGGCAACATCGTGTTCGAGAACGCGCGCGTACCGGCCGCCGCGCTGATCGGAGAGCGCGGCCGCGGCCTGGGCCTGGCGCTCGGGCGCATCAGCGTCAACCGCCTGCTGCATTGCCCGGCCATGCTGGGCCTGGCGCAGCTGGCGCTGCGCGATGCGCGCGACCACGCCTTGCAGCGCAAGCAGTTCGGCCGCGCCATCGGCCAGTTCCAGGCCGTCCAGCACATGCTGGCCGACATGGCCACCGAGCTGGCCGCCGCGCGCGCGCTGATGCTGCACACCGCGCGCCAGCTCGACGCCGGCGCCGACGGCCGCGCCGCCAGTTCGATGGCCAAGTTGTTCTGCTCCGAGACCGCGTTTCGCGTGGCCGACCGCGCGGTGCAGGTGCACGGCGGCGAAGGCATCGTCCAGGGCCGCCGCGTGGAGTTCCTGTTCCGCCTGCTGCGCATGTACCGCGTGCTCACCGGCACCAGCGAGATCCAGCGCAACACCATTGCCAAGGAACTGCTGGCGCCCACCGGCATACCTTGAACAAGGGCATGCCGGGCGCGTCTGCCGCCGGCTTTTCCGCCAAACGGCAGGCCCACCGCAGCCGCCATATCGCTTGAACTTGAATAAACAGGAGACAACCATGAAACGAGTGCTGAAATCGATGTTGGCCGCCCTGGCGCTGGGCGGCCTGCTGGCCGCGGGCACTGCCCTGGCGCAGGAGGCGCCGCGGCGCGGCGGCATGCTGGTGGTGGGCAGCACGCAGCAGACGCGGGTGCTGAACGCGGCGCTGCAGTCCGGGCCGGCCACTGTCATCCCGAGCGCGCAGCTGTTCGCCAGCCTGGTGCGCTTCGACGCTGGCCACGACCGCGAGCCCCAGCCCTATCTGGCCAGTGCCTGGAAATGGGCCGACGACCACCGCTCGATCACTTTCACGCTGCGCGAGGGCGCGGTGTTCCACGACGGCCAGCCGATCACCTCGGAAGACGTGGCGTTCTCGATCATGGCCGTCAAGGCCAACACCAGCATGTACGCCATGCTCGACAGCATCGAGCGGGTGGACACGCCCGACCCTCTGACCGCGGTGGTGCACCTGTCACGCCCGAACCCGGCGCTGCTGTATGCCCTGTCGCCGGCGCTGGCGCCGATCATGCCCAAGCACATCTACGCCACCGAGAAGCCGACCGACCTGCGCACCCACCCGCGCAACACCAAGGACGTGGTCGGCTCCGGCCCCTTCATGCTGGAGCGGTTCGTACCGGGCAAGGAACTGCTGCTCAAGCGCTTCGACAAGTTCTTCATCGAGGGCCGGCCCTACCTCGACAAGGTGCTGCTACAGACCAGCGCCGATCCCACCACGCTGATGCTCAGCGTGCCGCGCGGCGACGTGCACCTGTTCCCGTTCATCGCCAGCCGCAACGCGGCCCGGCCGGTCGAGGCCAGCAAGGCCGTCACCATCCTTGAGCAGGGCTACGCCGGCGCGGCACCCTTGCACTGGCTGGAGCTCAACACCGCGCGCAAGCCCTTCGACGACCGCCGCGTGCGCCAGGCCATCGCCTACGCGATCGACAAGAAGTTCATCGTCCAGGCCATGTACGGTGGCTGGGGCAAGCCTGCCATCGGGCCGCTGAGCAGCAGCAGCCCCTTCGCGGTCGCCACCAATGAGTATCCGCTCGACCTCGACCGGGCCCGGACGCTGCTCGACGAAGCAGGGTTGAAGCCGGACGGCAACGGCGTGCGCTTCAAGATGACGGTGGACGTCATGGTCGCCGGCCAGGCCGACCGCATCCTGGGCCAGTACGCGCAGTCACAGCTCAAGAAGATCGGCATCGACGCCCAGCTGCGCATCTCGCCCGACTTCCCGACCTGGGCGCAGCGCATGGCCGCGCACGACTTCGACATGTCCACCGACCAGAGCTGGACCTGGGTCGACCCCGCCATCGGCGTCAACCGGACCTATCTGTCGAGCAACATCCAGCCCGTGGTGTGGACCAACAACGCCTCATACAAGAACCCGCAGGTCGACCACTTGCTTGAGCAGGCCTCGGCGGAACTGGACCCCGCCAAACGCAAGGCGCTGTACCAGGAGTTCCAACAGATCGTGACCGAGGACTCGCCGCTGGTCTACGTCGCCGAGATCGCCTACCACACGGTGGCGTCGACCCGGGTGGGCAACCCTCCCACGGGCCTGTTCGGCATGCTGGCGCCGCTGGACGAAGTCTGGCTCAAGCCCTGAGCCTGCGGAGCCCCGGCCATGCTGCCATCCGTCCTCAAGCGGCTGCTGCACGTCGCCATCCTGCTGGTGGCGGTGCTGACGCTGAACTTCCTGCTGATCCACATCGCGCCGGGTGACCCGGTGCAGACCCTGGCCGGCGACATCGGCGGCATGACCGACGAACTGCGCCAGGAGCTGATGCAACGCTTCGGCCTGGACAAGCCCCTCATCGTGCAACTGGCCATCTACCTGGGGCGCGTGCTGCAGGGCGACCTGGGCTACTCCTACTACTTCGACGCCTCGGTGGCCTCGCTGATCGGCGAACGGCTCGCGGCCACGCTGCTGCTGGTGGTGACGGCCGTGGCGCTGGCCTTCAGCGTCGGCACCCTGATCGGCTCGCTGGCGGCGCGCCGGCCCAACGGCGTGCTGTCGCAGTCGGTCACCGTGCTGATGATGGTCGGCTACGCGGCGCCGGTGTTCTGGACCGGCGTCCTGCTGATCATCCTGTTCGCCTCGATCTGGCCCATCCTGCCGGTGTCCGACATGCGCGAGGCCGGCAGCGACGCCACCGGCTGGGCGGCCGCGCTGGACGTGATGCGCCACATGGTTCTGCCCACCTTCAGCCTGGCCTGCGTCTATCTGGCGATTTATGCGCGGCTGGCGCGCAGCTCGATGATCGAGACGCTGTCGATGGACTACGTCCGCACCGCACGCGCCAAGGGGCTGTCCGAGCCGGTGGTGCTCTACAAGCACGCGCTGCGCAACTCGGTGATCCCGGTGGTGACCATCCTGGGCATGCAGTTCGGCCACGCGGTGGCCGGTGCCGTGCTGGTGGAGACTGTCTTCAACTGGCCCGGCCTGGGCCGCCTGGCCTACGACTCGGTGCTGCGCCGCGACTACCCGACGCTGCTGGGCCTGCTGTTCTTCAGCTCGCTGCTGGTCATCGTGATGAACCAGCTCACCGACCTGCTGTACCGACTCATCGACCCGAGGATCCGGACATGAACCCCACCCAAGGACGCCCCGCGCCGGCAGTGCGCCCGCTCAGTCGCTCGCACCAGGCCTGGCAGGTCTACCGCCGCAGCGGCTCGGCCATGCTGGGCGCCATGCTGCTGCTGGTCATCGTGGCCGCCACCGTGTTCGGCCCGATGCTGATGAACGCCGACCCGATGGAGATGGTGGGCGCGCCCATGCTGCCGCCCGGCAGCGAAGGCGCCCTGCTGGGCACCGACTACCTCGGCCGCGACCTGCTGGCCCAGATCATCCAGGGCGGGCGCGCCACGCTGACCGTGGGCGTGGTAGCGGCGCTGGTGTCGGTCTTTCTCGGCGTCTCGATCGGCGCTCTGGCCGGCTACTACGGCGGCTGGGTCGACGAGGCGCTGATGCGCGTGATCGAGTTCTTCCAGGTCATGCCCACGCTGCTGTTCGCCATGGTGCTGGTCACATTGTTCGGCCCCACGCTGTGGACCGTCGCGCTGGCGCTGGGCGTGGCCAGCTGGCCGACCACGGCGCGCCTGGCGCGCGGCGAGTTCCTGCGCCTGAAGCGCCAGGACTATGTGCTGGCCGAGCGCATGAGCGGCGCGCGCAACGCCCGCATCATCTGGCGCGTGATCCTGCCCAACGCCATGGCGCCGCTGATGGTCTCGGCGACGCTCGCCATCGGGGTCGCTGTGCTGTTCGAGTCGGGCCTGGCCTTTCTCGGCCTGGGCGACCCCAACCTGATGAGCTGGGGCCTGATGATCGGCAACAACCGACCCTACATCCTGACCGCCTGGTGGACGGTGACCCTGCCCGGCGCCGCCATCTTCCTGACGGTGCTGGCCGTGAGCCTGGTCGGCGACGGCCTGAATGACGCGCTCAACCCGCGCCTGAGGGAGCGCATATGAATCTCCCGACACATGTGGCCGCAGCCCCTGGGGCGCCCGCGCTGGCCGTGCAGGGGCTGACCGTGAGCCTGCAGGGCAAGGGCCGGTCGGCGAACATTCTGAACGACGTCAGCTTCGAGGTGCAGCAGGGCGAAACCGTGTGCCTGGTGGGCGAGTCGGGCTGCGGCAAGAGCATGACGGCGCTGGCCATCATGCGCCTGCTGACCGACCCGCTGCACGTGCGCGCCGGACGCATCACGCTGGACGGGCGGAACCTGCTGCAGCTGGACGAGCGCCGGATGCGCGGCATGCGCGGCAACCAGGTCTCGATGATCTTCCAGGAGCCGATGACCGCGCTCAACCCGGTCTACACCGTCGGCGAGCAGATCGGCGAATCGCTGCGCTTGCACCAGGGCATGACGCGCTCGCAGGCGCGCTCGCGCGCCGCCGAGCTGCTGCAGTCGGTCGGCATTCCGGCCGCCGAGACGCGCGTGGACAGCTATCCGCACGAGATGTCGGGCGGCATGCGCCAACGCGTCATGATCGCCATGGCGCTGGCCTGCGACCCGCGCGTGCTGATCGCCGACGAGCCAACCACCGCGCTCGACGTCACGGTGCAGGCGCAGATCTTCGACCTGCTGCGCGCGCAGCAGCAGGCGCGCGGCACCGCCATCGTAATGATCACGCACGACATGGGCGCAGTCGCCGAGGTGGCCGACCGCGTCGTCGTCATGTACGGCGGCCATGTGGTCGAGCACGGGTGCACCGCCGAGGTGCTGGCCGCGCCGCGCCACCCCTACACGCAGGGGCTGATCGCCTGCATGCCCGAGCTCGACGACGCGCCCGGCCCCCACCGGCCCGAGCTGCCCGAGATCGCGGGCATCGTCCCCTCGGTCTGGCAGCGCGGCGCCGGCTGCCCCTTTGCCGACCGCTGCCCGCGCGCCATGCCCCAATGCCACGCGGACATGCCGCCCCAGTTCGCGCAGGGGCCCACCCAACGCGTCGCCTGCTGGCTCTACAAGGAGGCACCATGAACGAGCACGCCACCGCCGCTGTCGCAGCCGCTGCCGCTGCCGCTGCCGACGACGTTCTGCTGTCGGTGCGCGACCTGAAAGTGCATTTCCAGGTGCGCAGGCGCCGCCAGGGCGGCGCGTCCAGCGTGGTGCACGCGGTCGACGGCATCGACTTCGACCTGCGGCGCGGCCGCACGCTGGCCATCGTGGGCGAGTCCGGCTCGGGCAAGACCACGACGGCGCTGGCCGTGATGCGCCTGGCGCCGATCACGGGCGGCAGCATCCGCTTTGGCGGCGACGACCTCACGCACCTGGAGGGCGAGGCGCTGCGCCGGCGGCGGCGCGACTTCCAGTTCGTGTTCCAGGATCCGTACTCCTCGCTCAACCCACGCCAGCGCGCGGGCGAGATCGTGCGCACCCCGCTGGACCTGATGCAGCTGGGTGCGCCGGCCGAGCGGCGCGAGCGCGTGGCCGAGCTGTTCGACATCGTCGGCCTGCGGCCCGACCAGCAGGAGCTGTTCCCGCACCAGTTCTCGGGCGGCCAGCGCCAGCGTCTGAACATCGCGCGCGCCCTGGCCACGCGCCCGCAGCTGGTGGTGTGCGACGAGCCGGTGTCGGCGCTGGACGTGGCGGTGCAGGCGCAGGTGCTCAACCTGCTGCGGCGCATCCAGCGCGAGCACGGCCAGTCCTTTCTGTTCATCAGCCACGACATGGCGGTGATCGAGTACGTGTGCGACGACATTGCCGTGATGTACCTAGGCCAGATCGTCGAGCAGGCCAGCCGCGAGGCCTTCTTCTCGCGCCCGCTGCACCCCTACAGCGTGGCGCTGATGTCGGCCATCCCCACCGTCAAGGGCGGACGCGAGCGCGCCGCGCGCCGCATCAAGCTCAGCGGCGATCCGCCTAGCCCGATCGACCTGCCCCGGGGCTGCCGCTTCGCCGCGCGCTGCCCCGTGGCGCAGCCGATCTGCGCCGAGCAGGCCCCGCCGCTGCGCGAGGTGCTGCCGGGGCACAAGGTGGCCTGCCATTTCGTCCAGGGCGAGGGCGGGCAGGTCCGGCCCCCCCTGGAGCTGGCGCCCTGACCGCGGGCGCGCCAGCCCCAGGCCCGCATCCTGGTGCCCACCGCCATCCCACGGAGGCATTTCCAATGCCACTCACCTCTCACCACATCGCCGGCCTGGACCTCGACGCACTGCCGACCCATGTGTTGGCCGGCAGCTTCCCCATCACCACGCGCTGACCGCATGTCGGCCATCCACTGGAGACACCACCATGACCGAATTGAATCGCCGCCAACTGCTGGCCCGCACATTGGGCGCCACCCTGCTGGCCGCCGGCAACGGCCGCGCGGCGCTGGCGCAGCCGCGCTTCCCCATCCGCCCGATCAAATGGATCGTGCCCTACCTGGCCGCCACCAGTCCCGATACCTCGGCGCGCATCCTGGCCGAGGCGGTCGGCCCCATCCTGGGCCAGCCCATCGTCATCGACAACCGCGGGGGCGCGGCCGGCAACATAGGTACGCGCATTGCCGCCAAGGCGCCGGCCGACGGCTACACCCTGCTCTACAGCGCCACGCCGCTGGCCTCCAACATGCTGATCTACAAGCAGCCGGGCTACGACGCGCTCAAGGACTTCCGCCACGTGATGCGCATCAGCAGCGGCGACGTCGCGCTCGTCGTCAACGCCCAGTCGGACATCCGCACGCTGGACGACCTGCTGGCCCGGCTACGGGCGCGCCCCGGCCAGGTCGACTACGCCTCGGGCGGCGTCGGAACGCCCTCGCACCTGGGCATGGAGCTGTTCCTGAGCGCCACCCACACCCAGGCCATGCACGTGCCCTACAAGGGCGCGTCCGACCTGGTCACCGCCGTCCTGAGCAACCAGGTCGTCTTTGGCATGCCGATCTTCGCCGCCGCCCACCCGATGGTGGCGGCGGGCAAGCTGCGCCTGTTGGCGATTGCCAGCCGCAAGCGCAACCCCATCGAGCAGCAGGTGCCCACGCTGGCCGAGCTGGGCGTGGCCGGCGTGGAGCTGCCCTCCTGGGGCGGCCTGTCGGTGCCGGCGGGAACGAGCGACGCGGTGGTGCAGACGCTGTTCGACGCCTTCAGCCAGGCACTCGGCCAACCGGCGGTCGTCGACGCGCTGATGAAGAACGGCGGCCAGGTGGACATTGGCGACGCTGCCGCGTTCGAGCAAACCATCCGCCGCGAGATGCAGCTCACCGCCGCGATGATGCAGCGCGTGCAGTTGGAGCCGATCTGAGCCGAATCGGCGCCCCCCGCGCGCCTGCCAGGATGCCGCCGACCAGCGCGTACTGCGACGCTGCATTGAGCACCGGCGCGTGGCCGCAGACCGGCACATCGACCACCGGCAGCAGGCCGCACGCGCCAGAGCCGTGCTGGTGCACGGGAAAAGCCGCGCCAGACAAACGCCTTCCGCCAAAAGCATGGGCACCCACCCGCGCCCTCCTCCTGCACACTCGCCCAGGCCGGGCGCCCTGCTTCAGGAAAGCCGCATTCGCGCCAATGCGGGTGGCAGGATTTCCTGATTCACACCGGTAAATGCCAATCATTCTCATATACTAGACTCGTAGAGGACGCTGAATCAATCTCTGAGGAAGGGGCACCCCGGTTGCAAAGGGATGCGCCGCACCGCAAGCCCTCCCGTCACCGGGATGCGCGGCGCGCAAGAGACTGGTTTCGCGATGCCTTGAACCCAGCCAGCCACGAGCGTGTTCTCTCCAGGCCTTGAAACGCCCCCGTTTCCTGCCTGAGCCGCGCGCCAGAAGCCAGCCACTGTCCATTTCAATGCACCAAGAAGGATTCTGGTATGGCATTTGCCGCCGCTTTGCACGCCCGCGCTCCGCAGTCGCCGCGCATCCACTTCCATCCACTGGCCCTGGCGTGCGCGCTGGCCTGCACATCGCTGGCGGCCCAGGCCCAGCAAGGCACGCCGGCGCCCTCCCCGACGGCCGCCCCGGCCGCCGCACGCAGCAGCACCCCGGCGCTGCGCGGCATGGTGGTCAGTGCCTCGCGCAGCGAGCGGGCGTGTCCGAATTTTTGTGTAAACGGGTCGGACTTCAATTGACGG
>PGEI01000084.1 GCA_002894305.1 Comamonadaceae bacterium CD01
GGTGGCTGACAGCTACCAGACAGGCGGGGAGGTTTTGCAGGATTTCCTTTACACAAAAATTCGGACACGCCCCACTTCATTGGACTGCGTAAACCCGACGTCATATAGATCGTCAAGCAGGCCCTTGAGCTGCTGCGACAGCGGCACCTCGAAGAAGCGGATTTCGACTTCAGGTTCTTCCTGTCGGCATAGCGCCAGCACGGCCGGCAAGCGCGAGGGCGTGATGCCATCTGACAATGCCACGCGCAACTGTCCGTAAAAGCCGTTTGCCGCCGCTTTCACGCTATCGCGCGCTTGTTCCAAGGCCGTGAACACACGGCGCACGTGTTCCAAGAACAGCGTTCCGGCACGAGTCAATCGTGTGCTGCGGGTGGTACGGGCGAATAACACCACGCCCAGCTCTTCTTCGAGCTCCTTGATGGCTCGCGACAAGGGCGACTGCTCGATATGCAGTCGCTCAGCGGCGCGCGCAAAGTGCAGCTCCTCAGCAACCGCCAAGAAGTAACGGAGGTGACGTAATTCCATAGTTTTGCGCCTTCATGAAATCTCACTCTCTGGCAGAAGCGAAAAACGCATCAGCGTGCGCTGACGCGCCCGCGCGTGATCCACGACGGGCAGCGGGTAGTCCACTCCCAGGCGCAACCCGCAGGCCGCCAGCTCGACCGGCTTCATGGCTGCGGGAAAGTGAATATGTGCATCTGGCAAGCCCACCAGCTCGGGCAGGTAGCGGCGAATGAACGTGCCGTCGGGATCAAAGCGCTGCGACTGTGTGATGGGGTTGAAGATGCGGAAGTAGGGCTGCGCGTCGCAACCGGTGGACGCCGCCCACTGCCAGCCTCCGTTGTTGGCTGCCAGGTCGTAGTCGTTCAGGTGCTGGGCAAAAAAACGCTCGCCGCGGCGCCAGTCAATGCCCAGATCCTTGGTCAAAAAGCTGGCCACCACCATGCGCAGGCGGTTGTGCATATAGCCGGTTTGCAGCAGCTGGCGCATGGCGGCATCGACCAGCGGGTAGCCGGTGCGCGCCTCGCACCAGGCCTGCCACAGCTCGGGCGCTTCATCCCACTGAACGCGGTCGTACTCGGGCTTGAACGACTGCGTGACCACCTGCGGGTAGTGCCACAGGATCATGAAATAGAAGTCGCGCCAGGCCAGCTCGGATAGCCAAGTCTGCGCGCCCACGCAGCCCTCGGCCGCCTGCCGCGCCGCCAGCGCCGCCAGCGCCGCCAGCTGGCGGATGGAGACGGTGCCAAAGCGCAGGTGCACCGACAGGTAGGACACGCCCTTGCGGCCGGGGTAGTCGCGCGCCTCCTGGTACGCCGCCATGCGCGGCACAAAGTCTTGCAGCAGCCGCTGTGCGCCGCTCATACCTGAGGGCAAGGGCAACTCGCGCAGATTGGTCGCGCCAAAGCCCAGGTCTGACAGCGTGGGCAGGCGTTCATCCGCAGGCGGCGGCGCCAGGCGATGGGCGTAGCGATCGACGGGGTAGGGTTTGAGTTGGAAATCGTCCAGCCGTTGCAGCCATGCGCGTTTGTAGGGTGTGAACACGCTGTAGGGCCGGCCCTGCTGGGTCAGCACCTCGTCACGGTCGAGCAGCACCTGATCCTTGTAGTCACTGAAGGCGATGCCCAGCGCGTGCAAGGCCTGGGCCACTCTCTGGTCGCGTGCAATGGCCTGGGGCTCGTAGTCGCGGTTGGCCAGCACCTCCTGCACTCCCAGCTCCTGGGCCAGTTGCACGATGCATTCCAGCGCCGGGCCATGGCGCACGATCAGCCCGCCGCCGGGGGCGCCGCTGCGCGCGGCCAGCTGCTGCAGGCCCTGGTGCAGCTCCAGCAGGCTGGCGTGGATGAACTCGACGCGCCGGTCCTCGCGGCTGGGCAGTTCGTCCAGGATGTCGGTGTCGAAGATGAAGGCGCAGTACACCCGTGGATAGCGGCGCAGCGCGTGGTACAGCGCGGCATGATCGTCACAGCGCAGATCGCGCCGCAGCCAGACCAGAGCACTTGAGGCCATGGCACAAGCCTCTCGTTGGTCTGTGCGGGGTGGGACAGTCATCGTGGTTGTGCCTCATGCCTGCATCAGCACCGGCCCGCCTTTGTCCAGCGCGCGCTGGTAGGCCGGCCGCGCTTGCATGCGCTGGCGATAGGCCACCAGATGCGGCCATGCGGCTTGGTTGCCGCCCCGCGCCAGGGCGGCTTCGACGGCGAAGCTCATCTGAAAGTCGGCCATGGTCAGGTACTCGCCCGCAAACCACGGGTGCTGCGCCAGGTGTGCCTCCATGAAGGCCAGTGCGTTTTGCACATTGGGGTGAATGAGTTTTTGCTGCACCTTGCCGCACAGGGCGCGGGCGATCGGGCGCACAAAAAACGGCATGGGCTGGCGCGGGATGGTGTCGAATACCAGCTGCATCACCAGCCAGTTCATTAGCGAGCCCTCGGCGTAGTGCATCCAAAAGCGGCACTGGCGATGTTCGGATGTGCCGCGAGCGGGCTCCAGCTGGGCCAGTTCGGTCGGTGCCTGGGCGCCGAAGCGCTCCACCAAGTATTCGATGATGGCGCCTGATTCAGCCACCACGGTATCGTCATCGGTCACCACGGGCGACTTGCCCAGCGGGTGGATTTTCTTCAGCGCCGCAGGTGCCAGTCGGCTCACCGGGTCGCGCCGGTAGAGGCGGATGTCATAGGGAGCGGCCAGCTCTTCAAGCAGCCAGAGGATGCGCTGCGAGCGCGACGTTTCAAGGTGATGGACGGTGAGCATGGGACACCTTGGTGGTTGAAGTAGCCGAGGCGGATTTGCGCAGCCAGCGCATCAGGCTGCCCAGCACGGGCAGTTTTTCGTACAGCTCTTGGGCGGCATCCCAGTAGTCGCGGTGCAGCGTCACACGGCCCGTGGCGTCAAAGCGCACCAGGGTGGCACCGTGGATGCATTGCTCCACTTGCGGCCGCCAGCGGCGCATGCGAAAACGGAACTCCCAGCCCAGAAAGGCCTGGCCGCCCTGCACGATGTGCTGGGTGACGGTGAAGCGGGGCTGATCCAGCGTGGCGAACATGTGCGCAAAAATCTGCGCGATGGCCGGCACGCCGCGCACGTCGTTGAATGGGTCCTTGAATTGCGCATCGGGTGCGTAATAGGCGTCCAGCGTAGCCAGGTGCGCGGGCGAGAGCTGCTCGTACAGCGCAATCAGCCTCTGTGTGGCGGTGGCCTGCGTGTCGTTGCCAGTAAGCGCGGGTGACGTCTGCATGCTCAAAGCCCTGTGAAACGGTGCACCAGGGGGAAATACCAGCGGTACGGCAGGCAGCGCATGAGTTTGAGCACGCCCGTGAAGCGTTTGGGAAAGTGCACCTCGAACTGCCCCCGCTCCCAGCCGCGCGCGATGGCCAGCGCCGCCTGCTCCGGCGTGAGGAGTGCCGGCATGGAGAACTGGTTTTGCGCCGTCAGCGGGGTATCGACGAAACCGGGGTTGATCAGGCTCACTCCCACACCCTGAGGGCGCAGATCAAGAAACAGGTTTTCCGTCAGATTGATCAGCGCTGCCTTGGTGGGCCCGTACGCCAGGCTTTGCGGCAAGGCGCGCCAACCGGCCACGCTGGCCACCAGGCTCAGGTGTGGCGTGCGCCCGTCGCCAGCGGCCTGGAGCAGCGCGGGCACCACGGCGGCCAGCACCTGCAGCGCACCCGTGACGTTGACGCGCTGGTGCTGCAACAGTTCGGGCAAATCCAGCGCGCCAGCCGACATGGGGCGGTAGTGGCCGGCGCAGTAGCAGACCAAGTCCAGCGGGCCGCCCGCCAGCAGCTGCTGCGCCGCGCCGGCGACGGCCTGCGCATCCGTCACATCGAGCGCCAGCGCCTGGCTGCCGGGGTGCTCGCGCACGAAAGCGTCGAGCAATGCCTGCTGCCGCGCCGACACACACACCTGCGCGCCACGTGTGTGCAGCAGGGAGGCCACGGCGCGCCCGATGCCGCTGGACGCGCCGATCATCCACACGCGTCGGCCGCGCCAGTCGGTGATGGGGGGGTTGAGGGGCACGGCGTTAGTCCTTGGTGAAGGACAGCAGCACTTCGCCCAGCGTGATGCCAAACTTGCTCATGGTGGCGCGGTTGAGCATCACCCGCTCATCGACCAGGAACATCCAGTCATCGAACTGCACGTCGTACTCCTTGCCGTCCACCGGCAGGCGCAGCGTGTAGTTCCAGCGGAAGGCATTGCCGGACTCTTGCCCTTGGGCCTCGCCCACCACGTCGCCCGCACGCCCTGTGTAGCGGCCGCCTTCGAGTTTGGTCAGGCGCCAGACGCGGCGCTGGGTCGTACCGTCCGAATACGTAAAGGACTCGTCGAGGACGCCCTGATTTCCTTCCCAGTGGCAGTCCATGACCACAGTGAAACGCCGCACCACTTCGCCGCCACGCTTTTGAAAGAGCCCGTAGGCGTGGAGGCGGCCATTGAAATAACGATCAAGCTCCAGCTTGGGGCGCTGCTTGACGTAGTCGGTCACCTGGGGGCTGGCGCAGCCAGCGAGTACAGCTGAGCCCGCGAGCAGGGCAAACAGGACATGGCGGCGTGTGTTCATGATGTCACTCCTTGGGTGGGATTTCGAGAGGCGATCAACAGTCGATGCAGCAGCCAGGCGGCCATCAGCTTGAGCGCGCAAGGCAGCAGCGCATAAATCCATGCCAGGCGTTGCAGTGCCAGCGGGTCCTGGCTGCCCGGCAGGTAGCCCAGCCATTGCAACAGCGGCAGCGTGGCCCCGGCGGCCAGCGCCAGATTGAGCTTGGTGGCCAGGTTCCACCAGCCCAGGTAGGCGCCGTCGTGCGTGCCCTGCGCGCCGTGGCGCTCGATCAGCAAGGCCAGCAGCGCGCCGGGAACGGCCAGGTCGGCGCCCAACGCCGCGCCCGACAGCACGCAGATCACGGCAAAGGCCAGCACCTGCCCACCCTGCAGCGCAGCGGCCCAGCCAAAGCAGGCCACCGCCAGCAACATGCCTGCCAGCCACGCCCGCTCCAGCCCGAAGCGGCGCACCACCCGCAGCCAGCCGGGCATGGACAGCGCGCCGCTGACGAAGTACAGCACCAGAAACAGTGCAATCTGTGGCGGCGTGGCCAGCAGCCGATCCTGGGCAAAGAACAGCATCAGCGCGGCCGGTATGGCGCTGGCGATGCCATTGCACAAAAACACCGCCAGCAGACGGCGGAAGGACGCCTGGGTCAGCGGCTGCCAAAGCTGGCGATTGCGCGCCTCCCGTCCCTCGTGCCCCTCCTGCGGCTGGGTTGAAAACGGCGGACGCGGCGCCCACCACAGCGCCAGCCAGCCGGCCAGCAGTGCCAGCGCGAACACAGCCAGCATGGCGCCCGCGCCCCAGGCCACCGAAAGCGCGCTGGCCGTGACCACGCCGATCAGACCCGGCCCCTCGCGCCAGGCCACGATGCGGCTACGCTGTACGGTGTCGCCCCCTAGGCGCACCCCCCAGGCCTGGTGGGCAATGACCAGCAGACTGTGCGCCAGGCAGGTGAACAAAAGCCCCGCCACCATCCACGCCGCGAGGGCGTTCGGCCCCTGCACCGGTGGAAAAAACAGCCCCGCCATGCCGCCGCCCAAGAGCAGCGCCGAGGCAGCCACAACGCACAGCACGGCCCGCACCGTGCGGCGGTACAACCGGTCGCTCAGGCGCCCCAGCAGCGGCTCAGCTCCTGCATCGATCAGCCGTACCAGGAGCAGCAGCGCCCCCACGCTGGCCAGCGGCAAGCCGAGATCGCTGGCGTAGTAATGCGGCAGCACCACGTACAGCGGCAGCGCAGCAAAAGCCAGCGGCAGGCCCAGCAGCCCGTAGGCCAGCCCGGCGCGCCAGGGCAGCACCTGCGAGGGGTTCCATGGCAAGGTGCGGGTCATGGCCCGGCTCCTGGCTTGCGCGCCAGCAAGGCACTGCGCAGGCTGGGTTCGGACGTGCGCGGTGACAACCAGATACCAAAGAAGCGGCGCGCCAGCTCTGCGTCATCGATGGCGCCCAGCGGTTGCTGGCCGCGCCACAGGCGCATGCCCTGTCCGGGCTGGTACAGACCCGTGAGGCGATCGCCCGGCTGAACGTCCGGTAGCACGGCGGCCAGCGCCTTCAGCCAGCGCTGGGCCTGCGCGGGCGTCAGGTCACCCTGGCGCTCGATCTCGTCGATGGAGCGCTGGGCGATGGCGGCGCCCGTAAAGGCACGGTGGTAGTTCAGCTCCAGCGCCAGCGGGCAAGCGCCAAAGTCGGCCGCCTCGAACCGAGAGCCAGCCCACAGGCGGGCGTCGTAAATCCGCAGCCCGAGAAAGCGCATCTGCCCCTGGCCCCACAGGGCGGCCTCGGGCAGCGCCTGGCGTATGAAGGCGGGTGGCGTCGCGGCGTCCTCTGCCACGGCGCTGGCAACAACCATCCCCATGGCAGCCGCTACGGCCAATACGCTGGCTGGTGCCCAGCGATTCATCGTTGAAAAATGGCGATAAGGCATATGCATCAACCGCAAGCAGCTATCTTTTTTCAATCCTTCACCAGCGTGAACTGCACCACGTCGATGTTCCCGCTGTCGAAGGCCGCTTCGCAGTACGCGAGGTAAAACTCCCAGGTGCGCAGGAACTTCGCATCAAAGCCCTGCGCCAGCACCTGGGCGCGCTGCTGCGTGAACTGGCGGTGCCAGCGGCGCAGGGTCTCGGCGTAGTCGGCGCCGAAGGCCAACTCCTCCACCACGCGCAGCCCGGCTTGCTGCGCCGCCGCGCGAAAGCGCGCCGGGCTGGGCAGGCAGCCGCCCGGAAACACGTATTGCTGGATGAAGTCCGTGCCCTGCACATAGCGCTCGAATAGCGCGTCGTCGATGACGATGCTTTGCACGCAGGCGCGCCCGCCGGGTTTGAGCAAGCGTGCCACGGTGCCAAAGTAGCTGGGCCAGTAGGCTTGGCCCACGGCCTCGACCATTTCGATGGAGCAGATGGCGTCGAACGGAGCGTCCTGGATGTCGCGGTAGTCCTGCAGGCGCAGCTCGGCCCGGGCGGCCAGAGCGGCGCGCTGCAGGCGCTGCTGGCCAAACGCCAGTTGCTCGGAAGACAGCGTCACGCCGGTCACATGGGCCTGGAACTCACCCGCCGCCATCTCGGCCAGCGCGCCCCAGCCACAGCCGATTTCCAGCACCCGGCTGCCCGCTTGCACGCCGGCGCTGTGCAGCGCGCGGCGCACCTTGGCATGCTGAGCCTGGGTCAAGTCGCCCGCCAGATCGCCCTGGAACCAGGCGGACGAGTAATTCATGCTCGGGTCCAGCCACAACTGGTAGAAGGCGTTGCCCAGGTCGTAGTGGGCGTGGATGTTGCGCCGGCTGCCGGTGCGCGTGTTGCGGTTGAGCAGGTGGCGCAGCCGGTAGGCCAGCCGCCCCCACCAGGCACCGTACACCAGCGACTCCAGCGCGTCGCGGTTGACCATCAGCAGGCGCAGCAGGTCGGCCAGGTGCGGCGTGCTCCAGTGCTGGTCGATATAGCCCTCGGCCAGGCCGATGTCGCCCGAGCGCAGCACCGCGCCAAACACGCGCCAGTCGTGCAGCCTCAGGCTGGCGTGCGGCTGGCTGCCCTGACCCAGCTGCAGGCTGCTGCCATCGGGCAGCTCCAGGTGCAGCGTGCCGTGCTGCAGGCGCTGCAGCAGGCGCAGCGCGTGGCGCGCACTGGCAGACAGGCCAGCAGGCAATGGGAGTTGAAATGTAGTGGTGGTCGTGTTCATGGTCAGTGGTTGGATGAAGATGAACGGGAAACAGGCGACGCTGGCACCTGGGGTTTGGTGTGGAAAGGCACGTGTTTGAGCCACAGCAGCAGGGCATTCCAGAGGATGCGAGCCATCACGCCCAGCGTCAGTAGCGGGTAGCGCCACAGCGCGCGGCGGCGGCTGGCGGCGGTGAGCGGCTCCAGCCGCCCGGCCATGCCGGTGAGTAGCACCGGACCCTCGGCGTCGTGGTAGTCGATGCGCACGCGCGCCGATCGCAGGCCATCGGCTCCGCCCCGGCGAAATTCAAACCGGTAGCCGCCATCCACGGCGCAGAAAGGCGAGACATGAAACGCCTTGCGCGCCTGCAGCTCCTGGCCGTAGCGCGGGTGGTCGAGCAGGTAGGCGTGGCGTTCGCCAAAGGTGTTGTTCACCTCGGCCACGATGGCGCGCAGGCTGCCGTCCGCGCGGTGGCAGTACCAGAAGCTCACCGGCTTGAAGCTGTAGCCCAGCACGCGCGGATAGCACTGCAACCAGATTTCGCCCTGCGCATCGGTGATGCCCTCGGCCTGCAGCAGCGCTTCCAGCCAGGCCAGTGCGCCGCCTTGCTGCGGGCCGTGGCCGCCGCCATGGTCGGTGTCGCGAAACGACATTGCTCCCGCGCGGTTGAGCGCCAGCACGCCCGCTGACTCGGGCTGCTCGCGCAGCGTGCGCATGGGCAGCAGCAGGAAGAAGGTGGGCACGACGAAGCGGTGGCGGCGCGGGCGCAGCCGGGTGTGCCACACATGGCCAAAGCCGATGTGCGGCACGTTGCCCGGCGGGGCAGTCAAGTGCATTGCCTGGGTCATGCGGCCTCCCGGCGGCGCAGTTGCGCCAGAAGGCCATCGGCGGCGCGGTAGCCCGACTGCAGGCCGTCTTCATGAAAGCCATAGCCCGTCCATGCGCCGGCAAACCAGGTGTGCTGCGCGCCTTGCAGCTGCGGCACCTGCTTTTGCGCGGCCAGCGCCCCCAGGTCGAACACCGGATGGTCGTAGTCGAACTCGCCCAGCACCTGCGCCGGGTCGATGCCGCGCACCGGGTTGAGCGACACCAGCACCGGCTGCGCGAAGGGCAGCGGCTGCAGGCGGCCCAGCCAATAGTGCAGGCAGACGCGGCCCGATTCTTGCGCGCCATCGGCCGCGCGTTCGTAGTTCCACGCCGCCCAGGCGGCGCGGCGCCCTGGCATCACGCGGCTGTCGGTGTGCAGCACGGCGCGGTTGGGCTGGTAGCGGATGGCGCCCAGCACCCGCTGCTCGGCGGCGCTGGGCTGGGCCAGCAGGCGCAGGGCCTGGTCGCTGTGCACGGCCAGCACCACGGCGTCAAAGTGCTCGACGCCGCTGCCGGTGCGGATGAACACGCCCGCGGCGTTGCGCTCGATGCGCGTGACTTGCGTCTCCAAGCGCGCATCCAGCCCTTGCACGATGGCGTTGACATACTGCCGCGCCCCGCCCGCCACGGTGTGCCACTGCGGCCGGTTCTGCACCTGGATCAGGCCGTGGTTGTGGCAAAAGCGCACCATGGTGGCCACGGGAAAGCGCAGCATCTGGTCGGTCGGGCAGCTCCAGATGCAGCCCAGCATGGGCAGGAAGTACCAGTGGCGAAACGCCGCGCCAAAGCCATGCTGGTCCAAAAAATCGCCCAGCGGCTGCGCCAGCGCCTGTTCCTGGCCGCTGTCGGCCAGCGCGGTGCACAGGCGGTTGAAGCGCAGCAGCTCAGAGAGCATGCCCAAAAAGCGCGGGCGCAGCAGGTTGCGCCGCTGGGCGAACACGCTGGCCAGGTTGGAGCCGCTCCACTCCAGCGCCCCGGCGCCTAGCGCGCCCGCGCCCGGCACCTGGACGGAAAACGACATGTCCGATGGGGCCGTGGGCACCTGCAATTCATCCAGCAGCGCAATCAGGCCGGGGTAGGTGCGCTCGTTGAATACCAGAAAGCCGGTGTCCACCCCGTGCGTCACGGTCTGGCCGCGAGCGTCGGGCAAGGACACATCCACGGTGTGGGTGTGGCCGCCGAAATAGCGCCCCGCCTCGAACAGCGTGACATGCGCCTGCCCGCGCAGCCGGTGCGCGGCCGCCAGGCCCGAGATGCCCGATCCGATGACTGCGACTTTCATGGCCTTTCCCGATCCCTGGTGCTTGCCCGAGCAGCACGATTGCGCTGCTTATGTGGCGTAATGTACTAGACAAAAACAATTTTGTCCTAGACAATACATTAACCAGGTTAATCAACCATGAGTTCCCTGACGCCTCAGATTGCCTTGACACCACCTGCATTCAGCGATGTCGGCCTGCCGATTGCCGCCGTCGAGCGCGAGACCGGTCTGGGCAAGGACACCCTGCGCGTGTGGGAGCGACGCTACGGATTTCCCACGCCAGCGCGCGATTCCTCCGGCGACAGGCTATACAGCGCGGATCAGGTGCAGCAGCTCAAGCTGATCAGTCGGCTGCTTGATTTCGGCCTGCGTCCTGGCAAGGTGGTGGGCTTGGATCAGGCCGCGTTGCAGGCCCTGTTGACGCAGCACGTCCCGGTGTCAGCTGTCAATTTGTCCAAGACAAATATCGACAACGCTGCCACCGACCCGGTGATAGGCGAGCTGCTCCACGCCATTGGCGCACACGACCCGCGCGCCCTGCGACACAGCCTCAGCCATGCCCAGTTGCGTATGGGTCTGGCACCTTTCGTGACCGATCTGGTGGCTCCGTTGACGACGGCGGTGGGCGAAGCCTGGGCACAGGGGCGCTTTGAAATCTTTGAAGAACACCTGTACACCGAGGTCATCACTGGCGTGTTGCGCCATGCGATCGCCTCGCTCGCCCCGCAGCCCGTGCCACAAGGCCCCAGGGTGCTGCTCACCACCGTGCCGCAAGAGCAGCACAGCCTGGGGCTGCTGATGGTCGAAGCGCTGTTGGTGCTGGAGGGCTGCACCTGTGTGTCGCTGGGTACGCAGACCCCGCTGACCGACATCGCCCAGGCGGCGCTGGCGCATAGTGCCGATGTGGTGGCGCTGAGCTTCAGCAATCTGCACAAGGCAGCCATGGTGCAGACCAGCCTGCGCGAGCTGCGCGCCCAACTGCCGGCTGCCACCGCGCTGTGGGTGGGCGGTGCCTGCACCGCGCTGTACCAATGGCCGCTGGCCGGCGTCAGCGCCGTGCCGCATTTGTCGGGCTTGCAGCCCTTGGTGGCGCAGTGGCGCCACGCCCATTGACCCTACGAAGGATTTGCCATGAACACCATTGCACGCACGCTTGATAGCACACTCACCGCCGTGTCACGCCGCCAGCGCCTGGGTCTGTTGGCGCTGCTGCTGGCAGGCAGCGCCTTGCTGCTGGCCGGCTGCGCCAGCACGCGCCCACCGCCCGGCGTCACGGCCGTCACCCCCTTTGACGTGCAGCGCTACGCGGGCCGCTGGTACGAGCTGGCGCGGCTCGATCACGCCTTCGAGCGCGGCATGACCGATGTCTCGGCCACCTACACGGTTCAGTCCGACGGCAGCGTACGCGTGGTCAACCGCGGCTATGTGCCCGCCACCGGCCAATGGCGCGAGGCCGTGGGCAAGGCCTTGTTCACCGGTGCGCCCACCTCCGGCTCGCTCAAGGTGTCGTTCTTCGGGCCGTTCTACGGCGGCTACCACGTCGTCGCGCTCGACCCCGGCTACCGCTGGGCGTTGGTGCTGGGGCCGGACACCCGTTACTGCTGGATTCTGGCGCGCGACAAGCAACTGCCCGCCGCACAGCGCGAAGCCATCGTGGCGCGGGCGCAGGCGCTGGGCGTCGATACCTCGTCGCTGATCTGGGTGCCGCACGAGCGCCAGGACCCAGCGCAATGAGCGAAGGCGTGCCATGAGCTACGCCGTCGTCTGGTTCAAACGCGACCTGCTGGTGCGTAACCATGCGCCGTTGGTGCACGCGGCCGCGCATAGGCCGGTGCTGTGCGTGTACGTGTTGGAGCCCAGCCTGTGGGCGCAGCCAAACAGTGCGCTGCAGCACTACCAGTTTCTGCGCGAGAGCCTGCGCGACCTGGTGCAGCAATTGCGCAGTTGCGGCGCGCGGCTGCAGCTGGCAGTGGGCGAGGCGCCGGAGGTACTGGCCCGGCTGCACGCACTGCAGCCCTTTGCGCGCCTGGTGTCCCACGAGGAAACCGGCAACGGCACCACCTATGCCCGCGACCTGGCCGTGGCCCGCTGGTTCCGCCGGCAGGGCGTGGCTTGGCAGGAGTGGCCGCAGTACGAGGTGGTGCGGCGCCTGCCTTCGCGCGAGCGCTGGCACGGCTTGTGGCAAGCGCACATGCAGAAACTCTGACAACTCCATGCAATCACTACCCGCCGGCTACCGTGCGCTGGTGCTTGGTGCCTCAGGCGCCATCGGTGGCGCACTAGCCGCCCAATTGCGAGGCGACCCATACTGTGCCAAGGTGCTCGCGTTGGGGCGCTCCAGCACGCCACTGGTGGACTTCGACGCCCTCGCCAGCATTGCCGAGGCGGCGCACTCATTGCGCACACAAGGCCCGTGGAACCTGGTGCTGGTGGCCACGGGCATGCTGCAAGGTCCCACGGGCAAGCCCGAGAAGCGTCTGGCGGACCTGAATGCCGCGCACATGGCGGCCAGCTTTGCTGTCAACGCCATCGGGCCAGCTCTGGCGTTGGCGCATTTCGCCCCGCAGCTGGCACGCGGCGAGCGCAGCGTGCTCGCGGTGCTTTCAGCCAGGGTCGGCAGCATTGGCGACAACCGCCTGGGCGGTTGGTACAGCTACCGCGCCTCCAAGGCGGCGCTGAACATGGTGGTAAAGACCGCGGCCATCGAGCTGGCCCGTACCCACCCGCAGTCGGTGGTCGCGGCGCTGCACCCGGGCACCGTGGACTCGGCTCTCTCGGCCCCGTTTCGCGGCGCGCGGATCGGGCGGCCTGCGGGTGATGCGGCGCGCGATTTGCTGGCGGTGCTCGACGCCCTGCAGCCCGAGGACAGCGGCGGCCTCTGGGCTTATGACGGCCAGCGCCTGCCGTGGTAGCCGACGCCACAAGGTTTGAAAGGAAGCACCGTATGCGCATCCTCATCACCGGCGGCACCGGCCTGATCGGCCGGGCTTTGTGCCAGCACTGGCAGCGACAGGGTCACGACTTTTTCGTCTGGAGCCGCGACCCGGCTCAAGTACCGCGCCTGTGCAGCGGCGCACAGGGCATCGCGCAATTGCAAGCGCTCGACGGCAGCGGCCCGCTGGACGCCGTTGTCAACCTGGCGGGCGCGCCGATTGCTGACCGCCCCTGGACCGCTGCACGGCGGGATCTGCTGTGGCGCAGTCGTGTGGGCCTGACACGCACCCTGGTCGACTGGATAGGCCAGCAAGCCGCGCCCCCGCGCGTGCTGCTGTCAGGCTCGGCTGTCGGCTGGTATGGCGACGGTGGCGAGCAATGGCTGGCCGAAGACAGCGCGCCAGGCAACGCCGACTTCGGTAGCCGCCTGTGCGTGGCTTGGGAGCAAGAGGCCGAGCGCGCGCGCCAGTGGGGCGTGCGCGTGACGCTGCTGCGCACCGCACCCGTGCTGGCCCCGCAGGGAGGCATGCTGGCGCGGCTGCTGCCGCCTTTCAGGTTGGGCCTGGGCGGGCGCCTGGGCAGCGGCCAGCAGTGGATGCCCTGGATCCATCTGGACGACCAGGTGGTTCTCATTGACCACTTGTTGCACAACGACGCCTGTAGCGGCGGCCCCTACAACGCCTGCGCACCCGAGGTGGTGCGCAACACCGACTTCACCCAGACCCTGGCGCGCACGCTGCACCGCCCGGCCGTGTTACCTGCACCGGCCTGGGCACTGCGCCTGGCGCTGGGCGAAATGTCCGTGCTCCTGCTCGGTGGCCAGCGCCTGGTGCCGCGCCGCACCCAGGAAGCAGGGTTTACCTGGCGCCACCCTACATTGGCCGGGGCGTTGACACAACTGCTGCGCATCTCGTAGGACCTCATCGGCACGCTGGTTCGATACATCTATGAAAAACATTCGACCATGAACACAGAAAAAACCACTGCTGTACTTTTATGCAATCTGGGCACCCCTGACGCCCCGACGCCGGCGGCTCTGCGCCGTTATCTGGCCCAATTCTTGTCGGATCCCCGGGTGGTGGAGATTCCGCGCCTCTTCTGGCTGCCGCTGCTCCACGGCGTCATCTTGCGTGTTCGGCCACGCCGGTCGGCGGCGAAATATGCCTCTGTGTGGAGCGATACCGGTTCACCTCTGGCGGTGTGGACCCAGCGCCAGGCCGAGTTGCTGGGCCAGCGCTTGCGTGAATCCGGCCTGCCAGCGCCAGTACTGCCCGCCATGCGCTACGGCCAACCGGCGGTGGGCACTCAGTTGCAGGCGCTGCTGGACGCGGGGGTGCAACGGGTGTTGGTGCTGCCGCTGTACCCGCAGTATTCGGCTGCCACCACGGCCAGCCTGTTCGACGGTGTCGCGGACTGGGTACGGCGTTCGCGCCGGTACCCGGAACTGCGCTTTGTCAACGACTACCACGATCACCCCGACTACATCGCGGCCCTGGCCGGTAGCGTGCGCGCGCACTGGGAGCGCACAGGGCAACGCGCACAGCATTTGGTGATGAGTTTTCATGGCATTCCCGAGCGCAATGTGCGCCTGGGCGACCCTTATGCCGACCACTGCCGCAAGACGGCCCGTCTTTTGGCACAAGCGCTACAACTGCAGCCCGAGCAGTACACGGTGACTTTCCAGTCTCGCTTTGGCCCTGCCCAATGGCTGCAACCCTATACCGAGCCGACGCTGCAAGTGCTCGCCAGGGCCGGAACCCGTAGCGTGGAAGTGATGTGCCCGGGTTTTGTTAGTGACTGCCTGGAAACACTTGAAGAAATCAACATAGAAGCGCGACACACGTTTTTACAAGCTGGAGGGCAGGCGTTTGACTACATCCCTTGTCTAAATGACAGCCCGGCGTGGATCGTGGCATTGGAGCGCATCACCGAGCAGCATCGCGCGGGTTGGACGACCGTACCCACCCAAAGCACTTGATGACATTAAATTCCAAGTTGTCGCTCAACCTGCCAAGTAACCCCGCTGCCGCGCACCGTGGCGGCAAGCTGCTGCCCAAGCCGCTGCTCGATCACTGGCTTCCACGGCAGCAGGCTGAACCCCATGCCATCGTCAAGCATCGCGTAGCGCCCACTGACGAGCATCACGCTGCGCCGATAGATCCCGGCCACGCGCTGCCCGTCGGCCACGGGCCGATGCTCCAGGCCGGTGTCGGCGGCAATGTCCTTTCCGGCCTGCGCCAGTTCCCGGTTGCGCAGCGTGCCCAGCAGGTTGCGCGCTAGGATGACGCGCTGCCCGCGTCGCTCGGCCAGCCCCTGTTCAGTCAGGAAGTCGGCGCGCTGCTGCATCACCTGCCTTGCCTCGCCGCCAAAGCCCAGGTCGCCCAGGCCCTGGCCGCCGCCGATCAACTGTTGGTCCAGCCAGGTGACTCCGATCACGCGGGCCTGCCGCTCGATAGGCAGGTGCGATTTCAGCTCCACAGCCACGCCGCCCAGGCGCTGCGCGTCGTAGCGGCGGCCCTGCTCGGGCAGGTCGTCCGGCACTTTCCATAGCCCCTCGGCCACGCGCTCCACGATGCCCGCCCGGCGCAGGGCTTCCAGCCGACGAACGTGAGCTGCGACGACTTCGTGCGGGTCGCGGCCGGGCACGGCCTGACCCTGCGCAATGGAAAGGTGATGGTCGGTGCGGTACAGGCCATCGCTCGCCAGCGTGGCGATGTTCTTGTCGGCCGCGCGCACGTCGGCCGATCCCTTCACCTCCACCA
>PGEI01000085.1 GCA_002894305.1 Comamonadaceae bacterium CD01
GTGCGGCGGGCGAGGCCGGCGCCGCGCCCGTGGTGGCCGGTGCGCAAACGCACGAAGGCACCGAGGCCAGCGCCGAGCCCACGCCGGCTGGCGCGCCCGACGAGGCCTTTGCCGACCAACTGGCCGACCAACTGGCGCAGCAGGCGACCTTCTGGGTGCACCAGAAGCTGCAGAACGCCGAGCTGACGCTGGGGCGCGACGCGCAGGCGCTGCAAATCAAGGTGACGCTGGACGGCGACGCCGCGCATGTGCGCTTTCTGAGCGACGACGCCGGCGCGCGCGACGCCCTGCAGGCCAGCGCCGCCGAGCTGCGCGCCTTGCTGCAGGGCCAGGGGCTGGAGCTGGCAGGCCTGTCGGTGGGCGCGCAGGCGCAGCAGGGCCGGGGTGATGCGCAGGGCGGGCGCGGCGCGGACGGCGCGCCGCAGCGCCAGACGCTGCGCGTGGCGCCGGCCGGCGTTGACGATGCCGGTGTGCCGCCGACACGGCGTGCGGTGACGGGCGAGCGGCGCGTCGACCTGTTCGTCTGATCGGAGGATCGCGGCGAGGCTGTGGGAGCGGCGCCCTCGCCGCGATGAATCCACTTTCAGCGCTGGGCGGCCGGAGTGCCGGAATGCGCGGGTTTTGCCGTTTTATTCTTGCGATTGCCGACCGCCGGCGCGGCCAATAATGGCCCAACAGCGCAAACGTCCGGATGGTTTCCGGGCGTGTGGCCCACCGGTTGCCGCGCATCTCTGTCCCACTGGAAAGCACCAACGTGTCAGATCCCAAACCCGCGCCTGCCAAGAACAAGAAGCTCTTCATCGTCCTGGTGGTCTTTGCCGTGCTGCTGGTGGCGGTGCTGGGCGCGGCCTGGTTCTTCCTGGCGCAGCGCAACGCCTACGGCGACGAGGACGCGCCCCAGCGCCCGGCGGCCGCGGCGGCGGCCAAGCAGCCGCCCACTTACTTGCCGATGGACAACATGGTGGTCAACCTGGCCGACCCGGGCGGCGACCGCTTTGCGCAGATCGGCATCACGCTGGAGCTGGCCGACGCCAAGACGGCCGAGCAGGTCAAGAATTTCATGCCCACGATCCGCTCCGGCGTGCTGATGCTGGTGTCGCAGCGCACCGCCGACGAACTGCTCACGCGCGAGGGCAAGGAGGCGCTGGCGCTGGAGGTGCGCCGCGCGGTCTCGCAGCCGCTGGGTTACCGCGTTTCAAAGCCACGCAAGGCCAAGGCGCGCCAGGACGAGGACGACTTCGACGATGACGATGACTTCGACGCGCCGCGCGCGCGCCGCGACAGCAATCCGGTGATTGCCGTGCTGTTCTCCAGTTTCATCATCCAGTGAGCGCGCCGTGACGGATCAGCAGCCAGGAGACTTGCACCATGAGTGAAGCCTTTTTGTCGCAGGAAGAGGTCGACGCCCTGCTGGAGGGCGTGACCGGCGAGAGCCAGAAGCGCGTGCAGGAGGAGATCGAAGCGGGCTCGGTGCGCGACTACGACATCTCCAGCCAGGAGCGCATCGTGCGTGGGCGCATGCCGACGATGGAGATCGTCAACGAGCGCTTTGCCCGCAACTTCCGCGTCGGCCTGTTCAACTTCATCCGCCGCAGCCCCGAGATTTCGGTGGGCGCGGTATCGGTGCAGCGCTACAGCGCGTTTCTGCGCGAGCTGGTGGTGCCGACCAATTTCAACATCGTCGCGATCCGCCCGCTGCGCGGCAGCGGCCTGATCGTGTGCGAGCCCTCGCTGGTGTTCGGCATCATCGACACGCTGTACGGCGGCGTGGGCAAGTTCCAGACGCGCATCGAGGGGCGCGACTTCTCGGCCACCGAGCAGCGCGTGATCAAGCGCCTGATCGACGTGATCACCGAGGAATACAAGAAGGCCTGGCAGGGCATTTATCCGCTGGAGCTGTCCTACCAGCGCTCGGAGATGCAGCCGCAGTTCGCCAACATCGCCACGCCCAGCGAGATCGTGGTTTCCACGGCGTTTCAGCTGGAGATCGGCGACCTGGCCGGCGCCATCCACATCTGCATGCCGTACGCGACGCTGGAGCCGATCCGCGACGTGCTGTATTCGGCCATGCAGGGCGACGCGATCGAGGTCGACCGCCGCTGGGTCAAGGTGCTGACGCGCGAGATCCAGGCCGCCGAGGTGACGCTGGTGGCGGAGCTGGCGCGCGCGGACGCCACCGTCGAGCAGCTGCTGGCGATGCGCCCGGGCGACTTCATCGAGCTGGAGCGCCCGCAGCGCGTGCGCGCGGCGATCGGCGGCGTGCCGGTCTTCGAGTGCCAGTACGGCACCCACAATTCCAAATACGCCTTGCGCGTTGAACAGTGCCTGCGCAAGAACGACGCGGGCTGGTTGGGAGAAAACCATGGCCAATGAAACCGACGAGCAAATGCCCGAGGACGCGATGGCGGATGCAGGGCAGGAGGGCGCCAGCGCCGCGGCGGACGACCCGTTTGCCGACTGGGCCGAGGCGCTGGAGGAGCAGAAAAGCGCCGACGGCGCGGGCGACGCCTTCGAGGCCGAGCAGGGCGGGCCGCTGTCGGGCGCGCACGTGCCGCCGTCGTCGGCCGCGCACGACCCGGGCGTGCATGACATCAACATGGTGCTGGACATTCCGGTGCAGCTGTCGGTGGAGCTGGGGCGCACCAAGGTGCCGATCAAATACATCCTGCAGCTGGCGCAGGGCTCGATCGTCGAGCTCGACGCGCTGGCCGGCGAGCCGATGGACGTGCTGGTCAACGGCTACCTGATCGCTCAGGGCGAGGTGGTCGTGGTCAACGACAAGTTCGGCATCCGCCTGACCGACGTGGTCACCCCTTCGGAGCGCCTGCGCCGTGTCAGCCGAGGGTAATGCCGTGTGGGGCCAGACGCTGGCGCTGGTGGCGCTGTTCATTGCCGCGCTGGCGGCGCTGCCCTGGCTGATCCGCCGGCTGCAGCAGCGTGGCCTGGTGCGCCAGGGCGGGGCTGCGGCGGCTGACCTGCGCGTGCTCTCGGGCGTGGCCGTCGGCGCGCAGCAACGCGTGGTCACCGTCGAGGTGGGCGTTGCGGGCCAGCGCACCGTGCTGGTGCTGGGCGTGACCGCGCAGCAGGTCAGCTGCCTGCATGTGCTGTCTGCGCCGTCGTTTGCCGACGCGATGAGCGGGCAGCAGCAGCCGCCGCAGATGCAGCAGGCGGCGCAGGCGCAGGGCGTCTCGGCGTCCTTGGTGTGAGCCGGTCATGACCGTCATGACGAGAAATTTCTGGCGGCGCTGCGCGCTGGCCGGCGCGGGCGCCGCGCTGGCGCTGCTGGCCGCGCCCGCGGCGCTGGCGCAGTCGCAGGCAGCGGCCGCAGCGGGGGCGTCGCTGCCGCTGGTGATTGGCGCGGGGCCGCAGGGCACCAGCTATTCGGTGCCCATCCAGACGTTGCTGTTCTTCACCGCGTTGTCGTTCCTGCCGGCGGTGCTGCTTTTGATGACCAGCTTCACGCGCATCGTCATCGTGCTGTCGCTGATCCGCCAGGCGCTGGGCACGCAGTCGGCGCCGCCCAACCAGGTGATCATCGGCCTGTCGCTGTTTCTCACGCTGTTCGTCATGGGGCCGACGCTGGACAAGGTTTATCAGGATGCCTACCAGCCCTATAGCGCCAACACGATCACTTTCGAGCAGGCGCTGGACCGGGCCGAGGTGCCGATGCGCGGCTTCATGCTCAAGCAGACGCGCCAGAGCGACTTCATGCTGTTTGCCCGCCTGGCGCGGCTGCCCGCCGAGCAGACCGCCGAGACCGCGCCGCTGCGCGTGCTGGTGCCGGCCTTCGTCACCAGCGAGCTCAAGAGCGCGTTCCAGATTGGCTTCATGGTCTTCATTCCGTTCCTGGTCATCGACATGGTGGTCGCCTCCATCCTGATGTCGCTGGGGATGATGATGCTGTCTCCGGTGCTGGTGGCGCTGCCGTTCAAGCTGATGCTGTTCGTGCTGGCCGACGGCTGGAACCTGTTGATCGGCTCGCTGGCGGCGAGTTTCTCCCTATGACGGCCCAGTTCGTTCTGACGCAGGGGCGCGACGCGCTGGCGCTGCTGTTGATGGTGGCGCTGCCCATCCTCGGCACGGTGCTGGTCGTGGGCCTGGCGGTGAGCATCTTCCAGGCCGTGACGCAGATCCACGAGGCGACGCTGGCCTTCGTGCCCAAGCTGGTCGCCGCCGTCGTGGTGTTCGCGATTGCCGGGCCGTGGATCGTCACGACGCTGGTCGACTACCTGCGCCGCACGCTCGAAGCCATTCCGGCGGTGGTCAGCTGAGAAACGGGGAAGCGCGGCACATGCTCACCTTCACCGAAGCGCAGCTGATGGCCTGGGTCTCGCCGGTGCTGTGGCCGTTTCTGCGCGTGCTGGCCATGTTCAGCGCGGCGCCGGTGTTCTCCACCCGCGCCATTCCGCTGCGCACGCGGGTCGGGCTGGCGTTTCTGGTGGCCCTGAGCGCCCAGGCGGCGCTGCCCGAGCAGCCGGTCATTGGCATGAACAGCCGCGAGGCCTATGGCGTGGTGGTGCAGCAGGTGGGCGTGGGCCTGGCGATCGGCTTTGCGGTGCGCCTGGTGTTCGTCGCCATCGAGATGGCGGGCGAGACCGTCGGCCTGCAGATGGGCCTGAACTTCGCATCGTTCTTCGACCCGATGAGCAATTCGCAGAAAAGCACGGTGGCGCGCTTCTTCGGCAACCTGGCGATGCTGCTGTTCGTCGTGATCAACGGCCATCTGATGGTGCTGCTGGCCGTGATCGAGAGCTTCAGGCGCTTTCCGCTGGACGGGCATTTCATCGACGCCGTCATGCACATGCGCCTGCACGAGCTGGGCGGCGCGCTGTTCGCCAGCGCGCTGTGGATTGCGTTGCCGATGATTGCGCTGCTCTTGTTCGTCAACCTGACGCTGGGTTTCATCTCGCGCGTGGCGCCGCAGATGAACATCTTTGCCGTGGGCTTTCCGGTGACGATCAGCGTCGGCCTGCTGGGCATTGCCGCCACGCTGCCGCTGCTCGAACAACCGCTGATGGCGCTGCTGGAGCGCGCCATCGACATTTTTCAGGGGTGATGGCGATGCGCTTACACCAGCTGGTTGCGTATGGCGTACACCGTCAGCTCGGCGTTGTTCGACAGCTTGAGCTTCTCCAGCACGCGGGCGCGGTACACGCTCACGGTCTTGGGGCTGAGCATCAGCTCCTCGGCAATGTCGGACAGGCGCCTGCCCGAGGCGATCTTCACCAGCGTCTGCAGCTCGCGTTCGGACAGCTGCTCGTGCGGCAGCTCGGCCACTGGCTGCGCCAGGCTGTCGGCCAGCAGCTGCGCGACCTCGGGCGTCAGGTATTTGCGCCCCTGCATCAGCGTGTGCACCGCGTCGATCAGCAGCAGCGGGTCGCCCGCCTTGTTGGCGTAGCCCTGCGCGCCGGCGCGGATGCAGCGCAGCGCGTACTGGTCTTCGGGGTACATCGAGACGATCAGCACCTTGATGGCCGGGTGTGTCTCCTTGAGGCTGGCCAGCACCTCCAGGCCGCTGCGCCCGGGCAGGTTCAGGTCCAGCAGCAGCACGTCGCAGGCGGCGGTGCGCAGCACCTCGCGCAGCTCGGGGTAGCTGCCGGCCTCGCCGGTCACCTCGACGTCGGGTGCGTCGCTGAGCGTGTCGCGGATGCCGCGGCGCAGCACCGCGTGGTCGTCGCACAGCACGACGCGAATGGTCTCGCTCATGGCGCGGCCTCCAGTTCTTCGATTGATCCCGCGCCCAGCGGCCCGGCGGTGAGCGGCAGCGACACGATGATGCTCGTGCCCCGGCCCGGCTGGCTGCTCACGTCCAGCCAGCCGCCGGCGCGGCGTGCGCGCTCGGCCAGGCCCAGCAGGCCGAAGGAGCGGGGCTTTTTCAGCGTCCCGGGGGCGATGCCGCGGCCGTCGTCGCTCACCTCCAGCGTCAGCACGCCCTCGTGGTCGGACAGCTCGATGCGCACCTGGCGGGCCTGCGCATGCTTGTGAACATTGGTCAGCGCCTCTTGCGCGGTGCGGTAGGCCACCAGCTGCAGCGCCGGTGCCAGTGGCTGCGACAGCGCGGCGCAGTGCAGCTGCACCGCCATGCCGGTGCGCCGCTCGAACGACTGCGCCAGCCACTGCACCGCGGCGGCCAGCCCCTGGTCGAGCACCGGCGGGCGCAGGTTGAGCATGATGCGCTGGCTGGCATCGATGGCGTGCTGCAGCATCTCGTTGGCCGTGCCGGCGTGGCTGTCCAGCCCGCTGCCTGCGGGTGCGTGGCGCGCAATCCAGGCCAGGTCGAAGCGCACCGCGGCCAGCGCGCCGCCGATGTCGTCGTGCACCTCGCGCGCCATCGCCGCACGCTCTTCCTCGATGCTGGTCTGCAGGTGCTCGGCCAGTTCGGCCAGGCGCTGCTCGGACGCGGCCAGCTCGGCCGCCGCCAGCTCGCGCGCGCGCCGCGCCTCGTGCACCTCGATGGCGCGTTCGAGCACGTGCGGCAGGCGCGCCATGTCGTCCTTGAGCAGGTAGTCGGCAAAACCCAGGCGCATCGCGTCCACTGCGGCGGCCTCGCCAATGGCGCCCGACAGCAACACCATCGGCGGATGCTGCGCGCGCTCTTGCACCAGTGTCCAGGCGTCCAGCGCGGTGAAGCCGGGCAGGCGGTAGTCGGCCAGCACCACGTCGCAGGGCTCGCTGTCCAGCCCCTGCTGCAGCTGGGCCAGGCTGTCGACCTGGCGCAATACAAAAGCGCGCCCCCAGCGGCGCAGGGTCAACGCAACGAGCCGGTGGTCGGCGGGCGAATCCTCCAGGTGCAGGATTCGCACAGGGGGCGTCATGGGGTTTCCATCATGAGAAACAATAGGAATTGGTATCATAGGATACATATTGGAACAAATAGGCCGATTGGACTGCGCAGTCGCCCAGGCCGCCTATCTTGGCCGATCTCGTATTGACAGTGGCAAGGACGGAGAAACCATGGAGC
This sequence comes from Comamonadaceae bacterium CD01, assembly GCA_002894305.1. Taxonomy (GTDB): domain Bacteria; phylum Pseudomonadota; class Gammaproteobacteria; order Burkholderiales; family Burkholderiaceae_C; genus Comamonas_C; species Comamonas_C faecalis. Next base: position 6,962 of record PGEI01000085.1, read on the forward strand.
CAGAGCACGACACGCCGCATGCGCCGCCTACGGTGGCGCTGCCCGTCATGGTCGCTGCCGAGCTGCAGGATGCGCTGCTGACGGCCATGCACGACCTGCACCGGCTGCAAGGGCTGCTCAACCATGCCACGGACAACCTGATCGCACGCTTTGGCGAGGCCGACGGCGCGCTGCCCGACGCCCTGGTCGACGCCGATCCGGCGCTGGCCATGCTGCGCTTGGCGCTGCGCGATGCGGTGACCGAGTTGCAGTTTCACGACATGGCAACCCAGCTGGTGACGCACACCGGCAAGGTGCTGCAGGCTTGTGCGATGCAGCTGGGTGAGCAGGTGCTGGGCCTGGACGAGGGCGAGCAGGGCGCCGACCTGGACGACCTGGCGCCCAATCGGCCCAACCCGGTAACGCAAAGCGAGATGCAGGCCGGCTCGATCGAGCTGTTCTGACGCGGTGACGATGAGCGCACCACCTTGGCAGATTTGAAGAAATTGGAGCTTTTACATGCAGTCCATTCTTGCAGTCGATGACTCTCCGTCCATGCGGAAGATGGTCACGTTCACGCTGTCGAGCGCCGGCTACCACGTGGTGGAGGCGGTCGATGGCCAGGATGCCTACGAGAAGGCGCAGACGCACGACATCAACCTGGTGCTGGCCGACCAGAACATGCCGCGCCTGGACGGCATCGGCCTGACGCGCAAGCTGCGCGAGCACCCGCGCTACAAAAGCACGCCCATCCTGATTCTGACGACCGAGTCCAGCGACCAGATGAAGCAGGCCGGGCGCAGCGCCGGAGCCACCGGCTGGCTGGTCAAGCCCTTCGATCCGGTGCGGCTGATCGAGGTCATCCAGAAAGTCATTCGCTGAACGCAGCGACAACACACTATTTATCAAAGGGAAGCCAGACCATGGCGATGACCGATCAAGAGAGTGCGGCAGCGGACTTCGACCTGAGCCAGTTCTACGGCATCTTCTTCGAGGAAGCGGCCGAGAACCTGGATCAGATGGAGCAGACCCTGCTCAGCCTGGACGTGCAGGCGCCCAGCGACGAGGATCTCAACGCGATTTTTCGCTGCGCGCACTCGATCAAAGGCGGCTCGGCCACCTTTGGCTTTGCCGACGTGGCCGAGCTGACGCACAAGATGGAGTCGCTGCTCGACCGCCTGCGCCGCCATGAGCTGCAGATGCTCCCCGAGATGGTTGACGTGCTGCTGGAGTCGGCCGACGCCTCGCGCAGCCTGCTGGCGCGCCACCAGGCCGGCGGAGAGGGCGAGGCCCTGCCCACGGCCGATCTGGTGCAGCGCATTGCGGTGCTGGCCGCCGGCCCGCTGGCGGACGCGATGGCCGCGGGCCAGCCCATGATGGCCGAGCCGCAGGCCGAGCCGGCACCCGCCGCAACGCCGCAGCCGCAGCCGCAGCCGCAGCCCGCGCCCCAGGCCGCAGCGCCGGCGCAGCCCGGCGGCGAGCGCGCGCTGGAAATCCACGTCGGCCCGCTGGCCCAGCCCGAGGTGGCCGACGCGATCAAGGAGCTGTTTCGCGATATTCCCGGCCTGGGGACGATTGACGACTTGCCCGACGCGTGCGCCGGCATGCGCCGCTTTGCGGTGAGCACGACGTCGTCGGACGCGGATCTGCTCGACCTGTTCGTCTTCCACGTCGCCAAGGAGCAGGTGGCCATTCATGCAGCGGGCGCCGGGCCCGCGGCGGATGTGGTGCAGCCGCTGCCGGTGCCAACCTCGCCACCCGCAGCGCCAGCACCCGAGGGCGCCGAGCCCTACGGCTTCTTCCAGGGCGCGCCCGGCGCGCCTCAGGAATCAGCTGGCGCTCCGGCACCGGTCGCAGCGGCAACGCGTGCGCCCGCACGGGGGGCGGCAGCCGCGTCGATGGAGTCGACCACGCTGCGCGTGTCGGTCAGCAAGGTCGACCAGCTGATCAACCTGGTCGGCGAGCTCGTCATCACCCAGGCCATGCTGGCGCAGAACAGCCGCGACCTGGATCCCGGCCTCTACCAACAACTGCTCGCCGGCCTGGCCGACCTGGATCGCAACACGCGCGACCTGCAGGAGTCGGTCATGTCGATCCGCATGATTCCGATGTCCACCGTGTTCAGCCGCTTCCCGCGCATGCTGCGCGACCTGGCGGGCAAGCTGGGCAAGAAGGTCGACTTCGTCACCTACGGCGAGGCGACCGAGCTGGACAAGAGCCTGGTCGAGAAGATCACCGACCCGCTCACCCACCTGGTGCGCAACAGCTGCGACCACGGCATCGAGTCGCCCGCCGAGCGCCTGGCCGCGGGCAAGAGCGAGCACGGCACGCTCACCCTGTCGGCCTCGCACCAGGGCGGCTCCATCGTCATCGAGGTGCGCGACGACGGCAAGGGCCTGTCGCGCGAGAAGATACTGAAGAAGGCGCGTGAGCGCGGACTGGAGGTGTCCGACGCCATGCCGGACAGCGAGGTCTGGAATCTGATCCTGGCGCCGGGCTTCTCCACGGCCGAGGTGGTCACCGACGTGTCGGGCCGCGGCGTGGGCATGGACGTGGTCAAGAAGAACATCGCCGCGCTCAACGGCTCGGTCGAGATCGATTCGGTCGAGGGCGTGGGCATGCGCGTGTCGGTGCGCCTGCCGCTGACGCTGGCCATCATGGACGGCATGTCGGTGTCGGTGGGCGACGAGGTCTACATCCTGCCGCTGTCCTCGGTGGTCGAGTCCTTCCAGGTCAACCCCGGCGACATCAACACCGTGGCGCAGGGCGCTCAGCTGGTGAAGGTGCGCGAGGAGTACATGCCAGTGGCTGCGCTGGAGAAAATCTTCCAGGTGCCGCGCCCGGACGCGCGGATCGACAGCACCATCATGGTCGTCGTCGAGGCCGAGGGCAGCCGCGTGGCGCTGCTGGTCGACGAGTTGCTGGGCCAGCACCAGGTGGTCGTCAAGAACCTGGAGTCGAACTACCGCAAGGTGCCCAACGTATCGGGCGCCACCATTCTGGGAGACGGCACCGTGGCGCTGATCCTGGACATCGGCGCACTGGTGCGCCGCACGCGTTGAACAACCCGCCACAAGGAGTGAGAGCATGAGTGCAGTGATTGACAGGGAAGCCGTGGCGGCCGGTGCGCGCGAGTACCTGACCTTCCGCCTGGGCGAGGAGGAATACGGCATCGATATCCTGAAGGTGCAGGAGATTCGCGGCTACGAGCCGCCCACGCGCATCGCGCACGCCCCGGCCTTCATCAAGGGCGTGACGAATTTGCGCGGCACCATCGTGCCCATCGTCGACATGCGGCTGCGCTTTGCCTGCGCCAAGGCCGAGTACGACAGCTTCACCGTGGTCATCATCCTGAACCTCAAGAGCCGCGTCGTCGGCATCGTGGTCGACTCGGTCAGCGACGTGCTGGAGCTATCCAGCGAGCAGGAGCGCAGCGCGCCCGACATCGAGAGCGCGATCGACCCGCATTGCATCCGCGGGCTGGGCTCGGTGGGCGAGCGCATGCTGATCCTGCTGGACATCGAAAAACTCATGTCGGGCGCCGACATGGGGCTGGCGGCGACCGATCTGTGACGCAGTGCCCACCCCTGTTGCCGCCGGCATGCGCCGCCGCGCCGCTGAACGGGAGGCCGGCGTGAGCGCCGCAGTCCGCCGTCCGGTGCGCCAGGCCATGGCGCGCGCCAGCGAAGAGCAGGGCAGTGCCGCAGCCGTGCAGGAGCGCGAGTTCGCCTGGTCAGGCGCCGACTTCTCGCGCGTGCAAAAGCTGATCTACCAGCGCGCGGGCATCAGCCTGCACGACGGCAAGCACGCTATGGTCTACAGCCGCCTGTCGCGCCGCCTGCGCGAGACCGGCTACACCAGCTTTCAGGACTATCTGGGCTGGCTGGAGGGCAGCGACGGGCCGGAGTGGCAGGAATTCATCAACGCGCTGACGACCAACCTGACCGCATTCTTTCGCGAGCATCACCACTTCGAGGTGTTTGCCGACCTGCTGCGCACGCGCCCGGCGGGGCCGTGGAGCGTGTGGTGCAACGCCGCGTCGACGGGCGAGGAGCCGTACTCCATCGTGATGACGGCGCTTGAATCACTGAACACCAGCGCCGCGTTCAAGCTGGCGGCCAGCGACATCGACTCGCGCGTGCTGGAGACCGCCGCGCGCGGCATCTACCGTGGCGACAACCTCAAGGGCCTGGGGCAGGATCGGCTCAAGCGTTTTTTTCTGCGAGGCAAGGGTGCCAACGCGGGGCTGGCGCGCGTGCGCCCCGAGCTGCGCAAGCCGATCGACTTTCTGCAAGTCAACCTGATCCGCGACGATTGGCCGTTTCGCGAGCCGTTTGACGTGGTGTTTTGCCGCAACGTGATGATTTACTTTGACGCGCCCACGCAGCGGCGCGTGCTCGAGCGCATTCACAAGGTGCTCAAGCCCGGCGGAATGCTGTTCGTCGGCCATGCCGAGAACTTCACCGACTCGCGCGACCTGTTCGTGCTGCGGGGCAAGACCGTGTACGAGCGCGTAGGAAGCTGAGGCAGAACGATGAGCACCGCATTCATCCCACCGAACGCGGCGCCGGCCGCAGGCCACGCGGCGGAGCGTCGGCGCGCGCCCCGCATTGCGCCCGTGAGCTGGGAGAGTGCGCAGCAGCTGCCGCCGGTGCGCGACATGACGCTGCAGGAGCTCAAGACCCAGCCGCGCCACCCGGGCGAGGCGTCGTTCTTTTTCTTTGACCACCACTTCCAGCACAACGCGGTCAAGATTTTGCCGGGCGAGTATTTCGTCGCCAACCAGAACATGGTGATCATGACGGTGCTCGGCTCGTGCATTGCCGCTTGCCTGTGGGACAGCCGCATGCGCGTGGGCGGCATGAACCACTTCATGCTGCCCGAGGGCGACAGCAGCGACACATCGGGGCGTTATGGCTCGTATGCGATGGAGCTGCTCATCAACGAAATGATGAAGTTGGGTGCGCGCCGCGAGACGTTGCAGGCCAAAATATTCGGTGGCGGCGCCGTCATGGCCAACTTCACGACGATGAACGTGGGCGAGCGCAACACGCGCTTCGTCCAGGACTACCTGGCGACCGAGCGCATTCCCATCATTGCCGAGGATGTGCTCGACATTCACCCACGCAAGGTCGTCTACTTTCCGGTGACGGGCAAGGCCATGGTCAAGCGCCTGGCCCACGCCCATCCGGAGACGATGGCGCAGGAGGCGCGTGGCAACGCGGCGACGGTGGCGCGCGCCACCAGCGGCGGGTCGGTCGATTTGTTCTGATGCACCTAGACAGAGGGAAACAAGCGATATGAAGGGCAAGATCCGGGTCATCGTGGTTGACGATTCGGCGCTGGTGCGCAGCCTGCTGGCCGAGATCATCAACCGCCAGGGCGACATGGAGTGCATCGGCACGGCCAACGATCCGTTGATCGCACGCGAGATGATCCGCGAGATGAATCCCGACGTGATCACGCTGGACGTGGAGATGCCGCGCATGGACGGCATCGACTTCCTCGGGCGCCTGATGCGTCTGCGGCCGATGCCGGTGGTGATGATCTCCACGCTGACCGAGCGCGGCGCCGAGGTGACGATGCGCGCGCTCGAACTCGGTGCGGTCGACTTCGTCGCCAAGCCCCGCGTCGGGCTGGCCAATGGCCTCAACGAGCTGGCGAGCCAGATCGTCGAGAAGATCCGCGTGGCAGCCAGCGCTCATGTGCGCCGCGTGCCGGTGCGCAGTGCCGCCGGCATCACGCACCCGGGCGCCGAGTCGCCCACGGCGCTGGCGCCCGCGCCCGTCGGGCTGATCGGGCGGTTGTCGACCGAGAAAATCATCTGCATCGGCGCGTCGACCGGCGGCACCGAGGCGATCCGCGAGGTTCTCACGCATTTGCCGGCCGATGCACCCGCTATCGTCATCACGCAGCACATGCCGCCCGGGTTCACCACCAGCTTTGCCGCGCGGCTGAACAGCCTGTGCCAGATCACGGTCAAGGAGGCTGTCAATGGCGAGCGCATCCTGCCGGGCCACGCCTACATCGCGCCCGGCGGCAAACAGTTCGCCATCGCGCGCAGCGGTGCCAACTATGTCGCGGTGGTGAACGACGACCCGCCGGTCAACCGTCACAAGCCCTCGGTCGAGGTACTGTTCAAGTCAGCTGCCGCGGTGATCGGGCGCAACGCCTACGGCGTCATGCTGACCGGCATGGGCGCCGACGGCGCGGCCGCGATGCTTGAGATGCGCAACGCTGGCAGCTACAACTACGTGCAGGACGAGGCCAGCTGCATCGTCTTCGGCATGCCACGCGAAGCCATCGCCCACGGCGCGGCCGACGAGGTGCTGCCGCTGGTTCAGATCGCGCCGGCTTTGCTGGGCCGGTTGCGCGCGGCTGGCGGTGAGGTGCGCCACCGCATCTGATCAGACGCTGCCGAGCTCTTCCCAGCGCTCCAGCGCGACCATCAGCGCTGCTTCGATCTCGGAGTCGCGTGCATGCAGCTGCAGCGCCCGGGCGTTGTCGCGTGCGTAGATCTGCGGGTCGGCCAGCTCCTCGCGCAGCTGCGCCTGCTCGCCCTCCAGCGCCTCGATCTGCGCGGGCAGTTGATCCAGTTCGCGCTGCTCCTTGTAGCTGAGCTTGCGCCGTGGCGCGCTGGCGGGCCTGTCCTCCCTGGGCTGCGCCGCGGTTTTGGCAGGCGGCGCTTTGGCTGTGGCCTGCTCTGCCTGCAGGGCCTGGCTGCGCTGCGACTGGGTGAGCCAGTCCTGCACGCTGCCTTCGTATTCGCGCCACAGGCCGTCGCCCTCGAAGGCAATGGTGCTGGTGACCACGTTGTCAAGAAAGGCGCGGTCGTGGCTGACCAGGAACACCGTGCCGTCGTACTGCTGCAGCAGGTCTTCGAGCAACTCCAGCGTGTCGATGTCCAGGTCGTTGGTCGGCTCGTCGAGCACCAGCACATTGGCCGGCCGGGCGAACAGGCGGGCCAGCAGCAGGCGGTTGCGTTCGCCACCCGACAGCGAGCGCACCGGCGAATGCGCCCGCGCCGGCGAGAAGAGGAAGTCCTGCAGATAGCTCTTGACGTGCTTCTTGCTGTTGCCGATTTCGATCCACTCGCTGCCCGGGCTGATGAAGTCCTCAAGCGTCGCATCCAGGTCGATCTGCGCGCGCATCTGGTCGAAATAGGCAATCTGCAGATTGCTGCCCAGGCGCACCTGGCCGCTGTCAGGCTGCAACTCGCCCAGGATCAGTTTGAGCAGCGTCGTCTTGCCCGCGCCGTTGGGGCCGATCAGCCCCACTTTGTCGCCGCGCAAAATCGTGGCGCTGAAGTCGCGCACGATGCAGCGCTCGCCAAAGAATTTGCTGACCTGCGTGAGCTCGGCAACGATCTTGCCCTGGTAGCTGCCCGACTTGCCCGAGGCAATCTCCATCTGCACGCTGCCCAGCGCCGCGCGCCGTGTCTCGCGGTCGGCCCGCAGCTGCTTGAGGCGCTCGATGCGGCTGACGCTGCGCGTGCGCCGGGCCTCAACACCCTTGCGGATCCAGACTTCTTCCTGTGCCAGCAGCTTGTCCGCCTTGGCGTTGATGACCGCCTCCTGCTGCAGCTGCTCGTCCTTGAGTTGCTGGTATTGCGAGAAATTGCCCGGGTAGGAGCGCAACTGCCCGCGGTCGAGCTCGATGATGCGCGTGGCGACGCGATCCAGAAAGACCCGGTCGTGCGTGATCGTCACCACGGAGCCTTTGAACGACAGCAACAACTCTTCCAGCCATTGGATCGAATCCAGATCCAGGTGGTTGGTCGGCTCGTCGAGCAGCAGCACGTCCGGCTTGGCCACCAGAGCCTGCGCCAGGGCCACGCGCTTCTTCGTGCCGCCCGACAGGCTGCCCACCAGCGCCTCGCCATCCAGGTGCAGCCGTTGCAAGGTCTCCTGCACGCGCTGCTCCCAGTTCCAGGCATCCAGCGCCTCGATGCGCGACTGCAGGGCATCCAGATCCAGCCCTGGTGCGCCTGACAAATACTGCTCGCGCAGAGTCGCCGCTTCGGTCAGTCCTTGCGACGCCGCCTGGAACACGGTGTGCGAGGCATCCAGGTCGGGCTCCTGCGCGACAAAGGCGATGCGCACGCCCGCTTGCAACTGCAGCGCACCATCGTCGGCATGGATCAGCCCGCCCAGAATCTTCAGCAGAGACGATTTGCCGGCGCCGTTGCGCCCAATCAGGCCGACGCGTTCATTGCTCTCCAGGGAAAAGTCGGCGTGGTCGAGCAGGGCAACATGACCAAAGGCCAGCTGCGCATTGAGTAGAGTGATCAAGGCCATGACTCAAATTATCGTGGCCTGCTGGTTGCACCCTGCAAGGCCGCAGATTTCTGCAACTTCTTCAGAATCAGTAAAAACCCTGTGTTATGATTCACCCTCTTCGCTGCTGGTGGCGCTTCTCTTTTGGGTAGCTGTTGCGGGTGGTTG
>PGEI01000086.1 GCA_002894305.1 Comamonadaceae bacterium CD01
CTTTTTGCTGCATTGCGGGCATCATGAAAAAATCGTAAACACGCTCTCAGGCCAGCACGTGCGGCATCGCGCTGAAGACGTTGCTGTCGGCTTCAATCAGCGGCGCGTCGGCGCGCGTTTGCAGCCACAGCCGCTGGATCAGGTTTTGCGCCACCTGCAGGCGGTAGGCGCTGCTGGCGCGCAAGTCGGTCATCGGTGTGAAGTCCTGCGCCAGTGCCTGCTGGGCGGTGCGCACGCTCTCCCGAGTCCAGGGCCGGCCCAGCAGCGCGGCCTCGGCGTGGGCGGCGCGGCGCACCGTCGCGGCCATGCCGCCAAAGGCCAGGCGGATGGCTGCGACGGCGCCGTCCTGCACCTCGATGCTCATGCCGGCGCACAGCGCGGAGATGTCGCTGTCAAAGCGTTTGCTGACCTTGTAGCCGCGCACCGTGCGCGCCAGCGCCGCCAGCGGCACGGTGATGGACTGCACGAACTCGCCCGCCTGCAGCGCGTTCTTCATGTAGTCCAGGTAGAAGTCGGTCAGCGCCATCTGGCGCGTGGCGCTGCCGCGGCGCAGCACCACGCTGGCGTCCAGCGCCATCAGGATGGGCGCGCAGTCGCCAATCGGCGAGCCGTTGGCCACGTTGCCGCCCATGGTGCCGGCGTGGCGGATGGGCGCAGACGCAAAGCGCAGCCACACCTCGTGCAGGCTGGGCGCGTGCGCGGCGAGTGCGCGCCAGGCGTCCTCCAGCGAGGCGGCGGCGCCGATGTGTAGGCAGCCGCCGCGCTCCTCGATCGCCTGCAATTCGCCGACCTGGCCCAGGTAGATCAGCTCGCCCACGTCGCGCAGCTGCTTGTTGACCCACAGGCCGATGTCGGTGCAGCCGGCCAGCAGCCGCGCCTGGGGGCGCTGCTGGTAGAGCGCGGCGAGCGCGTCCAGCGTGCGCGGCGCGTGGAAGTGATCCTGGCGCGTGCTGCCGTCGTCCAGCGTGCGGCTGGCGGCGTAGTGCAACCCGCCCTGCGGCGGTCGCTGCAGCGGCTGCAGCGCCTGCTCCACGGCGGTGCGGTCCAGCCGCGCGGCGGGCAGGTCGAACATGCGCTGGCCCGCGTCCAGGATGGGGCGGTAGCCGGTGCAGCGGCACAGGTTGCCCGACAGGTCGTCGGCCAGCTGCTGGCGTGTGGGCAGCGGCGCGCCGCCCTGGTGCGCCTCGTAACGGTTGAACAGCGTCATGACGATGCCCGGCGTGCAAAAGCCGCACTGCGCGCCGTGGCAGTCGACCATGGCCTGCTGCGCCGGGTGCAGCGCAGCGCCGCCGTCCTGGCCGGCGGGTGCCAGCGCCGCCAGGTCTTCGACGGTGAACAGCGCCTTGCCGTCGAGCGTCGGCAGGAACTGGATGCAGGCGTTGACGTTGGCCAGCTGCAGCTGGCCGGCGGCGTCCAGCGTGCCGACGACGACGGTGCAGGCGCCGCAGTCGCCTTCGTTGCAGCCTTCCTTGGTGCCGGTGCGCCGCTGGCGCTCACGCAGCCAGTCGAGCACGGTGCAGGTCGTCGCCGCGTCGTGGACGGTGACGATCTGCTGGCGGAAGTAGAACCGGATGGGGGTGGTGTTGTCGTTGTGGTTCATGGTGCGATCCGTGGGGCGCGCCGTTGGTCGGGCTAGCGCCTGGCGGCTGTGGCGATGGCTTATCGTGCGGGGTTGGCACAGCTGCGCCATACCCTGTGCACGATATTCGCCATACGGATCGCGTTATGACACCTGGGTTTTCCCTGTTTTCAGGGCGCTGCGGCGCCCGGGTGGGGCGAATGAGCCCCTGGTGTCAAGCCGGGTTGGCCCGGGGAGCCAGGCAGATGGTCAGCAGCAGCGAGCTGTCGTGCACCGCTTGCAGGCCGTGGGGCGCGTTGCCGTCCAGGTGTACCAGGTCGCCAGCGCGCAGCAGCTCGGTGCCGGTGTCGGTCTGCAGCCGGACCTCGCCTTCCAGGCACTGCAGCGTGATCTCGCCGGGCACGCGGTGCTCGCGCAGCGACTGCCCGCGCGGCAGCACCAGGCGCACCACCTCCAGCTGGCTGGCCTTGAACAGCGCGGTGCTGACGTGCTGCGACAGCTGCGCGCCCAGCGGCGCCAGATGGGCAATCTGGCCGCTTTGCAGATGGGGTTGTGCCATGGGTGGGGTCTCCTCGGTCGGTCACACGCTGCGGCTGCGTGCCAGCGGCGGGTTCTTGGCGAAATAGCGCGTGATGCCGCGCATCAGCGCGTCGGCCAGCTGCTGCTGGTAGCGCGCAGACTTCAGCCGCGCCTCTTCCTGCGGGTTGCTGATGAAGGCGGTCTCGACCAGCACGCTGGGAATGTCGGGCGCCTTCAGCACGGCAAAGCCGGCCTGCTCGACCCGCGGCTTGTGCAGCTTGGCCATCGCGCCGATCTCGCCCAGCAGCGTGCCGCCCAGTTGCAGGCTGTCCTTGATCTGCGCCGTGGTGCTCATGTCCAGCATGACGCGCTGCACGTGCTGGTCCTGCGTCTTGACGTTGACGCCGCCGATCAGGTCGGCCTGGTTTTCCTTGTTGGCCAGCCAGCGCGCGGCCGCGCTGGAGGCGCCGCTCTGGCTGAGCGCGAACACGCTGGCGCCGCGCGCGGCGGGGTTGGTGAAGGCGTCGGCGTGGATGGAGACGAACAGGTCGGCCTGCACGCGCCGCGCCTTCTGCACTCTGGTGGCCAGCGGCACGAAGTAGTCGCCGTCGCGCGTCAGAAAGGCGCGCATGGGGTTGCCGCCCACTTGCGTTGCGTTGATGCGCTCGCGCAGCAGGAGCGCCACCTGCAGCACCACGTCTTTCTCGCGCGTGCCGCCGGGGCCGATGGCGCCGGGGTCTTCGCCGCCATGGCCGGGGTCGAGCGCGACGATGATCATCCGGTCGGTGGCGCGCACCTTGGAGGCGACGGACGGCGTGCCAGGGCGGGCGGGTGCCGCAGCGACTCTCGGAGGCGCTGCGCTGGCAGGCGGCGCAGCGGGCGGGGCTGTGTTGGCGATGGTGTCTTCCAGACCCTCAATGCGTTCGGCGATCAGCGCGCCCAGCGGGTCGCCGCCGGCATCGCGCGGCGTGAAGGGCGCCGGCGCGGGCGCGGCGGCGTGCGGCTGCAGCCGCTCGGCGATCAGCGCGGCCAGCGGGTCGGGCGCCTGGGCCGGGTACAGGTCGAACACCAGCCGGTGCTGGTAGGCAGCAATCGGCGTGAGCGAGAACACCTGCGGCCGCGCCTCCTGCTTGAGGTCGACCACCATGCGCACGACGCCCGGCTGGTTCTGCCCGACGCGGATGCCGGCGATGTTGGGGTCGTCGGGCCGAACCTTGGCGACCAGCTCGCGCAGCGCCGGGTCGAGGTCGATGCCCTCGATGTCGACCGCCAGGCGCGGCGGCGTGGCGACGAAGAACTGCTTGGCGACCAGCGCGCGGTCGGACTCGATGGTGACGCGCGAATAGTCCTGCGCCGGCCACACGCGCACCGCGACGATGCTGGCGCCGCGCGCGATCTGCTGCGCGCCCAGCAGCAACACCAGAGTGCCCGCCTGCAGCAGGCTGCGGCGGGCGGGGTCGGCCGATGGTGGGGGGGTACTACGCATCACGGGAGGGCAGGGCCTGGATCAGGGTCTGGCCCAAAGCGGTTGCAGCATGCAGCGTCACGTGTCGGCGGACATCATCCTCTGCTTCAATGTAAATAGCAAGGTCTGGTGTGGGCAAAAGGCCGGCTGCGTTTTCGGGCCACTCCACCAGCTTGAGGCCGGGGCTGGCGAACAGGTCGCGAAAGCCGGCGTCCTCCCACTCGCGCGGGTCGCTGAAACGGTAGAAGTCGAAGTGCCAGATGGCAAGGTCGCCCGCCTGGTGGGGCTCGACCACCGCGTAGGTCGGGCTCTTGATGCGCCCGGCCACGCCCAGCGCGCGCAGCAGGTGGCGCGCAAAAGTGGTCTTGCCCGCACCCAGGTCGCCGTGCAGCGTGAGCAGCGCGTTGCGCAGGCCCGGCTGGCGCGCCAGCCAGGCGGCAAAGCGGGCGGTTTCGTCCTCGTCGTCCCAGCACAGGCAATGGCCTTGCGCGGGGGCGGGGGAGCGGGCGGTTTCTACAATTTGGCGATGGTCAGCAGCAGTCAATGGATCCACCAGATACGGGCATGGGCGCAGGAGTTGGGATTCTCCCAAATCGGCGTTGCCGGCGTGGATTTGTCCGCCGCCGAGCCGGGATTGCTGCAGTGGCTGGCCCAGGGCTTGCACGGCGAGCTGCACTACATGGAGCGTCACGGCCTCAAGCGCGCGCGCCCGGCCGAGCTGGTGCCGGGCACGGTGAGCGTGATCACCGCGCGCATGCCCTATCTGCCGCGCAGCACGCCGCCCGACTGGCAGCGCCGCGAGCTGGCGCGGCTGGAGCAGCCCGGCGAGGGCGTGGTCTCGCTCTACGCCCGGGGGCGCGACTACCACAAGGTGGTGCGCCAGCGGCTGCAAAAACTGTGCGACCGCATCGAGGAGCTGGCCGGGCCGTTCGGCTACCGTGTGTTCTGCGATTCGGCGCCGGTGCTGGAGAAAGAGCTGGCCAGCCGCAGCGGCCAGGGCTGGCGCGGCAAGCACTCGATGGTGCTCTCGCGCGACGCGGGCTCGATGTTTTTTCTCGGTGAAATCTTTGTCGACTTTGCGCTGGAGGAAACCGAAGCAGTCAGCGCCCACTGCGGCACTTGCACCGCCTGCATCGACGTCTGCCCCACGGGCGCCATCGTCGCGCCCGGCGTGGTCGACGCGCGCCGCTGCATCTCCTACCTCACCATCGAATACCACGGCGCCATTCCCGAAGAGCTGCGCCCGCTGATGGGCAACCACATCTACGGCTGCGACGACTGCCAGACCATCTGCCCGTGGAATAAATACGCGCAGACCACCGAACTGCCCGACTTCGACGAGCGCGCGCCGCTGGTGGGCCAACAGCTGATCGACCTGTTCGCCTGGGACGAGGCGACCTTCCTCAAGCGCACCGAGGGCGGGCCGGTGCGGCGCATCAACCACGAACGCTGGCTGCGCAACATCGCCGTGGCGCTGGGCAATGCGCTGCGCCAGGCGCGCGGCGCAGAGACCGATGCGATCCGCGTCGCGCTGCAGGCGCGGATCGACCACCCCAGCGCCTTGGTGCGCGAGCACGTGGCCTGGGCGCTGGCGCAGGGCGGTGGCGCACCCGGCAATCCATAGCCGGTCGTACCGGCATTCGCCAGGCTTGGATTTGCACCGGCCGGTGGCTGGCGGATCTGCGGAGGCAGCCTTTTCTTCAAACGCATGAGCGGTAACTTTTGTGCGCCGCTCGGCCCACTATCAGGTGTTTTACCAATATCCTATAAATATATTTACAAGATACTTACGGCTGCGGTGGCGGATGGTCGCTGCGTTTCAGCACACAGGAGAAAACCATGAAGTTGTTCAAACGTGCCCTGACGGCACTGGCGATTTCGGTCGGGGTATGGAGTGGCGCCAACGCTGCGGACGTCACCTGGCGCGTTCCCACGTCGGTGCCGGAAGGCTCGCCCTTCTATCAAAATTTTCTGGAGCGTTTCGCCACGAATGTGAAGGTCATTACTTCCGGCAGGGTGGAGATCCAGCCCTTTGGCGCAGGCGTCATCGTGCCCGCGCTCAAGGTGTTCGATGCGGTGCAGGACGGCGTGGTCGAAGCAGGCCACTCCACGTCCAGCTATCTGGTCAACCAGGATCCGATCAATGCCATTTTTGCCGGCTTCCCTGGTGGAATGGGCCCGGATGCCTACAAGGCCTGGCTGTACCAGGGCGGTGGCAAGGAGCGGCTGGAGAAGTTGCGCGCCCAGCAAGGGCTCAAGACCATGATCGTCGGCATTGGCTCGTCGGAAATCCTGGCGCACGCCAACAAGCCCATTCGCAGTGCCGAGGATCTCAAGGGGCTGAAGTACCGCACATCGGGCGCCTGGGCCGAGGTCATGCGCGACTATTTCGGTGCTGTGCCGACCGTGGTGCCACCAGGTGAGACCTACACCCTGCTGCAGCGCAAGGGGGTCGATGCCGTCGAGTGGGCTCCGCCCTCGGCCAACATGCCCGAGGGCTTTCACCAGGCGGCCAAATACATCGTCGTCCCCGGCGTGCACCAGCCCACGTTCATGTGGGAAGTGGTGGTCAAGCAGGACACCTGGAACAAGGTTCCCCAGGATCTGAAACCGCTGGTTGAAGCCGCGGCCCAGCTCACCACCGAGCAGAGCCTGGATTTCTTCTATGACGCCGACATGAAGGCCATGGAGAAATACCGCGGCGGCCGCAACGAAGTGATCACGCTCGATGCGTCGTTCATCAAGCAGCTGTCGGATGCCGGCTATGACTGGATGCGCAAGACGGCGAATGCACAAAAGGCAGCAGGCAAGCCCCAGATGGCCGAGGTGCTGGCCGACTACGAGGGCTACCACAGGCGCTGGAAGGCCGAGAGCGGCTATCTGATCCGCGATTGATTGCCGCAGCGAGGCCGCCATGCTCCATGCCCTGTCCCGATTCGCCAACGCCGTGTCGTGGTGCGCTTCGCAGCTCGCTGCGCTGGCCGCCGCCGTCCTCACGCTGGCCATGGTCTACGAGGTCGTTGCGCGCTATGTGTTTTCCGCGCCGACCAACTGGGCCTTCGACATCGCCTACATGAGCAATGGCGCCCTGTTCCTGCTCGGGGTCGCCTATGTGCTGCGCGAGGACGCCCATATCCGCATCGACGTTCTGCGCAACCGCCTGCCGGCTTCGGTGAACGCGGTGGTGCAGGGGGTCGCCTACCTGCTCGTGCTGGCGCCGTTCTTCGGCACGCTGGCGTGGATTGCGCTGTCGCGCACATGGCGGGCCTGGGAGCGCAACGAGGTGGAAACCGTCAGCCCCTGGGCGCCGCTGATGTGGCCGTTCTACCTGCTGATCGGTGTGGGGCTGGTGGCCCTGACCCTGCAGCTGGTGGCCGAGGGGCTGCGTGGGTTCAGCGATCGAGGCCAGTCTGCACAGGGAGGCCGGCCATGAACCAGACCATTGCCGCGCTGATGTTCCCGGGCATGTTTTTGCTCATCTTCCTGGGCATACCGGTTTCGTTCTCGCTCATCATTCCGGCGCTGGTGGCAGGCTGGTTTGCCTTTGGCGGCCAGATGTTCAACCAGCTCTATGGCGGCCTGTATTCGGCGGCCACCAACTACATTCTTTCGGCCATCCCGATGTTCGTGCTGATGGGCGCGATCCTGGAGCGCTCGGGCATCGCAGCACGCCTGTTTCGCACCATGCAGCTGTGGCTGGGTCGCCTGCCCGGCGGGCTGGCCGTGGCCACGATTGCCATGGGCGCCACGTTTGCAGCTGCGGCCGGCGTCGTCGGCGCGGTCGAGGTCATGGTGGGGCTGATGGCCATTCCGGCGATGCAGCGCTTTCGCTACGACAACTCGCTGATCGCCGGAACGATCTGCGCCGGCGGCTCGCTCGGCACGATGATCCCGCCTTCGGTGGTGGCCGTGGTGTACGCATCGCTGGCCCAGATTTCCGTGGGCGAGCTGTTTGCCGCGATGCTGTTCCCAGGCCTGATCATGGTGGGCCTGTTCATCCTCTACATCATCGGCACCTGCATCGTGCAGCCGCACAAGGGGCCGCCCGCCAACGATGCGGACATGCAGCTGCCGGTGATGGAGAAACTCAAGATCACGGCCAGCGGGCTGCTGCCCACCATGCTGCTGATCATTGCGGTCCTGGGCTCTTTGATGGCCGGGGTTGCATCGCCCACCGAGGCTGCGGCAGTGGGTGCGATAGGCGCGCTGATCCTGTGCATTGCCTACGGAAAGTTCAGCTGGAAGGTGCTGCACGAGTCGCTGGCCATCACGGTGCGCATCTCGTCGATGATCATGCTGATCGTCGCGGGCGGCATCATGTTCACCGGCATTTTTGCCGCCAACGGCGGCTCGCGCCTGATCCAGGCACTGATCTCGGACATGGGGCTGGGCCTGGCCGGAACACTGGTGCTGTTCCTGGGCATTGTTTTCCTGCTCGGCTTCGTTCTGGACTGGACGGCCAACGTGCTGATCTGCGTGCCGCTGTTCCTGCCGGTATTGACCGCCGCGGGCGTGGATCCGATCTGGTTCGGCACGCTGGTCATCATCGTCATCCAGACCAGCTACCTGACACCGCCGATGGCGTCGTCGATCTTCTACCTGCTGTCGATCGCGCCGCCCGACATGAAATATGGCCAGGTGTGCCGGGGTGTCGTCCCGTTCATCCTGGTGCAGATCGTGACGCTGATTCTGGTGGCGCTGTTCCCGGTGCTTGCCACATGGCTGCCGCAGCGAATCGTCGGTTTTTAGTGCGATTGCGCCAGTTTTTCCCTTGTGCCTCGTTCGAGGCTACCGTCCATTAACCAAGGAAATCCCATGAAACTCGATGGTGTTCTCGTCCCAATCGTCACCCCCTTTACCGCCGACGACCGTGTCGATGCGGCCGCGCTGCGCCAGTTGGTCGACCGCTTCGTCGACGCCGGCGTGGCCGGCATCGTGGCCTGCGGCACGACGGGGGAGTACTACGCGCTGTCGGCCGACGAGCGCGAACTGGTGCTGCGCACCGTGGCCGAGGCAACGCGCGGACGGGTGACGGCGGTTGCCGGCATCAACGCTCTGTCCACGCCGCAGGCCATTGCCTACGCCGAGCAGGCCAAGGCGCTGGGCTACGACGGCCTGATGCTGTCGACGCCGCCGTACAGCCTGCCCGACCAGGACGGCATTGCCGCGCATTTCCGCACCGTCGCGGCGGCGACCGACCTGCCCATCGTGATGTATGACTTCCCGCAGCGCGTCGGCGTGCAGATCGAGGTCGACACGGTGATTGCGCTGGCGCGCGTGCCCAACATCGTCGGCATCAAGGAGAGCAGCGGCAGCTTCAACCGCGCACTGGCGCTGATCCAGGCGCGCATTCCGGATTTTCAGATCGTCAGCGGTTCGGACGACATGGCGGCCGACTTCCTGTTCTGGGGCGTGCGCAGCTGGATCAGCGGCGGCGCCAACGTCTTTCCGGCCGAGCAGGCCGCCATGGTGCGCGCCGCCGCCCAGGGCGACTGGGACGAGGTGCGCCGCCTGATGAGCGGCATGTACCCCGCGATCCAGTCGATGGAGTCCGGCGGCTACAACCAGAAGGCCAAGCTTGGCTGCCGCCGCCACGGCGTACAGGCCGGCGCCGTGCGCCTGCCGCTGTCGCCGCTGGCGCAGCAGGACGCCGACGCCTTTGCCGCGTTGCTCGACGCCTACCAGGCCTGAGGAGGACTGCGCCATGCCCCAGACCAAGGAACAGATTTTTGCGCAGGCCCGCGCGGCCAAGTTGTGGGCCGGTCATCTGATCGGCGGCCATGACGCCCCGGGCGCGGTTCTGGACAACACCACGCCGATCGACAACAGCAGCATCGGCTCGATCGAGGCGGGCACGGCGGCCGATGTCGACCGAGCCGTGCAGGTCGCGCGCGCCAGCTTCGAGTCGGGCGAATGGTCGCAGCGCCCGCCCGCCGAGCGAAAGCGCGTGATGCTGGCCTGGGCCGACCTGATGGCCGCGCATGCCGAGGAACTGGCCGCGCTGGACTGCGTCGACGCGGGCAAGCCGATCACCGAATGCCTGAACACCGACCTGCCGGCGACGCTCGACACCTTCCGCTGGTATGCCGAGGCCATCGACAAATGCTATGGCCGCGTGGCGCCCACCGGGCCGCAGGCGCTGGGCCTGATCGTCAAGGAGCCGATCGGCGTGGTCGGCGCGGTGCTGCCGTGGAATTTTCCGGCGCAGATGTACGCCTGGAAGGTCGCGCCGGCGCTGGCGGCGGGCAACTCGGTCATCGTCAAGCCGGCGGAGCTGACCTCGCTGTCGGCCTATCGCATGACAGAGCTGGCCCACGAGGCCGGCGTGCCGGCAGCGGCGCTGCAGCTGGTCACCGGCCTGGGCGAGGAGGTGGGCCGCGCCATCGGCCTGCACCCGGACATCGACGTGGTGTCCTTCACCGGCTCCACCGAAGTGGGGCGCCTGTTCTTGCGGTACTCGGCCGACAGCAACCTCAAGGAGATCGTGCTGGAGTGCGGCGGCAAAAGTCCGCAGGTCATTTTTGACGACGCCGATCTGGACGCTGCGGTGGATCATGTCCTGGCCGCGGCGTTCTGGAACATGGGCGAAAACTGCAGCTGCGGCTCGCGCCTGATCGTGCAGTCGGGCGTCAAGGCGGCGCTGCTGCAGCGGCTGCAGGCGCGCCTGGCCGACTGGAAGGTGGGCCTGCCGACCGACGAGGCGGTCCAGATCGGCCCGTTGGTGGAGAAGGCGCATTTCGACAAGGTGCACGGTTTTCTGCAAAGCGCCGCCAGCGAAGGCCTGCGCCTGGTGCACGGCGGGCGCGTGCATGCCGACCTGGGAAGCGGCTGGTATGTCGAGCCGACGATTTTTGACGAGGTGCACCCCGGCTCGCGTCTGTTTCAGGAGGAGGTTTTCGGCCCCATCCTGGCGATCACCGGCTTTGACACCGAGGCCCAGGCGATTGCGTTGGCGAACGACAGCCAATACGGCCTGGCCGCGTCGCTCTACACCCGCGACGTGTTTCGCGCGCAGCGCATGGCCCGTGCGATCAAGGCGGGGACGGTGTCGATCAACGGCTTCTCCGAGGGCGACATCACCACCCCGTTCGGCGGCTACAAGCAATCGGGCTTTGGCGGGCGCGACAACGGCCTGGAGGCGCTGGATCAGTACCAGCAGACCAAGACCATCTGGTATGTGAACGAGTGAGCGCCTGCCGCCGTCGCCGTCAGCGCAGCACCCCCAGTGCCAGCGGCAGGCTGGCCAGCGCCAGCAGCGTGGACAGCGTGATCAGCCCGGCGACATAGGGGCCGTTGTAGCCCATGCGCACGGCCAGCACGTAGCAGCTGGACGCGGTGGGCAGGGCCGAGAAGGCCATCAGCACCGCGCTTTGCGTGGCGTCCAGGCCCATCAGCCGCACCAGCGCCCAGGCCCACAGCGGCAGCAGCAGGTGGCGAATGGTCAGCACCACGGCGCTGAGCGTGCGGTTGTGCTGCAGGTGGCCCCACTGCAGGCCGGCGCCGGCGGCCATCAGGCCCAGGGCAATGGCCGACGCGCCGATGCGCTGCAGCGGCGGCGTGGCCCAGCCGGGCAGCTGCAGGCCCGCCAGGTTGCATGCCAGGCCGCTGACCGTGGCGATGACCAGCGGGTTGCGCGCCAGCTCGCGCAGCACGCGCTGGTTGCCATGGTGCGCCATGGGCCAGACGGCGGCCAGGTTGACCAGCGGAACGCACACGCCGACCAGCACCGCCACCAACTGCAGCCCGGCGGCGCCGGCCAGGCGGTCGGCCAGCGCCAGCGCGACGAAGGTGTTGAAGCGAAACGCCACCTGCGCCGCGCCTGCGTGCTCGCGCGGCGCGATGCGCTGGCGCAGGCCGGGCAGGCGCGCCAGCAGCTGCGACAGCGCGATGCCGCCGGCCGTCATTGCCAGGCCAGCAGCCATCAGGCGCGACATTTCTCCGACCTCGATCGGCGTCTTGACGATGGAGTGGAACAACAGCACCGGAAACAGCAGGTAGTACACCAGCGCCTCCACCGGCTGCCAGACGCTGCGGTTGAGCGCGGTAAGGCGGCAGACCAGGTAGCCGGCCAGGATCAGCGAGAAATCGGGGAAAAGCAGTTCGGCGTAGTTCATGGACGCGGGGAAGAAGCGCAGGCACTCAGCAGCGTGACGCCGCCGTCCGAGGCCAGCCACCGGCCCATGGGTGCGCAGCCCTGGCCCTGGGGGCACAGGTCGAAGTCGGCAGTGTAGGGCGAGCGCGTCAGGCGCAGCAGGTCGGGCGCGGGCGTGGCCGGGCGGTAGGTGTACCAGCCGTCCTTGAGCTGCGCGTCATCGGGCGGCTCCATGCCGGCGGCCGATCCGCGCACCCGCGCTGCGGTGATCTCCAGCCGCGGCGGCGCGTCCAGCACGCGCCAGTCTTCCTCCCAGCGCACCTTCTCGATCGAGTGCGTCCAGGCCAGCGTGAAGTGAGTGGCGGGGATGAAGACCGGCGCCGCAGCCGCGGCGCCGGCCAGCACCAGGCAGATGCCGAGCATGGAGTCCTGGCTTCTCAGCCTCTCAGGCCAGTGCGCCCATGGCCGGCCGGCGCGAGCGCCACAGATGCCACAGCACGAACAGCGCGGCGGCGGCAAAGCCCACTTCGTCGGTCCAGGGCGCGGCCACCACCAGCAGGCAGGCGGCGGCAAAGGCCCAGGTGCGCTCCGCCCAGTTCAGCGGCGCGAACAGGTAGCCGATGGAGGTTGCGCCCCACAGGCCGATGGCGATCACCGCCTTGAACACCACGTAGACGGTCGCGGCCCAGGTGCCTCCCTGCAGCATCAGCTCGGGCGAGTACACCGCCATGTACGGCATGATGAAGCCGGCCACTGCGATGCGCACCGCGGTCACGCCGATCTTCATTGGCGACTCGTTGGCGATCGGCGCGGCGGCGAAGGCCGCCAGCGCCACCGGCGGCGTCAGGTCGGCCATGATGCCGAAATAGAACACGAACATGTGCGAGACGATCAGCGGCACGCCCAGTTCGAGCAGGATGGGCGCGGCCAGCGAGCTGGTGATGATGTAGTTGGGAATCGTCGGAATGCCCATGCCCAGCACCAGGCAACTGAGCATGGTCAGCACCAGCGCCAGCAGCAGGTTGTCGCGCCCCAGCGCGATCACGTAGCCGCCCAGCTCGGCGGCCACGCCGGTCAGGTTGATGATGCCGATGATGACGCCGACCAGCGCACAGGCGATCGCCACCGACAGCGCGTGGTGCGCGCCGTCCACCATGGCCTGCACCGCCAGCTTGCGCGCATCCCGCCCGGTGCGCAGGATGTAGGTGAGCGCCACCAGCAGCGCGATCAGCACGAAGAAGGTGCCGACGCCGAACTTGAAAAAACCGGAGGTGGCAAAGGCCAGCAGCAGCCAGAACAGCACGCGCAGGCTGGTGCCGCGCACGCCCTGCATGCAGGCGGCGCCAAAGATCAGGATGGCGGTGAGGCCCAGGCCCACGGTGCCCGAGAACAGCGGCGTGTAGCCCGAGAACAGCAGCACGACCAGGCCGATCAGCGGGATGAGCAGATACCACTGGCGCTTGACGGCAGTCCAGGGGTTGGGGCAGTCCTCCTTGGCCAGGCCCAGCAGCTTCTTGCGTCCGGCCTCCAGGTGCACCACCCAGAAGGCGGTCGCAAAGTACAGCATGGCCGGAATCGTCGCGGCGATGCAGACGTCGACATAGGGGATGTTCAGCGTCTCGGCCATGATGAAGGCGACCGCCCCCATCACCGGCGGCATGATCTGCCCGCCCATGCTGGACGTGGCCTCCACGCCGCCGGCAAACGCGCTGGAGTAGCCGAAGCGCTTCATCAGCGGAATGGTGAACTGCCCGGTGGTGACCACGTTGGCCACGCCCGAGCCGTTGATCGTGCCCATCAGCCCCGAGCTGATCACCGACACCTTGGCCGGCCCGCCGCGCGTGTGGCCGACGGTGCCCATCGCGAAATCGGTGAACAGCTGGATCATCCCGGCCTGCTCCAGAAAGGCGCCGAAGAGGATGAACAGAAAGATGTAGCTCGACGACACATAGGTGGGTGTGCCGTAGATGCCTTCGGTGCCGAACGACAGCACGCCGATGATCTGGTCGGCGCCGTAGCCGCGGTGCTGAAACGCCATGGGCAGGAACTCGCCCCACAGTCCGTAGGCCAGGAACAGCCCGCAGATGATGGGCAACGCCCAGCCCATCATGCGCCGCGCGGCCTCGAACACCAGCAGCACCAGCACGATGCCGACCACCCAGTCGGCCTGTGTCAAGTCGCCCGCGCGGTGCGTCAGGTCGACTTCGAACATCCACTGGTACAGGCCGGTGGCAAAGCCGGCCAGTCCCAGCAGCCAGGCCAGCGGCTTGTAGCCTGCGCCGTTTTTGCTGAAGGCTGGATACATCAGAAAAATCATCAACAGCACGAAGCCGACGTGGATGGCGCGCACCACCTGGCTGGACAGCGGGCTGAAGGCCGCCGTGATGATCTGAAAAGTAGAGAACAGCAGCGCCACCCAGAACACGGCGTGGCGCCAGTCGAGCTTGTCGTGCTGAGGGACGATCAGCTGCTCGGCCTGTGCGATGGATGCGGCGACGGCCGGCGGTGCGTCAGTGGAAGAGGTCACGGGTTGTCTCCAGGGCGGGGCGGCGCGGTACGGCCGTCCAGAACGGACAAACCGGCGTCGTGCGCCGGTTGCCTTCGTCGGTTGCAGGAAGCGCTTACTTGATCAGGCCTTTTTCACGGTAGTAGCGCTCGGCGCCCGGGTGCAGCGGCACGGGCATGCCGGCCAGCGCGTTGTCCAGCTTGATGGCCTTGGCGGCGTTGTGCGCGGCGTACAGCGTGTCGATGTTGTCGTACATCGCCTTGACCATCTCGTAGACCAGATCGTCGGGCACCTTGGAGTGCGTGATCAGGAAGTTGGGAATGGCGGCGGTCTGCACATCCTCGGTCTGGCCGGTGTAGGTGTTGGCAGGAATGACCGTGGGCAGGTAGACCGGGCTGCCCACCTTGGCGACCACGTCCTGGGGCACGGGGACGATCACGATCTTGACCGCGCTGGCCAGGTCGCGGATCGAGGCGACGCCAAGACCCGCGGACTGCAGCGTGGCGTCGAGCTGGCGGTTCTTCATCAGCTCGACCGATTCGCCGAACGGCAGGTATTCGACCTTGGACAGATCCTGGTAGCTGATGCCGGCGGCCTTCAGGATGGCGCGGGCGTTCAGCTCGGTGCCCGACTTGGCCGCGCCCACCGAAAGGCGCTTGCCCTTGAGGTCGGCCAGCGTCTTGATGCCCGAGTCTTCGCTGGCGACGATCTGGATCACGTTGTTGTAGGTGGCCGAGAAGCCGCGCAGGCGGTCGAGCTTCTTGGGAAAGCCTGCCTCGGCGTCGCCCGACCAGGCGTCTTCGACCGCGTCGCCCAGCGTGAACGCCACTTCGCCGCGGCCGGCCTGCAGCAGGTTCAGGTTCTCGGCCGACGCCTTGGTCACCTGCGCCGTGGCGCGGGCATTGGGAATGGCCTTGCCGAAAATCTGCGCCAGCGACACGCCCAGCGGGTAGTACACGCCGCTTTGGCCGCCCGTCAGCACGTTGACGAACTGTTGCTGCTGCGCCTGCGCCACCGGCGCCATCAGCGCCAGGCCCAAGCCAAGCCCCAGCGTGCATCCAATCTTGTGAAACCAACGCATTGTCTTGTCTCCAGTCGTATCTGAAAAGCGGCCAGAATAACGCAAGCGCGGCGCAAACACGGCTTGCGCCGCACGCCTGCCGTCGGGAATTTCCCTCAGAGCGTGTTTACGATCTTTTCATAGTGCCCGTTGCCCCGCAAAA
>PGEI01000087.1 GCA_002894305.1 Comamonadaceae bacterium CD01
CCCTTTTGATCACAACGCATCCGTCAAAAATAGCGTTAACAGGCCCTAATGCGCCGCCATGATTTTTGGTCATGGCCGTCCGTGCAAACGGCATGAGCGCGGGCGCGCCGGCGCGCCTACAGTCACGTCCATGCACACCACCGATTCATCTCCCCGGCAGGTCTGCGTGCTGGGCGCCGGCATCGTCGGCCTGGCCACGGCCTGGGAGCTGGCGCAGGCCGGCATGCAGGTCACGGTCGTCGACCGCGCCGCGCCCGGCCAGGGCACGAGCGGCGCCAACGGCGCGCAGCTGAGCTATGCCTATGTGCAGCCGCTGGCCGACCCGTCCATCTGGCTGCAGCTGCCCCACCTGTTGCTGGCCAAGGATTCGCCGCTGAGCCTGCGCCTGCGCCTGGACCCCTGGCAGTGGGCCTGGGGCCTGCGCTTTCTGGCGGCGTGCCGCGCCAGCGTGTCAGCGCGCACGACAGCCCGCCTGCTGCAGCTGGCGGCAGAGAGCCGTGCCGCATTCGACGCGTTTCGCGCCGCTGCCGCGGTCGACTGTGATTTTTCCGCCACCGGCAAGCTGGTGCTCTACACCAGCGAGACGGCATTTGCCGCGGCGCGCCGCCAGCTGGCACTGCAGCAGGCCATGGGCACCCGGCAAAGCGCGGTGTCGGCGAGCGACTGCGTCGCCATCGAGCCGGCGCTGGCGCACTACGCGCCGCGCGTGGCCGGCGCCATCCACACGCCGGGCGAGTGCGCGGTGGACTGCCACGCGCTGTGCCTGGCGCTGGCCGAGCGGCTGCGCCAGCGTGGCGTGCAGTTCGTCACCGGCCAGGCCGTCGAGCGGCTGCAGTTGCGCGGCGGCCGCATTGCCGGCGCGCAGCTGGCCGACGGCCGCGTGCTGCAGGCCGACGCCTTCGTGCTGGCGCTGGGCACGGGCACGCCGGCGCTGCTGCGCCCCCTGGGCCTGGGCGTGGCGTGGCAGGTGCCGGTCTACCCGCTCAAGGGCTACAGCATCACCGCGGCAACGCTCGCCCAGGGTGACGGCGCACCGCGCGTAAGCGTGACCGACGCGGCGCGCAAGGTGGTGTTTGCCCGCCTGGGACAGCGCCTGCGCGTGGCCGGCATGGCCGAGCTGGCCGACGAGGACTGGTCGATTGCACCCGCACGCATCACCGCGCTGCAAGCCACGGCGCGCGACGTGTTCCCGCAGGGCGGCGACTACGCGCAGGCCGACGCCTGGGCCGGGCTGCGCCCGGCCACGCCGCTGGGCG
Source organism: Comamonadaceae bacterium CD01 (assembly GCA_002894305.1). GTDB lineage: Bacteria > Pseudomonadota > Gammaproteobacteria > Burkholderiales > Burkholderiaceae_C > Comamonas_C > Comamonas_C faecalis. Next base: position 1,257 of record PGEI01000087.1, read on the forward strand.
AACCGGTGATCGGACGCCTGTCCGGCGCGCCCGGCAATCTGTACCTGAACACCGGCCACGGCGCGCTGGGATTGACGCTGGCCTTTGGCAGCGCACAGAGGATGGCTCGGCTCATTGGCCAGCGCCGCCCAACGTCTGCTGCAGCGCCTGCTGCATGCAGCGCGTGAACGCCCGCATCGCCAGCGACGGTGCCCGCGCCCGTGCGCGCAGCGCGTGCACCTCGGTGTTCAGCGCCGGTGCCAACGCCAGCACGTCCACGCGCGAGCGATCGGCCGCCACGGCGGTGCAGCCCTCGACCAGCGCCACGCCCACGCCCTGCTGCGCCAGCGCCAGCGCGACGTGGTAGGTCTGCACCGAGACCACCTCGCTCAGCCCCGTCTGCTGCTCGCGCAGCGCCGCGTCCAGCGCGCGCCCCAGCGGGTCGCTGCGGTCGATGCCGATCACCGGCAGCTGCGCCAGCTGCGCCAGCGCCACCGCGCCTGCGCGCACCACGGCCGGCGCCAGCATGCCCTTGGGCGCGACGCAGACCACCGGTTGCTGCGCCAGCCGCTCGGCCACCAGCGCGGGGTTGGCGGCCAGGCTGAAGACATAGCCCAGGTCGGCCTCCTGCAGCACCAGCGCGGCAATGACCTGGGGCGAATGCAGCGTCTGGTGCTGCACCAGCACCTGCGGGTGGCGCTGGCGAAACAGCTGCACCGCGCGCGGAAACACGTCCAGCCCCAGGCCGGGGACGGTGAGCACGCGCAGCATGCCCTGGCCATGGCCCGCCTTCAGGCTGGCCGACAGGCGCTGCACGTCGCCCAACTGGGCAAACAGGCGCTCGACGTGCGGGAACAGCGCCTGCGCCTCGGGCGTGGGCTGCAGCCGCCCGCCATCGCGCAGAAACAGCGCAAAGCCCAGCTGCAGCTCGGCGTGCTGCAGCGTGCGGCTGACGGCCGGCTGCGTCACGCTGAGCATGCGCGCCGCACCGCTGACGCTGCCGGTGAGCATGATGGCGTGAAAAACTTCGATGTGGCGCAGTCGCATGGCCGCCGATTATGGGTGCCGCGCCCCCTACACTTGCTCCATGTTGCGCTGGCTGATCGTCGTCTTCGTCGCCTTGGTGGTCATCGAGGGGCTTGCACCCTGGCTGCGCCGCTGGGGACTGGGGCGGCTGCCCGGCGACCTGAACTTCCGGCTGTTCGGCCGCCAGTGGAGCATTCCGCTGGCCAGCACCGTGCTGCTGAGCCTGGCCGTCGGCCTGGCGATCAAATGGCTGTAGCCCTCTGCCTCCCCTGAAATCCCCATGTTCGAAGCCCACGCCCTGACCGCTACCGGCAAGCCCGCGCAATACCGCGAACTGCTGCAGCAGGCGCAGGCCATGCTGCACGGCGAGACCAGCCTGGTCGCCAACGCGGCCAATCTTTCCGCGCTGGTCTTTCACGCGCTGCCGGGCATCAACTGGTGCGGCTTCTACTTCTTTGACGGGCGCGAGCTCGTCGTCGGCCCCTTCCAGGGCCGGCCCGCCTGCGTGCGCATCGCGCTGGGCCGGGGCGTGTGCGGCACGGCCGCCGCCACGCGCACGGTGCAGGTGGTGCAAGACGTCGATGCGTTCGACGGCCACATCGCCTGCGACAGCGCCTCGCGCTCGGAGATCGTCGTGCCGCTGGTGCGCGCCGACGGCACGCTGCTGGGCGTATGGGACGTCGACAGCCCGCAGCTGGCGCGCTTCGACCCCGAGGACGCCGCCGGCATGCAGGCGCTGTGCGACGCCTTCACGCGCAGCCTGGCGTAAACCAGCCACGCCACGCCACGCGCAGGCTGCGGCGTGCGCCTGCGCTCGGCGACAGTTGTTGTCAATCCTGCTGGCGATTTGCGGGCACAGTACACCCATCCTTCTGGCTGGAGACTGCCCATGCTTGTCCTGTTTGGCCCTTTGGTCATCGGCATGATGGCCGGGCTGCTCACCTGCGCGCTCAAGGCGCAGCACGATGCGCTGAGCCGCGCCATGGCCTGCCTGCTGGGCATTTGCGGCGCGTTCGCCGCCACTTTCTTCGGCCAGCTATTTGGCTGGTACCAGCCCAGCGACGCCGCCAGCTGGGGCGCCGCGGCGCTTGGCGCCGCCGCTCTGCTGCTAATCTTCGCGCTGTCATGGCGCTCGCGCGCACCCTGAGCCACGCCGGCTCCGCGCGATTTTTGTCTTCCATCGCAACAGGACTGCATCCATGTTTTCTCTTCTTGGCACCCTCGTCGTCGGCCTCGTCGTCGGCCTGATTGCACGCGCACTCAAACCCGGCGACGACGCGCTGGGCTGGATCATGACCTGCGTGCTGGGCGTCGCCGGCTCGTTTGCCGCCACCTTTCTCGGCCAGGCCGTCGGCTGGTACCACGCCGGAGAGGCGGCCGGCTGGATCGGCTCCATCGTTGGTGCGGTGTTGCTGCTGTTCGTCGCCGGCTGGATCAAGCGCAAAAGCTGATCGCGGCGCGTATTTCGCGCATGACAAAAAAGCCTGGCGGGCCAAAACCCGCCAGGCTTTTTGCTGGGGCACGCGCCCCTTCAGCGCTGCGCCTTGACCTGATCGGCCGTAACCTGCTTGGCCTGGTTGCCCCAGGAGACGCGCTCGTGGTTGGCGATGTCGGCCACGTCGGCGTCGCTGAGCGCACCGCCGAACGGCGGCATCGGGCTGGGGTAGGTCACACCGTCGATCACCGCACCGCTCGATCCGTGCAGGATGGTGCGGATGTGCTGGGTCGGGTCGGCGGCGAGCACCGCCGGGTTCTTGACCAGCGGCGGGAAGGCGCCCGCCAGGCCCGCGCCATTGGCCTGGTGGCAGGCCGCGCAGGTGCTGGCGTACAGCTGGGCGCCGCGCTCGGGGTCGAACTTGTAGGGGCCCGCGGCCGCAGCGGGCGCTGGCGCAGGAGCCGCGGCTGCATGGCCCTCGATCTTGGAGATCTGCGGCTTGCCCAGTTCCTGGCCCGGCTCGCGGATGTCGAGCACGCCGGCCGCACCCTTGTCCAGGTGGGCGAAAGAGTGGTCGACGAAGACGTATTCGCCGGCGTCGGGGATCACCACGTCGAACACGATGCCCTCGCCCGGCCCGACGCTGTAGGTGGACACGCCACTGAGCGCATGCGCCGGATTGCCGTCCGGGTAGACCTTGTCGAAGATCGCGCCGATCACGTGGAAGGCGCTCCACAGGCTGGGGCCGGCGTTGACCATGTACAGGCGCACGCGCTCGTTGGGGCGCGCGGTCAGCGGGTGGTGCTGGTACTGGAAGGCAATGCCGTTGAACGCGACGATGTCGGGCTGGATGCGCTGCATCTTGCCAAAGTCCGGCCCCATCAGGGTGCCGGCGATCTGCTGCGTGTACCACTCGCTTTGCACCAGCACGTATTCCTTGTCGGCCTTGGGGCGCGGGTCGTCGACGGGGTCGACGATGATGGCGCCGTACATGCCGTTGGCCATGTGCAGCAGCACCGGAGGCGTGCCGCAGTGGTAGACGAAGGTGCCGGGCACCTTGGCCTCGAAGGTGAACTCGATCTGCTCGCCCGGCATGATGTCGGCAAAGCTGGTGTTGGGCGGCGTGAACGCCGAGTGGAAGTCGATCGAGTGGTGCATCGACGCCTTGTTGGCCAGCACTACCTTGACCATCTGGCCCTGCTTGACGTGCAGCGTCGGGCCGGGCACCGAACCGCCGAACGGCCAGGCCTGGTAGGTGACGCCGCTGGCAATCTCCACCGCCTCGTCGGTTACGTCGATGTGCAGCGTCACCTCCTTGCCGTCGGTCAGCGGCGGCAGCGTGGCGTCAAACGGCTTCTTGACCGGCTCCTTGCTCATCAGCTGCAGTGGCGAGACCGCTGCTGCGGCCGCCGCCGGCGTGGGCGCCTGCACGTTCAGGCTGCTGTGCAGCCCGGCGACGAGGAAGAACACCACGGCGGCCACGCCCAGCAGAATGCCGGTCTGCGCCCACCAGGACACGCGCGGCGCATCCGACAGCCGGCGCTCGCGCCAGGCCGAGATCCAGCTCCAGCCGGGCCACTTCTGCTCCAGGAAATAGTCGACGCTGTAGGGGCTGGTGCCGCTGCGGTGGTTGATCGCGATCAGCACCGCGAAGATCAGCACATAGGTCAGGCCCACGCCGGTGTTGGACGCGCCAATCGTGTACGGCCCGCCAAAGCCGCCCGCGGTGCTCCAGATCAAGAGGCTGTAGAGCGCGCCGATGACGTAGACCGTGCGCCGGGCAAAGCCGAACAGCAGCGCCAGCGCCAGCAGCGTCGTCGCCAGCCGCGTGAGCCACAGGAACACGCCGGCGTTGGGCTCGACCAGATCGATCCAGGTGTTGAACCACCAGGCCGACCAGGCGGGCTGGCCTTCGGCGGCGTTGCGCAGATAGCCCACGTAGTTGGCCGAGAAGCCGGGCATCCAGGTGAAGGCCGCGTTGACCATCCAGATGATGCCGAACGCCACGCGCAGCGAGGCGCTGGCCAGCGCCGGCCAGGCGTTGGCGTGGGTTTCGGAGTCGGTTTGCGTGGACATGTCGTTCCCTCGTTTTTTTGGACGCCAGCGGCGATGGATGCACCCGGACGATGCCGTGCGATCCGAGTCAACAATGGGCCGCCGCGGCGCACCCGCCGGCCCAAACCGGTTCGATGGTAGGCAGACCGGTGGCAAAAGGGCAACAAAGCCTGCAAGGCACTGCCGCGGCCGTGGCCTCTCGGGCAGCGGTTTACAAAACCGGCCTTTGCTGTCGGGGGTGGCTTGAAAAACCGCCTGCGCGCACGCAACTGCCATGCAGGACAGTCTCTACACGCACGCCATGACCACCACCGCCTTGCACATCGTCTGCCCCCATTGCCACACGACCAACCGCGTCCAGAGCGCCGACCTGCAGCGCGCGCCCGACTGCGGCAGCTGCCACCAGCCGCTGTTTGCCGGCGCGCCGCTGGCGCTCGACGGCGCCAGCTTCGACAAGCATGTCGGGCGCAGCCAGATTCCGGTGCTGGTCGACTTCTGGGCGCCCTGGTGCGGCCCCTGCCTGCAAATGGCGCCCGCCTTTGCCCAGGCCGCGCGCCAGCTGGAGCCGCGCCTGCGCCTGGCCAAGCTCGACACCGAGGCCCACCCGCAGATTGCGGGCCGCTACGGCATCCGCAGCATTCCAACGATGATTCTGTTCAAGGACGGACGGGAAGCGGCGCGGGTGTCCGGCGCGATGAGCTCGGGCGACATTGCGCGCTGGGTGCAGTCGGTGCTGTGATCTACGGCGCTGCGGCGCGGTGCCGACCAGCGGTCAACGCACGCCCGCCAGCCACCGCTGCAGCGCCTGCTCGCGCTCGCGCGCAATCCACTCGCCCACCTGCGCACCGGCAGCGCCGGCCTCTGCGGCGCGCGCGGCCACCTCGGCCGTGGGCACCGCAAGCGCCACCTCCAATGCGCGCGCCAGGCGCTCGCGCTGCGGATAGGCGCTTTCCTCGAACCCCAGGCGCCCGCGCGCGTCGCACTCGCAGGCCAGCAGCACGCCGGCAAAGCGCGCGGGCTTGCGCAGCGCGTCGCAGCGCACCAGCAGGCGCAGCAGCGCCGCGGCGCCCAGCTCCCGGCTGCGGTGGATGTTGCCGTGCTCGCGTGCGACGACATCGGCCATCTCGCGGCAGTCGCCGGGCACGCGCAGGCGCTCGCACAGCCTGGCCAGCAGGCGCGCACCGCGCTGCTCGTGGCCGATGTGGCGCGGCAGCACGTCGGCCGGCGTCGCGCCCTTGCCCAGGTCGTGCACCAGGCAGGCAAAGCGCACCGGCAGCGGCGCATCCAGCTGCGCGGCCATCCGCAGCACCATCATGACGTGCACGCCGGTGTCGACCTCGGGGTGGTATTCGGCGCGCTGGGGCACGCCCCACAGGCGGTCGAGCTCGGGCAGCAGCACGGCCAGCGCGCCGCACTCGCGCAGCACCTCGAACATGCGCTGCGGCTGCGCCTGCATCAGCCCGCGCGCCAGCTCCTGCCAGACGCGCTCGGGCACCAGGTGATCCACTTCGCCGTCCTGCACCATGGCGCGCATCAGCTCCAGCGTTTCGGGCGCGATGCGAAAGTCGTGAAAGCGCGCCGCAAAGCGCGCCACGCGCAGGATGCGCACCGGGTCTTCGCGAAACGCGTCGGTCACGTGGCGCAGCACGCCGGCGCGCAGGTCGGCCAGGCCGCCGTAGGGGTCGATCACCTGCGCCTCGCCGGCAAAGCCCTCGGGCGCTGCCATGGCGTTGATCGTCAGGTCGCGCCGCGCCAGATCCTGCTCCAGCGTCACGTCGGGCGCGCTGTGCACCGCAAAGCCGTGGTAGCCGCGTCCGCTCTTGCGCTCGGTGCGCGCCAGAGCGTATTCCTCGTGCGTGACCGGGTGCAGAAACACCGGAAAGTCGCGCCCCACGGGCGCAAAGCCGCGCGAGAGCATCTGCTCGGGCGTCGCACCGACGACGACCCAGTCGCGGTCGCTCACCGGCAGGCCCAGCAGCTGGTCGCGCACCGCGCCGCCGACGGTGTAGATCTGCGGCGCGGCGCCGTCCGGCCCCACGGCCGGCGCGTCAGTAGCCAAAGAACTCCTCGCTGCGCAGGTCGTCCTCGTCGATGCCTGCGGCTTCGGCGGCGTTGCGCATGGCTTCGACCATGGGCGTGGGGCCGGAGATGTAGACGATGGGGTCGTTCAGGCCGGCCACCGCCTTGCGGATGAAGTCGGCGTCGATCATTCCGCTGGTGCCGGTCCACGGCGGCGTGCTGCCGGCCGGGTCGGTCATCGTCGCAATCATGCGAAAGCGCGGGTTGCGCTTTTCCAACTGCTGCAGCTCTTCGAGAAACGCCGTGTCCTGCGTGCGGCGGTTGGAGTACAGCAGCAGCAGGTCCTGCGGCGTCTGCTGCTCGGCCGCGTTGCGCAGCATGCTCATGAACGGCGTGATGCCGATGCCGCCGGCAATCAGGACGCCGGCGCGCTCGGTCTTCTTGTGCAGGGTGAGCGAGCCGAACGGCCCGTCGATGGTCAGCGGCGCACCGATCGGCAGCACCTTGAGCGCGCGCTTGAAGTTGCTGTCGCGCATGCGTGTGGCAAAGACCAGCTCTTTCTCGGACGGCGCGGCGACGATGGAGAAGGCATGGCTCACGTCCTCCTGCGGCGTGGACGCGTCCAGTCCGGTCAGCCCGATCTCGAAGGCCTGGCCCGGCTTGTAGCTGAAGCCCTCGGGTTTTTCGATGTGGAATGCCATCGTGCCCTGCGCCACTTCGGTGCGTGACAACAGGTGGGTGGTGTAGATCGCCATGGTTGCTCCTCTGGTTTGCGTTTGCGAAGTGAACTGGGACGGGTTTCAGGCGTCGAGCGTGACGACCAGCTGCGGGTCGAACAGCGGGTTCTCGTTGACGCCCTCCTTGCAGTAGCCGCGCGGGTTGCACAGCACGCGCGTGCCGCCTACGCGGTAGTCGAAGCTGTCGTGCGTGTGGCCGTGTATCCACAGCTGCGCGCCGCTGGCGGCGACCAGCGCCTGCGCGTCGGAGACGAAGATGCCGTTGAGCGGCGAGCCGGCAAAGCGCGGGTGGATGCTGTGCGGCGTGGGCGCGTGGTGGGTGATGACGACGGTGGTGCCGTCGAACGGCTGGCGCAGCTGCTCGCCCAGCCAGCGCACGTTGGCGTCGAACAGCGCGGCGCTGTCGCTGGGCGTGAAGATGGGCGCGTCGTCCCCCGCACGGGTGCGCACGCGCTGGAAGTCGTAGGCGAACTGCTGCGCCTTGGCCATGGCGTCGTCGCGCACCTGGCCTTCGCCGGCGATGCGAAAGTCGCTCCACAGCGTGCTGCCGATGAAGCGCACGCCGCCGATCACCACGCTGTCGTTGTCCAGGATGCGCACCGCGCTGCCCGCGCTGCCCGCGCACAGTTCGCGCATCAGCGCGACGGTCTCGGGCAGGCTGGAGCCATAGAACTCGTGGTTGCCCGGCACGTACAGCACCGGCTTGCCAAAGCCCTGGACCCAGGCGCAGGCGGCGGCCGGGCGGGCAATGTCGCCGGCCAGGATGACCAGGTCGGCGTCGGTGGCAGGGTGCTCCATGCCGGCCACGCCCAGGTGCAGGTCCGACAGGATGTGCAGCTTCATGGTGCTCCTTGTGTTTTTATCGCCGCGTACGGCTCAGCGGCGCAGGCGATACGGCTCCTCGAAGGGCCGGAAGTCGTGCTCCAGCAGCGCGCCGGCAATCCAGTCGCGCACGCCCGGCAGGTCGGCCACACGCTGCACATAGGCGGCGCTCGCCTCGCTCAGGCCCTCGGGCTGGTAGGTGATCAGGCGCATGCACACCGGCGCGTAGAACGCATCGGCGACGGTGAAGTGGCCAAACAGCATCGGGCCGCCGTGGCGCGCCAGCAGCCCGTCCCACAGCTGCACCAGGCGCTGCAGGTCGGCCTGCACACCGGGGCGGTCGCGCAGCGCCAGCGCGCCCACCTCGGGCAGGCGGGCCTCGATGTTCATCGGAAACGCGCCGCGCAGCGCGGCAAAGCCGCTGTGCATCTCGGCGGCGGCGCTGCGCGCCTGGGCGCGCGCGGCGCGCTCCTGGGGCCATAGCCGCGCGTCGGGGCGGGTCTCGGCCAGGTATTCGGCAATCGCCAGCGTGTCCCAGACGGTGGTGTCGCCGTCGACCAGCACCGGCACCTTGCCGGTGGGCGAGACCTGGGCCAGTGCACGCTTGAAGTCGGAGCCGGGCGCGAAGCTGTCGAAGCGCACCGGGATTTCCTCGAAGTCAATGCCCGCCTGGCGCATCAGCACCCAGGGCCGCATCGACCAGGACGAATAGTTCTTGTTGCCGACATACAGCTTGAGCATCGCGCTTCTCCTCGTTTGGCCCCGCCCGCACCGCGCTCCATCCTCCGGTGCGGCGCCAGCGCTACACCGGCCAGACCACGCCGTTGTCGTTGAGGATGGCGTCCAGCGGCATGTCGTGCGCCTCGGGCTCGAACTCGTCCAGGTAGCCCGCGGTGTAGCCCAGCCCCACGGTCGTCGGGCGCGGCTGCAGCGCAGCCAGCGTGCGGTCGTAGAAGCCGCCACCATAGCCCAGGCGGTAGCCGCCGGGGCCATAGCCCACGCATGGCACGAACAGCAACGTGGGAATCAGGGCTTCGGTGTCCTTGGGCTTCGGTATCCCGTAGGCGTCCTCCTCCATCGGACAGCCCGGGTACCAGGCGTGGAAGGTGAGCGTCTTGTGCACCTTGTCGATCACCGGCAGGCCGATGCGCCGGCGCAGCGGCTCGTCGATCAGCTCGCCGTCCTCCTTCCAGCGGTGCAGCGCGGGCAATGGGTCGAACTCGCCCTTGATCGGCCAGTAGGCGCCGATCACCGTGTCCGGGCGGTCGACCAGCCAGATGCGCATCACGCGCTGCAGCAGGTCGGCGCGCTGTAGGCGGTCGGGCATGTCCAGGCGTTGCTGGATCAGGGCGCGGCGCAGGGCTGTTTTGTCCATCCGATAATCCTTCCAATGCAGTTCAAGAAGATTTTGACATCGCTTGCGGCCGCCGCCGTGCTGGCCGCCACGGCATTGGGCGTGCACGCCCAGACGCAGGCAGGCCAGGACGCGCCGGGCGACGCGGCCGTGCTGGAGATGCAACAGGCCTTTCGCAAAGGCGACCGCGCACGCCTGAGCGCATTGCTGCCCCAGGCGCAAAACCATCCACTGGCCGCATGGGCGGCGTACTGGGAGCTGCGCGCACGGCTCGACGACGCCAGCAGCGACGAAGTGCAGGCATTCCTGCAACGCTGGGCCGGCACCTACCAGGAGGATCGCCTGCGCAACGACTGGCTGCGCGTGCTGGGCAAGCAGCGCGACTGGGATCAGTTCTCCGCCGCGCTGCCCGGCTTTCGCATGCGCGACGACCGCGAGGTGCGCTGCTACGCGCTAGCGATCGACGAAGAGCACGGCCAGGGCGCACCGGACGCCGGCGCGCGCCTGCTGGCCGACTGGTACGCGCTTGGCAACGGCGACGACGGCTGCACCTACGCGGCAGGCGCGCTGTACTCGGCAGGGCGCATCAGCGCGCAGGACGTCTGGCGCAAGGCCAGGCTGGCGGCGCAGGCCGGGCAGCTGACGGCCGCCGGCAACGCGGTGCGCATCGTCTCGCCGCAGTCCAGCGCGGCGCTGCGCCAGGCGCTGGCAGGGCCCCTCAAATACCTGGCCGCAGGCCTCAAGCAGGGCAAGCAGGCCGCCGGCGCCAGCCAGGAGCTGGCAACGATTGCGCTGGTGCGCATGGCGCGCTCGGACAGCGAGCAGACCGCACGGCTGCTGCAGCAGACCTGGGGCGCGCGCCTCACCGCCGAGCAGCGCGGCTGGCTGTGGGCGCTGCTGGGCCAGCGCGCGGCCATGTCGCTGTCGGACGACGCGCTGACCTACTACGAGCGCGCCGGCAAGGCCGCCGACCTGCCCGAGGACATGCTCACCTGGAAGGTGCGCGCCGCGCTGCGCGCCGGCCGCTGGAGCCTGGTGGCCAGCACCATCGACGCCATGCCCGAGGCGCTGCAGCAGGACAGCACCTGGCAGTACTGGCGCGCCCGCGCCTACCTGGCCGACCATCCGGACGCCATCAAGCGCGAGCGCGCCCACCAGCTGTTCAAGCGCATTGCCGCGACCACCGGGTTCTACGAGCAACTGGCGCTCGAAGAAATTGGCGGCCAGGTCACCGCGCCGCCCCCGCCGCCGCCGCTGACCGAGGCCGAAAAAGCCGCCGCGCGTGCCAACCCGGGGCTCAACCGCGCGCTCTACGCCATCCACCTGGGCCTGCGCAGCGAGGGCGTGCGCGAGTGGCACTACACCGTCAAGCTGCACGACAACGGCGGCATGGACGAGCGCTCGCTGCTGGCCGCCGCCGACCTGGCCTGCCACTACGAAGTGTGGGACCGCTGCATCAACACCAGCGAGCACACGCGCGGCGCGATCGACATGGCGCAGCGCTTCCCGATGCCGCACCACGACCTGGTCGTCGAGCGCGCGCGCAGCATCGGCCTGGATCCGGCCTACGTCTACGGTCTGATTCGCCAGGAAAGCCGCTTCATCCTGGCCGCGCGCTCGGGCGTGGGCGCGTCGGGCCTGATGCAGGTCATGCCCGCCACCGCGCGCTGGACCGCGCGCAAGATCGGCCTGACCGACTTCCAGCCGGACCAGATCTACGAGCGCGACACCAACATCACCATCGGCACCGCCTACCTGAAGCTGGCGCTGGACGACTTCGGCGACTCGCTGCCGCTGGCCGCCGCGGCCTACAACGCCGGCCCCGGGCGCCCGCGCAACTGGCGCAACGGCCCGGTGCTGGACGCGGCCATCTGGGCCGAGAACGTACCGTTCACCGAGACGCGCAACTACGTCAAGAACGTGCTGGCCAACACGGTGAACTACGCCGCGCTGCTGACCGGCCGGCCCCAGTCGCTCAAGCAGCGCCTGGGCACCGTCGGCCCGCGCATCGCAGACACCCCCGACCCCAGCGCCGAACTGCCCTGACCAGGCACCCTTGACCCCCGTCGCGCGCGGCACACAGGCGTGCGCCGCGCGGCCGATATAGTGGGCGCTTGCTTTTCATACAGGCAGGCGCCCCATGAACCACCCCGCCCCCTCCTCTTTGGCGATGCGCTTTGGCAGCGGCCGCGCCGTCGCGCGCATGGAAGACGACGCGCTGCTGCAAGGGCGCGGGCGCTATGTGGACGACCTGGGCCAGGCCGGCGACGGCTGGGCCGTGTTCGTGCGCTCCCCGCACGCGCACGCGGCCATTGGCGGAGTCGACGCGGACGCAGCGCGCGCGATGGACGGCGTGCGCGGCGTCTTCAGCGGCGCCGACCTGCAGGCCGCCGGCGTGCCGCCGATGGCGGGCGGCGCGCCGTTCAAGCGCGCGGACGGCAGCGCCTGCGCCACGCCCGCGCGCCATGCGCTGGCCGTCGGCGCGGTGCGCTTCGTCGGCGAGGCGGTGGCGCTGGTCGTCGCCGACAGCCTGCAACAGGCGCACGATGCGGCCGAGGCGGTCTGGGTCGACTACGAGGAGCTGCCCGCCGTCGCGTCGCTCGACGCGGCGCTGGCCGCCAGCGCCCGCGTGGTGGACGACGCGCCCGACAACATTGCCTGCGAGGTGCGCCACGGCGACGCGGCCGCCGCGGGCGCGGCCTTTGCGCGCGCCGCGCACGTGGTGGAGCTGACGCTGGAGCACCAGCGCGTGCACGCGCTGACGCTTGAACCGCGCGCGGTGCGCGCCGCCTGGGACGCTGCCACCGAGCGCATGGACATGTGGGTGTCCACGCAAATGCCCACCGGCGTGCGCGCCGCGGCGGCCGCCGGCCTGGGTGTTGCGGCAGAAGCGGTGCGCGTGCGCGTGGGCGACGTCGGCGGCGGCTTTGGCATGAAAACCTCGCCCTACCCCGAGGACGTGGCCATTGCCTGGGCCGCGCGCGCCACCGGCGCGCCGGTGCGCTGGACGGCCGAGCGCGGCGAGGAATTTGCCAGCACCACGCACGGGCGCGACCTGCGCACGCAGGCCGCGCTGGCACTGGACGCGGACGGCCGCATCCTGGCGCTGCGCGTGCACTCGCACGCCAACGTCGGCGCATATGCCACCAGCTCGGGCGTGGCCATCCAGCTCCTGATCGGCCCCTGGGTGCAGACCAGCGTCTACGACATCCCGGTGATCGACTTCCACTTCCGCGCCGTGCTGACCCACCAGGCTCCCACCGGCGCCTACCGCGGCGCGGGCCGGCCCGAGGCCATCTTCAACATCGAGCGGCTGATGGACGAGGCGGCGCGCCAGACCGGCATCGACCGGCTACAGCTGCGCCGGCGCAACTTCATCCGCCCCGAGCAGATGCCCTACACCAACCCGATGGGCCAGACCTACGACACCGGGCGCTTCGCCCATGTGCTGGGCCAGGTGCTGCCGCTGGCCGACTGGGACGGTTTTGACGCGCGAGCGCAGCAGTCGCGCGCTCGCGGCCTGTGGCGCGGGCTGGGTATTGCAACGTTCCTGGAGTGGACCGGCGGCAACGCCTTCGAAGAGCGCGTCACGGTCGAAGTGCGCGCCGAGGGGCTGATCGAGGTCTACGCCGCGGTCAACCAGATGGGCCAGGGCATTGCCACGTCGCTGGCGCAGCTCGTCGTCGATGCGTTTGACGTGCCGCTGGAGCAGGTGCGCGTGGTGCTGGGCGACACCGACCGCGGCAACGGCTTTGGCAGCGCCGGCTCGCGCTCGCTGTTCACCGGCGGATCGGCCATGCACGTGGGCGCGCAGCAGACCGTGCAGGCGGCGCGCACGCTGGCCGCGCAGGCGCTGGAGGCGGCCGAGGCCGACATCCGCTACGAAGCCGGGCGCTTCACCGTCGCCGGCACCGACCTGGGCGTGGGCCTGTACGAGCTGGCGGCGCGCCAGGACGGCGCGCACATCTTCGTCGAGCACACCGAGCGCGTGGCCGGCCCCAGCTGGCCCAACGGCGCGCATGTCTGCGAGGTGGAGGTCGACCCCGCCACCGGCGCCGTGGCGCTGGCCGCCTACACCAGCGTCAACGACGTGGGCCGCGTGGTCAACCCAACCATCGTGCGCGGGCAGCTGGACGGCGGCGCGGTGCAGGGCATAGGCCAGGCGCTGATGGAGCGCATGGTCTACGACGGCGCCAGCGGCCAGCTGCTGACCGGCAGCCTGATGGACTACGCCGCGCCGCGCGCCTGCGACATTGGCGCGCACTTCAGCACGCACATGGACGAGACGACGCCCAGCACCAACAACCCGCTGGGCGTCAAGGGCGTGGGCGAGCTCGGCACGATCGGCGCCGCGCCCTGCGTGGTCAACGCGGTGGCCGACGCGCTGGCGCGCGCGGGCCACGCCGACCTGTGCGCCCAGCTGCAGATGCCGCTGACCCCTGCGCGGCTGTGGGAGCTGCTGCAGGGGAGCGAGCGGCCTGCCGCCTGATTCCATTGCTATATCGATCGAGTACGCGAAGGTGAAGCGCAGACAGTGCTGTAGCAC